>CAYRYR010000022.1:7653-31270 GCA_964428385.1 uncultured Methanoregulaceae archaeon
CAATCATTAAATCCTGTTTACCGAGCATTTTGTCCTGTTTTGTATCTATGTTATGAAGATAAAAAATTGCATGATCAAATCGTTCAGCAAGTTCTTCAATGGGTTCTCCCCGGATAATGATAAAATCCTCATATGTCCCTTCGTAGGGGCGCTCTAGGACCTTCATTGATGAGACTTTAACGGGAGGATTGCAGTTCTGGATATCCCTGGTAAACTGCTCAAGATCAGTCTCTTTTCCTTCTGCCACGATACAAACATCACGAGTTGAAAGGTTCTGCACATATCCGGATATTTGATTATTTAAAGCAATTTCTTCGACCTTATCGCGGAAACCAACCCGTTGTACCTTTCCAAATGCCGTGATATAATATTGTTTGAGTGAATTGACAGTCATCTCTAGTACTCCTTTATTCCGGACTACATTAAATTCTTATTGGGTGGATATACTGGTAAAAAAATATGGAGATGTATGGGACCAGAAAAACATTGGGATGGAAAGGTGCTGATATCCACATCACCCCCAAACAAGGATGATATCCGACTTGAATTATTTTTGCACATCAAGCAAGGCAACCCTCTCACAGACGAGATCCTGGATTCTTGCATACCCCACAACCTCCAGTTCTTCTTTGGTAATAGCAAAGAGATCCTGTAGAACACGCATTTTTTCTTCTGATATCGCTTCCCAGTCTTCTGTATTTTTCTCATTTACTAATGAAGAGAGTTCTAATGAAGCGTTCTTATTGGGAGGACAAATACAGAGATATGCTTCATTTTTTCCTGGATGTATTCCAAAAGGCTTTGTAAGACTGGTCTGCCTGGTTCCGGCAGCATATAAGAGTACTTCTATTTCAAGTGAACGGGCAACGTTGATCCCCTCTTGGTAGGACCGGAAAGCATGGTTGATAGCAGATGTGACATGTTTTTGTCCTGCCATGGCATTACGGTCAAGACAGATAATTGAGACGTCGTTTCGTGTGGCAATGTCACGCAGTTCCTTTAAAAAGTGAGAAACATCGGTTACTTCAAACCATACCTGTTGTATCAGACATATATCCGTATTCATATCAAAAAAAATCTAACGCCTGCTGACCAGGCACGGGTTTTTGTTCTGAGCTTGTAGCAACATCATGTGTATCGCGATTCCTGTCACTTACAGAATCAAAAATTACATAGGCTCGTTTCGTTCCGATAATTTTAGCAATGACAGACTCCTCTGCTATTAGAACCTCATTTGGCGTGTTATAGCCATTTTCACGAAGTTTCTGCGCCAGTGCAGGGCCGATACCAATAAGATCTTCAAGTCGCTGAGGGTTGAATTCACCATTGGATTTTGATCTGCTGCCTGACAGAACAGTTGCATTGCCAACCTCCCGTATCTTTAGTTCCTGAAATATCTGGTACGCTATCTTCTCACCGACAATACGTGCAACGGCACTATGACCTGCTGCCTGGATAGTATTTCGGTCCATCAAACCCTGGTTAAAGAGACGACGTGCACGGATACGACCAACATTGCGGATATGAACCAGGGGGAGTAGTTCAGGTTTGACTCCGTACTGCACACGGGTTGAAAGCTCGGTTAATTGGGGAGCAAACGTTGGTGCTACCATATGTGCAAGCCTGCTGGCGGCATGGAGAAGCCATTTGCCTGAATCGACTGAGTTATAAATATCCCCAGCTCCAACACCGTACCGTTCCTCAAGCATTGCGTCAGAGAGTTCATCTGCCCAGTCAGACAGAAGAAGAGCAGTCTTTAACCCACGAAGATATTTCTCTTCACCCTCTTCATTGTATGGCACATCAACGACCAGTTCATCCGCCCTGTTATACAGAAAATTATTGAGCATATGTGCATCTTTTGTCTTGACATACAGACCTGGCATATCTGGAGAGCAACAGATAAGATGCAGGATTCCAATATCTGACCATGTCTTTAGGCTGGCAAGATGTTCAGCTACCAGATGAGCTCCCCGTGGATCGATATACAGACGTGATACCAGTGAACCTAAAGGTGTTGCCCGCACATAGTCCCCTTCTTCCACTATCATCTTTGATTGTATCAGAAAGGTGAGGATACTCTCAATGACCCGGTTCATTGTCCGGGATTGTGGATGAAGATACAAAAAGAAGGTTTTTTTCATGAACTCTGATATCTCTTCATGGGTATGGACAAAACCCGTTGCGACAAGAGAGAGGATATGCGTACATAGTGCCCCCTCGTCGCCGGATTGCGATTCAACCTTCTCAGGACTTGCATTGATGAAGAACTCAAAGAGATCATCAATCATCCCCCTGTCTTTTGCTATAAGAATGGCTTCACCGTATGGATCAAGGTGTGGTCTGCCAGCCCGTCCGGCCATCTGATGATACTCCATGACTGGTATCGGCACCATTCCCATTTCTGAAGTGAACCTCTGATAGTCCCTGATTATCACCCGGCGTGCAGGAAGATTCATTCCTGCTGCAAGTGTTGGTGTTGCTGATATTATCTGAATCAGTCCATTTCGAAACCCTTCCTCAACAATTGCACGCTCTTCCCGTTTTAGTCCGGCATGGTGATAGGCGACTCCCTGGGCAACACATGATGCCAGATAGTTTTCTGCATCTTTATCCCTCAAAGAGACCAGGCGTTCAGCAAGGGCACGGGTATCCGGACTTCCACATGACAGGGCTTTTGCCGCACGTTTGGCAAACCCTTCGGCATTGCGTCGTGATGATACAAAAACGAGACACTGCCCGCCCTCAGTTATCGTATCAGAACACAGATTCAGGTCATCGTATTTTGTTATCTGTGGCAGGCTCCGTTTCATATCAGTAAACTGAATCTCTCCATCAAAATAGACACCCTGTCTGAGATCTACCGGCCGCCAGTCACTCCTGATACGTGTTGCATTCATCCAGCCTGCAAGTTGTTCAGGGTTTCCGATTGTTGCAGAGAGTGCAATTATTTGCATTGCCGGATTTTTATATCGCATCTTAGTGATGACCATCTCCAGCGTAGTCCCCCGGTTCTCAGCATCAATCAGGTGGACTTCGTCGAGTACCAGGCAGGTGATAAGGGGGATCCAGGGACTTTTATTTCTCAGAAGTGAATCAACCTTTTCACTGGTGGCAACGATAATATCATAGGAGCCAAGATAAGGATCAGTCCTGTCAAGATCACCTGTCGCAACACCTGTTTTTACTCCTTTGTGAGAAAATTCGTCATATTTTTCTGAGGCAAGTGCCCTGAGCGGGACAATATACAGGCATTTACCTCCTTTTGCTATCTGATGATGCATCGCCATCTCTGCAATAAGGGTCTTGCCACTGGCTGTGGGTATCGAAATCAGGAGATTGCTCCCTGTCAGAAGACCATTTTCTATGCATTCCACCTGTGGTGGGTAGAGGGTATGGATTCCTTTTGCTGCATATGCACTGACCAGAGGCTGTGGCAGGTCTAAGTCGGCAATCTTCATATGTTTTTATTTCCGGAGGAGGGTTACATTAGGCTTCATTTCTAGGATAAAGAATTTTTCTGATTATTCTGTTTCCCATGGAAAAATAATTAGTAATAGTATCCAAGCATATCACGTTTAGCTTCACGCCGTTTCTTTTCAAGGAATGAAAAGACTGCTTCATGAGGGGCACCACCAATGAGCATATCAAGTCCCTCCTTTGTCGTCTTTATCTGATCAAATGTTCCGATGATAGCTACCGTTTTTCCATAGACTGAAAGGGAAGTGCGTGTTAGATCTTCAATCTGGTTACGTGCATACCCGTTTTTTCCAATTATCCGTCCGCGGATACGCTCAAGCTGATTCGGACTATCAACAATTTCTCCGAGGTTTATGATTTCCAGATAGAGATCTTCATCTTCGAGAAGGCAAAAGGCACGTTCCGGAGAAAATCCGCGTGATATTGCCTTTATTGTCTCTACCGATCTGATAAATAAGTCTGCATCCTCTCCTTCAATCGTAACAAGACCTTTTTCACTATCAACTTGTATTGATGTGCCTGTCCGTTCTTCTATATCACGTTTTACCAGTCCCTTTTTTCCGATAAGAACGCCGATTCGTTCTGTTGTGATTCGTGTTTCCTGCTTCATGATCCCTATTTCTCCTTATCGTACATATTATTCTCTGACGTAGTCACCGGAATGCCGGTAATTTTTGTAAATGTATCTCGTACATCATCAATATTACACATAGTTCCAAAGAACCGGTTTATATTTTCAAGATCCCGCATAAGAAATAACAGTGCCTGTGGATGTTCTTCAGTAACTGCCTGCCCCATATCAATCAGGTATGGCCTGTTTCCATAAAGGATGTTATATTCTGATAGATCACCATGCACCAGGTGAGCCTTCTGATACAGGGAAGTCACCTGTAACAGTATCTCTTCATACACGAGCCTGGGGTTTTCTAAGTTTACATTCCTGATTTGCGGGTATGGATTTTCATCTTCTCCTAAAAACTCCATTATCAGAATGTTGCGATCAAATACCAGAGGTTCAGGCACAGGTATACCTGCTTTTTGAGCTCGTTTCAAATTTGAAAATTCTTTCTTCGTCCAGGTAAAGATAAGTTCTTTCCTTGTCTTTCTGGTACCATGAAATCTTCTGTCACCGGTAATATACTCCTGCATACGCTTAAAATTCGCTGTCCTGATGAGGTAAATCTTTATCGCAACTGTTGATGATCCCCGGTCTGCCAAAAAGACATTTGCCTCTTTTCCAGTTGATATTGGACCACCAATAGCTGTAATCCAACCTTTTTGTGAGAGTTTATACAGAGCGAGCAGGGTAACATCATCAAAGACATCACCTCTGACTTTGAGTTGATCGAGATCTTTGATTCTCGCACGATCTTTATCGACCTGTCTATCGATTCGCTCTGTATACTCTTCGTTTGCCACATTACCAACTCTGGAACATTATGAAAGATGATCCCGTACCGGAGATAAAATTTCAGATAAGCAACGTGCGACTGTTGCCTTTAGATCTGCTGGATGAACGTTGCCTGCTGCATATACCTGCGCTATCTCTTCATATGAGTAACAGGTCAGGTCCCCTCCAAATTTTTCAGGTCTCATTATTGCAACTTCGCTCATCCGGGGGAAAATATGATACTGTAGTATCTGGAGTACTGGATTCTCTTCTATTTCCGGGGGGCAAAAGGCTTTTTTCATCTTTTTCTGAATCACTTCTTCTGAGTCAGCAACAGAGATGTAATTACCGGCAGAGGAGGACATCTTCTTCCCATCAAGACCATTGATAATCGGGAGATGGATACAGACCGGAGATGGATACCCTTTTGGTGGAAGATATTCCCGTGCAAGCATATGGATCTTTCTCTGATCAATACCGCCAACGGCTGCGTCTACCTGTAATACTGCTATATCAGCCATCTGCATAATCGGATATACCATCTGTGAGACCGTTGGAGCCTCCATTTGACGTCCAACTTCATCCATACTTCGTTTTGCACGATTCAGGGTAATTACCTGTGAGAGTTCATGGACAAGCATCTGATATTTTTGGGTAAGTTGCATTTCTGATCCGAGAACATATGTTACATCTGTCAGACCAAGTCCTTCAAAACATCGCCGGTTATATGCTGCAATCTCTCTCACTTCTTCCATGGTTCCCTTTCTGTTCAGGAATGCATGGAGATCTGCCAGGAGAACAATTACTTCAAATCCTGCATCGCGTAGATCAATCAGTTTATTAATTGTCACCAGATGACCAAGATGAATCTCTCCACTTGGTTCATATCCGGCATATACTTTCTTTACTGGCCTGGTCAGAAGAGACTGTAATTCATCATCAGTGACTGTCTCTACTGTATTACGTGTTGCCAGTGAATATGGATCCATTACCACACTGATGGGGAGTAAAAGGAGTTAATGATTGGGTGACCTTCAGATAGCAACAAAACCGAGAGCTTCATTTGTCATCCTGATAGATGTTGCACCATCTGCCACATCACCTGCCATTGCCCTGATAGCATCAATGTTCTCTACGACCACATCTGCCTCCTGGTGAATTGCCTGGAACAGGTACAGGTCACGTCCCACCACCGAGACAGAATCCTCATAAATTCCATTTTCCCAGAGATCAGATCGTGGACGTCCGAGATCCATAACATATTCCTTGAGTTCTGCGGTGCTTACTATTCCTGTTGCCTTTTTAACAAGACCAAGACGTGGATGAGCTTTAATAATGGCAAGTATTTCTTCTCTTGTTGCGTCTGAGGCAAGTTCAAAGATAAGGGCATGCATATGCATCTGTGTCGTTGGAACGATCATCGCCATCGTGACAATTGTAATGTCTGGTAAGACTGAGTTTACATCAGGACCATGGTGACTTGGAATGCCCACCGGATCAAGAACAACAGAGTCAATCGGTCCTTTCTTTATCACATGAGGATCTGCCCCTCTCCTCACCATGACTGCCCTGACTTTTGTAACTCCGAACCCTTCGTCAACAGCTTTGATGATTCGGCAGAGTCCGGTTGTGTTACACGAGACAACCCTGACAAACTGTCTGTTACGAGCTCCTTCATAATTACATGATGCATTAAAGGAAAAACCAGCAATTTCATGAGATTCGCCCCCCTGCCATAACGCTTTGACCTTATGTTTCTCATACAGTGCCCGGTTCTTCACACCAACTCCACCGGGAGTTGCGTCAACAACAATGTCTGCACTCCTAATCATATCCTCAACACTGCCGGCAACGGTAATGCCAGCATCAGAAAAAGCCTGTGCCTTGGACATATCTGCAATAAAGAGTGGATAACCCCGTTCCTGGGCGACGAATGCCTCAGCGTTTGGTCTTGTCTTAGAGACGCCGATTATTTTCATGTCTTGCTGGAGTGACACTGCATCTGCCACACGCTTGCCAATAGTACCATATCCATTAATAGCTACTTTTATCATCATACTTCTCCTCAATTCTCCTCTATCAAGCCGGGGTATGATAGTGATATGTCAGTTGTGACGGATAAAGAAATGGTTTCCATAGAGATGTGGGTGGAGTGTCAGATCTAATTTCATCCACTATCCTTTGTGGTTACTAAATTGAACACATTATCGCATTTTAAATCCGAAAATGTATCAGTTTTTGTATTATCAGGTTGGGGTGACAGAAAAAAAGCCTGGGTGAGAAGCAAAAATTGTGTGTAATGGAAAAAAGATACAGATGAAGAGAAACATTGTATTTTTTTCCATCGTATCATCGGTTCTGTGGTGCTTTTTTGTGCTGATAAATCACCCATACATCCGGATCATCTGCAGTGCTGCATTAATATGGCGGGAGCCACCAGAGTCAACGGGTAGTCCATGCCCGGGATAGAGACCTTCAACCTCCATCTCATGCAGCCTCAATAATGATTCTTCCAGCATATTCCTGCTGCCTCCAGGAAAGTCATATCTTCCAAAGGCTCCGTCTGAAAAAACTGTATCGCCACTGATGAGTGTTTTTGTTTCCGGATCATACAGGCAGATGCTCCCCATTGTATGACCGGGAGTATGAAGGATTGTCCACCTGTCGATGGTGTCTCCTTCAGCCAGGAGATGGTCTGCCTGGATACCCGGTGCATGAGCGCCAAATTGCATTGAGAGACTATCCCTGTCACTGGTTAGTCCAGAAGCATCAAGAGAGTGGATATATACATCAGCTCCGGTATATTCTGCCAGGTGATGCAGGTATGCAATATGATCATAGTGAGAATGAGTAAGGACAATATGGGCAATCTGATTGCGGTATGGTTCTATTGAGACTGGAGTTACCCCGGCATCAATAAGAACCGAACCTGCAAGGTACGCATTTGCATAATATCCATTTCCTGGAATGAGTCTGACCTTCATGGTACTATAATTAAACGACTGCTCACAAACAAGTAACCGTATGGATACCCTCATCAACCAGTGCAGGCATGATATTTTGCCTGAGGTTGAAAAAATTGCCTTGCAGGAAGGAATCACTCCTGATAAAGTAGCACAGCAAATCGTATCCGGCAGGCTTGTCATCCCCCATAACCACAGAAGAAAACATCAGATTATTGGAATCGGTGACTCTTGTCGTGTGAAAGTTAATGTGAATGTTGGAACCAGTAACCAGCTCTGTGATCCTGCGCTTGAGTACAAAAAGGCAGAGGCAGCTCTTCAAAATGGCGCAGACAGCCTTATGGATCTCTCAACCGGAGGGGATCTGCGGAGTATGAGGGAGGAACTGCTGAAACTTGATACGACAATCGGCACGGTTCCCATTTATGAAGCGGTGAGAAGGGCAGGGAATGCTGCAGATCTTGAGGCTGATCTCCTTTTTCGTGTCATCAGGGAACACTGCAATCAGGGCGTTGATTTTCTGACCCTCCATTGTGGTGTAAATACCGATGTTCTTGGATCACTCAGGCAGGATCCACGGACGATGGGTGTTGTCTCACGCGGTGGAGCATTCCATATAGCAATGATGGCATCACAGGGGGTCGAAAATCCGCTCTGGTCTGAATATGACTATCTGCTTGAAATACTTGCAGAATATGATGTTGTCATCAGTCTTGGGGATGGCATGCGCCCTGGTTGTCAGGAAGATGCCCCAAAACTAGCGAAATCAGTAGAATACTTAAACCTTGGACTTCTTGCAAACCGCGCTCTTACTGCCGGGATTCAGCGTATGATAGAAGGCCCGGGACATATTCCCCTGGAGCAGATTGGATACAATGTCAGGATGATAAAAGAACTCACGGCAGGTGCACCTCTCTACCTGTTAGGACCACTTGTCACTGATGTTGCCCCCGGGTATGATCATATTGTTAGTGCTATTGGTGGGGCTGTTGCCTGTATGTATGGCGCAAATTTTCTTTGTATGGTTTCTCCAAGTGAACACCTGGCCCTCCCCCGAGTAGAAGATATCATAGAAGGAACACGGGCATCTGTGATAGCAGCACATATTGGAAACCGTGTTCAGGGTTTTTCAAAGGCTGAGGAGAATGAACTTTTGATGGGACAGAAGAGACGTGATCTTGACTGGGATGCACAGTTTTCCAATGCACTCTTTCCTGATGTCGCACGCAGAATACATGATCGCGATCCATCAGATGAGACCTGCTCCATGTGTGGGGATCTATGCGCGGTGAAGATGGTCCGGGATCTTCTTAAATAATAATCCAATCTGCATGATATCCGGCATGGAATTATAATGTTATGGTTCATTTAGGATAATATGGGAGAAACAATATTCTTTCTCTTGATTCAAAATCAGATTCGATCCCTTTCTTCTCATTTTTTATCTTTTCTATAGAGGAAACTCATCTTCAGGAAATATGGAACACAATAATTTCTCACAGTTTCTCTTTTCTTAACCCGATGGATGGATATAGTCCACAACATTCAAACCAAGAAAGGATCACCTATTATGTAACGCAGAATGGACGAAATAGTAATCAGAACGAATTATATATTCGCGGCTGGGATCCGGGAGGATTACGCTATTTTATGTTCAGATTGAGTAAAAACCGATGTAGATCGTATATTCAAGCTGCGGAAAATGGTATTAGTGAATGTTATGCAGGGAAAGAAACTGTATGTTGGTAATCTGACATACTCGGTAAATGAGTCTCAACTGCGGACTCTTTTTGAAGACTATGGAGAAGTAGTCGAAGTCAGGATAATTGGACAGAAAGGATTTGGTTTTGTTGAGATGAGCACCGTCGAGGAAGCGGAGAAAGCAATGAACACACTCAACGAGACCGTCTTTGAGGGGAGAACACTGAGGATTGATGAAGCACGCCCTCCAAAGCCACGTCGTGAATACAACTAGTATTAATCACTGTGATTCGGGCAGATATCAGACTCATTTTTTATTGTCATCGTTGCAGGCATCAAAAATACATTGATACCTGTCTTTGTAATCCCAAAGTATCCCCATCTGATACATTTCATTCTTTTGAGACGTTTAGGATTCTGATTGCAAGAAGAGCGGCATTCTGTCCATTATCAACACCAACGCAAGCGACCGGCACACCTTTTGGCATCTGAACAATTGAGAGAAGAGCATCAAGACCACCCATGATGACTCCACTCACAGGAACCCCGATAACTGGCCTCATGGTCTTTGCGGCGACGACTCCCGGAAGTGCTGCAGAGAGGCCTGCTATGCAGATAAACACCCGTGCATCTGAACCAGATATATAGGCGTCCAAGTCCTCTGGATCCCGGTGGGCTGATAGAATACGATAGTCATACGATACACCATATGTGTTTAATACATCCCACACTTTTTGTGCAATCTCTTCATCAGAGATAGAACCACTGATGATACTCACGTCAACCATGATAATCCATGTGTATAATCTGGCATGAATGCTAATATCTTAAGCTGATTTACTATGGAACAGGAGATACTGCTGATGCTGCCAGGTCCGGTCCCGTTACCTGAACGGGTACAGGCTGCAATGGCACGACAGGCTATCAATCACCGTGGCCCTGAATTCGGGGAGGCATATGCTGACATTGTGCGGGTACTTAAGACGGTATTTGGAACTGTGAACAATCCACTTGTCATATCAGGATCCGGGACTGCTGCAATGGAAGCAGCCATAGCCAACTTTGGTCGTGGAAAAAAGATGGCACACCTGGTGAATGGTAAATTCGGTGAGCGTCTGTACGATATTGGTACACGATATGGAGATGCGGTGCAGCTTGCATCAGAATGGGGAACACCACTGCCTCTTAACCGGCTCGAAGAAGAACTTGAAGCCGGCTGTGAGATCGTGACCATGGTTCATAATGAGACCTCTGCCGGTATCTTAAACCCGGCACAAGAGGTGGGAAAACTTTGTAAAAAACACGATGCCCTTTTTATCATGGATGGTGTCACATCAGTTGGTGGGGATACGGTCAGGGCAGATGACTGGGGCGTTGATGTGGCCATTGTCGGATCACAAAAGTGTCTTGCAGCTCCGGCTGGTCTCTCTGCCATAGCGGTATCTGATAGCTCCTGGGAACGTCTGGTCGGGAATGCACCGTACTACCTGGATCTTTTAGCGTATCGAAAGAGTGCAGGAAAAAGTCCGATGGAAACCCCTTATACGCCGGCTGTTCCGCTCTTTTTGGGTCTTAGAGAAGCCTGCCTGATAATTGAAGAAGAAGGGGTTGATGCACGGATTGCACGTCATCACCGGATGGCAGAATCAGTCAGGGCAGCTATCGGGGCATGGGGTCTTCCTCTCTTTCCAAAAACAGACACTGTCCATCATCTCTCTAATACCGTGACCGCAGCATCTCTGCCAAAGGGAGTTACTGATAAGGAATTCCGTGCAATCATCAAGAAGATGGGAGTTTCTATTGCTGGTGGGCAGGATCATCTGAAAGATGTGATATTTAGAATAGGTCATATGGGTGCTGTTAGTGCACCTGAGATCCTCGGAACCCTTGCTATAACTGAGCATGCACTACGAAGAGTTGGCTATCAGCCACAAGCCTCAGGTGTCATTGCTGCAGCAGAGGTACTGGGATGAAAGTGGGTATCGCTGATACCACATTTTCCCGGGTAAATATGGGAAAAATGGCTATTGATGAGTTGAAAAAGCACGCAAGTGTCTCAATCGAGCGGTATACTGTCCCTGGGATAAAAGATCTGCCTGTAGCATGCAAAAAACTGATAGAAGAGTTCAGATGTGATATTTGCATGGCCCTTGGTATGCCTGGTGGTAAAGAGAAAGATCGTATGTGTGCACACGAAGCTTCACAAGGGTTGATCTCCTGTCAGCTGATGACAAACACTCATATCATTGAGGTATTTGTTCACGAGGATGAAGCTGGTTCAGATGCAGAACTCGCATGGCTTGCAGAACAGAGAACCCGTGAGCATGCGGTCAATGTCATTAAACTGATGAAGCCTGGCAGTCTTGAACGTGAGGCTGGAACCGGTCAGCGACAGGGATTTACTGATGCAGGTTCTGCACGACTCTGATGCATGAACTTATGCATATCCCTCTAAAGTCTGTGTCGCCATCTTTGAGCTGGATTTATTTATTAGTTATCTGTTCTTTTACTTCTGAAAATCCTTCCTGATAGAGTCCTTCTTCATCAGGGGCAAGTTCAAAGAGCAGACGCATAAATTCCCCGGCATGAACCCGTTCTTCATCTGCAATATCGATGAGAACTTTCTGTGCAAGTTCATTGTCAGTTGATTCTGCGAGTTGCATGTAGAGTTGTATTGCCTCGTACTCAGCAGAGATCATAAATCGGATTGCCCGTATCAGTTCTGAATCTGTTAATTTTCTCTCTTGTGCGCATCCTGCAAATGGTGTTCCAAAATCTGGCATACTGTCACCTCATGTGTGGTATTTGTGTTCCTCATCCATATAGGTATCCGTCCGCGCAATGCGAACTCCATAATGATGACATCTGAAAAAAACTCAACGATTTTTATATCCTGGTGAATGAGAAGGATGCTTTTTGTGATAGTCTGGATATAGAAGTATATACAGGAATGCGCCATGACGATTCAACTTGGATTTATTATTGCCGAATTTAACCGTGATATCACGTATATGATGGAGATAGAAGCAGAAGAACATGCAAAGTTTCTCGGAGCAGAGGTTATAGATCGAATCTATGTACCCGGTGCCTATGACATGCCGTTAGCCATAAAAAAGATGCTTGCAAAAGGAGATGTTGATGCAGTTGTGACGATTGGCTGTGTTATTGAGGGTTCAACCCAGCATGATGAGATTGTTGTTCAGCATGCGGCACGAAAGATTATTGATCTCTCACTGGAATATGAAAAACCTGTTGCATTAGGAATTTCCGGACCTGGTATGACCCGTATGGAAGCCACTGAGCGGATTGATTATGCCAGGCGTGCTGTTGAATCAGCTGTCAAGATGTGTCAGCGATTGTCATGAGATCGTTATCAGATAAGATAGCCTGTATCTCCCCTTCAGCCACTATTGAGATAACTGAACGGGCACGTTCGATGGCAGCTGCTGGTATTGATGTTATTAGTCTTTCAATTGGTGAACCTGATTTTGACACCCCTCCCCATATTATAGAGGCAGCGGTAGATGCCCTTCATTCCGGAAAAACCCATTATGCGCCCGGTCGTGGAATCCCGGAACTCTTACAGGCAATTGCTGCAAAGACCGAGTTTGATAATGGTTTTTCCTGCTCAACTGAACAAATAATCGTGACCTGCGGGGCAAAGGATGCTATTTATGAAGCATGTGAGGCAGTTCTCAACCCGGGCGATGAGGTTGTTATTCTTGATCCCTCATGGGTAAGTTATGAGCCCTGCATCATGATAGCAGGTGGAACGCCGGTTCACCATCCCCTTAATAACAAAACCTACCAACTTGATGATAATCTCCTTGAAGTGATAACAGAAAGAACAAAGATGATTATTGTTAACAGTCCCTGTAATCCGTCAGGTTCAGTTCTTGACCGGGCATCACTCCGATTACTTTCGGATGTCTGTAAGGATAATGATCTCTATGCATTGTCAGACGAGATCTATGAAAAACTGATTTACGGGCAGATACACTATTCTCTGGCCATGTTTCCCGGGATGGATGAACGGACCATTACTGTTAACGGTTTTTCAAAGGCATATGCGATGACCGGATGGCGTCTTGGGTATGCCATTGCTCCAAAATCGGTCCTTGACAGGATGAATATCGTCCAGCAGCATACTATCAGTCATCCAACCACATTTGCGATGTATGGGGGAGTTGCTGCCCTAACTGGTCCACAGGGATGTGTTGAGGAGATGAGAAAAGAATTTGAACGGCGAAGAACGCTTGTCCTTCATGCACTTATGGATATGGGGCTTTCATATGCACCGGCTGACGGAGCGTTTTATGCGTATATTAAAGTCGATGGAGATGACGCCGTTATCGCACAGGATCTACTAAAGAACGCTCAGGTTGCAGTTACGCCTGGTGTTGCGTTTCATTCCCCGGGCTGGATACGGATGAGTTATGCAGCATCAATGGATAAGTTAAGGATTGCTATGGATCGTATTGCAACAGTCTTGTAATATAGGTAATGGCAAAATTTACCATGAAAGTCTGCCTTAACCTCTGTAGTGCGATCAGCAGGGCTACGCCTTCTTATAACATCCGTTTCACTTTGATTATAAGAAGATGATATGCCGGGCACTATAATGAGAATTTCTGTTTTTTTGGTCTTCCTGCACAAACATACCAGGACAAGGAATGTGGTATGGTGTTGTGGCATTGTAATAGGGTTCCTTTGATTTTTGCGTTTGTACCATACAATAACTACATTAGAAGTAATGGCATACCATATAAAAAGGCACAGCTTTATACCACAGAGTTGAGGCATTAGGTTGTAAGATCGCCGTGATACACAGAGGGTATTCCTGCGTGATATAGGCTGTTTAACAATTTGTTGTTTCATCTGTCCTGTGTATCACGATAACAGACTACCTTTCAGACAGGAGATGATACTATGATATTTATCCATACATCAACCGAGGATGGGCTGTCTGAAATTGATGATTATGAAGAGGGATGTTGGGTCAGAGTCGTTAATCCAACGGAAAAAGAAATTGCCGCACTCATTGATCGGTTTGGTATGCCGCTTGATTTCATAACTGACCCCCTTGATATTGATGAACGGGCACGTGTTGAGGTTGAAGAAGGTAATACACTCATTCTGCTGCGCTCACCAAAACGTGAGCCTGAGGGATCGGCTATCCCTTTTATTACTCTTCCTATCGGGATTATTTTAACCCCGGACCTGATAATAACCGTCTCCCTGACCGAAGTAGATGTAATACAGGAATTTCTCAATTGTTGGGTTCGGAATTTTGATACCCGGTTTAGAACAAGGTTTGTTCTGCAGTTATGTTACCGTTCTGCACTACGGTTTCTTCGATATCTTAAAGAGATAAACCGGTTGACAAACAAGATGGAGACTGAACTACATCGTTCCACAAAAAATGAACAGCTCATTAACCTGTTTTCACTCCAGAAGAGTCTTGTATACTTCACTACGTCTCTGCGGACAAATTCACTGATGTTTGAGAAATTTCCCTATGTTGCTGCCCTTGATATCTCTGCCGAGTACGAGGAAGATCTCTATGAAGAGGCGGTAATAGAGAACAAACAGGGTCTTGAGATGGCAAATATATATACCAGTATCCTGACCGGAATGATGGATGCTTTCGCATCAGTTATCAGTAATAATGTTAATGTCGTGATGAAACTCCTCACCAGTGTGACCATTCTCCTGATGATCCCGACCTTTATGGTAAGCATGTATGGGATGAACGTTAACCTCCCCTTACAGGAAGATCCGTATGCATTCATTGAAGTGATGATCATCTCATTATTTCTTGTTATGTGCGGGTTTCTCGTTCTGATACGAAAAAAGGTTCTGTGAAGTTTATTATTCTATTTCCTGTTTTTCCTGTGAGACTTTACTGGAGATTGGTACACAACACAATGATTATGTGAGATAAATCTCATATTATGTTATATGGTTCTAACATTTTCAGGATTATCCTGTGATGAGAAACCACCGATAAGACGACGATGTACGCTGCTAACAGGAATTGGTTTACTTACGATTATCGCATCGGTGACTGCTTATGTGTTCGGTTCTGAAACCATCAATTATGATGCGTTATTATGGTTATGTAGTACCGGGTTGTTTATTATCCTGGTATCACTTTTTAAGGCGACAACCTGGCAGGGTTATAACCGGATTATACTTGTATCAGGGCTTGCAATTACTCTGCTCTTTCTTCTTCTGATGGTGGTTAATCCCAATTCTGCTGGTACCGTATCGTTTCAGGCCGGTCTCACCTTTGGAATAATCCTGCTATTCATTGCTGGCATCAGACTTAGGAAACGCAAAGATTCTGAAATTCAGGATGAGAGAACAAAAAAGATTGGAACCTATGGAATCAGCTGTTCATGGTATTTGACATATCTGATTATTATCATTCTGTTCTGGGCCACGTATACAGGATTTATTACGATTAGTACCAGTACACTATTTTTAATTCTGATTCTGGTAATGCCGGTCAGTAATGCCGTTTTTCAGTGGTACTACTCTCAAAAAGGGGATGTCTACTGAAGCAAAAGAGTAACGATATGAAAACACGTATTAAGGAATGCAGAGCACAAAAAAATCTTACCCAGCAGGATCTTGCTGATATCGTCGGAGTGAGGAGGGAGACAATTGTTTTTCTTGAGAAAGGAAGATACAACCCTTCACTCAGACTAGCCCATGACATCTCACTGGCATTGGGCAGAACTATTGAGGAACTCTTCCTCTTTGAGGATGACTGAGAGTTTTATATATGCCGCACTAAAAGAATAGATCAACAGGACAGATCCAGATGGAAACAAGTATCCGTACCTATATAACAAATCCAGCAGATTTTTTTGTTGAAAAAAATGCAAAGGAGCCTGCATTGTCAATACCTGCACTTATTGTTGCGATTGGAGGTCTATTTGCAGCTATCACTGCCTACCAGGTGAGTGGCATCATGGGACCGGTCTTTTCAGGTATGTCTGATAGTATCAGTTATGTCATTGTGATTTTTGCCGGTATATCCGGATTTATCGGTTTTTTTATCATATGGTTAATTCTTGGGTTTATGATGTATCTCATTACAAGGTACTATAAATCTGACCATTCGTTTAAACGGATCCTTGAGATTACCGGATATGGGATGGTCCCTCTTGTTATTGCCGCATGTATATCAATGATTCTTGGATTGTACTTCATTCCCATGGTAGAGATAGGTTCGGTTCATCTCACCAGTATGACTGATCCTGAAGAGATTCAGCAGATTGTTGAGAAGGCAACCTCTAACCTTATGCATGATCCGGTATTTTTACAGTATTCACTTATGTCTTCACTGGTTACCCTCATCTTTTTAGTTTGGGCTGCAAACCAGTGGATCTTTGGCATGCAGGCAGGAGGGAAGTTAACCCAAAAACAGGTTTTATTTGCAGGTGGAATACCTGCCGTGATATATGCTCTCTTTACTCTCTATTCACTGGGAATGAGTTTAGGATGGTTTTCAACATGAAAATACGATTATTTTCTCTCTTCATCCCACTGGTACTCCTTGTTCTATGTCTTGCCAGCATCTCTCCTGTAGCAGCAGAACAGGATCCGGGGTCAGTAGCATCATCTGCACAGGTCTATATTTCCAGTCTAACTCTGGATCCTGAAGTACTGATGCCATGGGATATCGGGACCGTTACCTTTGAGATAACTAACTCAGGTAGTCAGGGTGTCCCGGTTTCAGCAGCACGATTACATGACAGTAAGATAAAGACAATCAGCGATCAGTACGATGTTGTCGGTTCGCTCGGTGGCGGCAACACCATGAAGTTTGCTTATACAATCCAGGCAGATGGGAAAGAAGGTATCTATTATCCGGCATTTTCACTTGATTTTCGTGATGCCGGATATCTACGATATCCATTTCAGGTAATGGTTCAGGATAAAACCTTATCTGTAGCGATTCTTGACAAGCCTGAAAATTTTACCATGGGTAAGAAAGAAATTCTTACGATGCATATTGGGAATCCCCGTGACAACAAAGTGACTGGTGTCACGGTAATTCCGAAAGGTGATGGACATGAGATTATGCCGAGCAGCTATTTTGTCGGTGTCCTCGAGCCTGATACATCAATTGATGTTCCGTTCTCTTTTACTCCTGGATCAGATGATGATCTAATATTTACAGTGGATTATCAGAATGGAATTAATGAACATGATGTCTCGTATACAATTCCCATCCAGTTTGGGCAATCAAAGACACGTGCAGATCCGGTTCTCTCAAATATCATCCTTGAAGATACGGGTGAGTATTACAGACTATCAGGCGATGTAACAAATTCAGGTCTTGAGACTGCAAACGGTGTGATAATAACGACAGATGAACCTGCAGAACCAACCATCCCGTACCGGTTGTATGCTGTCGGTGCCTTAAAACCAGACGATTTTGCTGGGTTTGAAGTTACCTTTACCACACCCCCTGAAACAGAGGAGGTTGGGATATTGATCTCATACAAAGATGATGATGGTAATGAGTTTGTCAGTTCGACTGATGTAAATCTTAATAGTCTTCCAACATCTGAATCAGTTCAAAATGAGGGTTTTTCACCAGTATTTATCGTTATCATTCTGATATTCCTCCTTGCAGTAAGTGGAGTTATTTATTATACCAGGTTCAGGAGATGAGAAGCTCTGTGACAGCATCTCAAGAAAATATTATTATTTTTCGCAATATAAGTAAAATTTACCATCTTTTAGGAGGTAATGTCACCGCTCTTGACAATGTATCAGGTTCTGTAGGACGGGGGGAGTTCATTGCTATCATGGGCCCGTCTGGTTCAGGAAAATCAACCCTCCTTAATATACTCGGCTGTCTAGATGTTCCTGATTCTGGTGAAATTCTCATCAACGGGATTGAGACGACTCATATGAGTGATGATGATCTCACCCGGTTACGACGGGATCATATCGGTTTTATCTTTCAGCAGTTTAATCTCATTCCTCTTCTGACTGCACGGGAGAACGTACAGTATCCCCTATTATTAAAGACCGGGACAACCAACTGTGATGATCGCTGTATTGATGTGCTCCGGTCTGTTGCCCTTGAATCTCATCTGGATAGTCACAAACCAAATGAACTGTCTGGCGGTCAGCAACAGCGTGTTGCGATAGCACGGGCACTGGTAAATGATCCTGAGATTCTTCTCTGTGATGAACCTACCGGGAATCTTGATTCAAAGACAGGGAATGCCATTATGGAACTATTAAAACGGCTCTGTGAAGGTCAGGGCAAGACTATCATCATGGTGACTCATGATCCATCTGTGGCGGTCTATGCCCACCGGAAGATACAGATCGTGGATGGGAAAATTACCAGGGGTGCATAATGAAGCAACGTATCTTCTTCAATCTCGCAGTCAGAAATTTACGGATTCACTGGCTCCGTTCTCTCCTCGCAGCAATAGGTATCATTATCGGGGTTGTTGCTATCACTTCGATGGGCATTTTAGGAAACGGACTGACACTTTCTGTCTCTGAATCACTTTCAGATGTCGGTGATTCAATTGTTGTCAGTCCACATGTCGGATACTTTGGACCGGGAGCACCTTCCAGCAATACAAAGATAACGGATCGGGAGCTTGAGCAGATAAGACGTGCAGCAGGAAATGCAGATATCATCCCGGTATACTCAGGGGGTGACCGGATTAAAGTTGGACGTGAGACTGGAGCTTCAGCAATCTATGGGATGGATCCAAAAGACATCCCGTTAATGCTTGATAAGCTGGAAGGCCAGTATATTCGTGGATCTTCTGGTGTGATGGCGGGGAAGAAACTGGCTGAGGAGTACGATCTGGTTGTTGGATCGCGAATCCTCATTGGAGATGATGAGACCGGAGTCAGAGTAACAGGAATTCTTGATGAACGCGGGATGGGATTTGATATTAATCCTGATAATGGCCTTGTCTTCTCTGATCAATGGTATAAGAACTTCTATTCTACTGAGGGATATGATAGTGTCATTGTGAAGGTCAGGGACCTGGATCACATTGAATCAACGAAGGCAGCGATAGAGGCCCAGCTCAACCGGCGTGAGACAGAGGTAGATGTGTATGACACCCGTGCCATTCTTGAGACGATTCTTGAGACTTTTGGGCGTATTGCAACCTTTACTATGGCCATTGGCGGGATCTCACTCATTGTTGCCGGGGTCTCTATCTTTAATGTTATGATGATGTCAGTAATGGAGCGGTACAAAGAGATTGGCATTCTCAGATCCATTGGAACGATGAGGAATGAGGTCAGAAAGATGTTTATCTATGAATCACTGCTTCTTGGCATTGGTGGGAGTCTTATTGGTGGTATCCTGAGCTTTATTGGAGGATATGTTGCGATACTCATCATGCTTGAGGAGACACGTTTTCTCTTCATGCCATCCAGTCTGATATTTATCCCCTACGGTATGGCATTTGGAATTGTAACCAGCGTGCTATCTGGTCTCTATCCTGCATGGAAAGCATCGAATTTAAATCCTATCGAAGCTTTGAGACATGAATAACTGATGTTTCATGTTTGTAGTGATGTAAGTTACACTGACAAAGAAACCTAAAAAGGATATTAGAAGAGGAGGTGGGGATTTTCTTATTTTTGCTGAACTGACAGAAAGGTTCATTCAGGGAAAGTAAGATAACACACGGGTGATGAATGGTATGTGTGGATGTATGAGTCTGATGAACATTGATATTGTGATGGTATTTATCTGTCAGCAGCGGGTATGATGGTACAGAGTGATTATCTGTGTTTTTAATCCCACCTCCTGTATTGGTTGACGATAACAGGTCTTCTCTGCTTCTCGTCTAATACAACGTCGCCATTCATCCATATAAATAACGAGAGCCCTGATAGATCCTTCATTGAACCATCTGGTTGTATCTGATTAGGGTGGTGAAGAGTAACAGTTTGAATTTTCGCCTTATATATTTAAGATTTTTTTAAAAACACCTTGATTATTACCATCTCTTGGCAGTAATTTGTATTTCGTTCACATGTTGTGATGAGTTTTACTTAGGTGGGACATTAATCGTTCTTTTCGATTTTAAATACATTTTTAGCATCTTTTTAAATATTCGGCCATGATCGGGGTACCGTATATGGAGCAATTCATGAATATATCCATTATCCTGCTAAAAAAATAAAAAATCAAATCACTTCAATTAAGCAAGATTCTGCACGGTTTAAGGGGGTTTTATAACTGACGAGATCTTCGTTTTATGTGTGCTGTTATAGGGGTTGATCCCGGTTTTTTCGACTGTATTGTATATCTGCCAGGTTCTCATCAGGCAAACAAACTCGCTGGAATGCGATTGTTCCCTTCTCCCGGCCACTTCCGGCATATTCAAACAGGTTTTTTTCAAGAACACGGATTGAGGCTTTCAGGTCCGGGTAGGTTGTTGCGGTAATTACTGATACCTGATGGTGTGAAAATGCCCATGACAGTAATGAAGTAACAGCTTCAGTTGCATATCCCTGGTTTTGAAATTCTTTAAGAACTGAATAGCCGAGTTCAAAGGTACCGTCAGGATGCAGGAAAAAACCTCCGCTTCCAATCAGAACCCGTTCTTTAGAATCAGTGTCAGGGAGTTTTATCCAGTAAAAAGCATATAATCTGCAATTTGTTTTATCAGATAATCTCGTAATAAAATCCTGAATTGTTTCTTTATCCATCATATCAGGGGGCCATGTATCTGGCAGGCGGGCATCCAGCTCCTGTTGTAGAAGGACCCGGGAGGTGAGTTCATATTCACATAATTCACGGGTGAGGGGGACAAGTTCCAGTCGGGATGTGATAATTATCTTATTATTCATAATGTTCGTATTATAGGTTCTATTCACCATTTTTTGGATCAATCAAGGAATATAAATCAATAATATCCAGATGCTCTGCTTTCACAGGTAAGCATCCTGTATAGTACTTTGTGTTTTGGTATCTCTAGGTATCATACAATGATTTCTGTATCAGGTTATGTGTTATCTGTCATATTTCTGGAATACTTCCCTTTAGTAGTCGGGTTGGACATCCTCTTGAGATGAATTATTGATACAATAACAAGGTTCTGTATTTGTTTTCCTGATACAGCAGAGAAATGCGATATCAATAATTCATACAGAAAAGAATTAAAAATGTGGTATACCAACGTATGCGATACAGAGAAGAGAACCTGCAACTCTTATCTCGAAAATTCGAGTTACCATAGTATTTTAGAAAAGGGGATGAAGATTATTGAACCTAATGAGGTCACCAACCATCAGAATGTAACAGCCCCGAAAGATGCAGATACCATCGGGGTCATTCTGATGAAAGGCGATCCAAAACAGGCAATCCTGAGATTATCAGGACCGATAATCGTTGCAATGTTGCTTATGTCTACCTACAACATTGTGAATGCTATCTGGGTTGCAGGTCTTGGATCAGATGCTCTTGCTGCAGTCGGGTTTATTACACCGCTCTTTATGATCCTCATTGGCCTGGGTATTGGTCTTGGGGCAGGGGTAAATTCAACAATCTCCAGGAGAATTGGGGCGGGAGACCGAGCCGGAGCGAATCTGGCAGCAGTAAATGCAATGATTTTAACTGTTGTTATATCTGTTCTTCTCTCTATCATTCTGATTCTCTTTATTGAACCAATCATGCAGCTGTTTGGTGCCGGAGAGACAACTGCTCTTGCGGTGACCTATGGTAGAATCGTCTTTTTTGGAACCATCTTTATTCTTTTTAACAATATTACCTACGCCATTCTCCGGGCTGAAGGGGATACAACCCGTGCAATGTATGTTATGGGTGCATCTTCAGTTTTAAACATCATTCTTGACCCGCTTCTCATCTATACAGCCGGACTAGGAATTGCAGGTGCGGCATGGGGCATGATAATCTCATTGATAGTGGTTACGGTTATCCTTCTGTACTGGTTTTTGGTAAAAAAGGATACCTACATATCTTTTTCATGGGATCTCCGTGCAGCAGATACAAAGACTCTCCGGGACATTCTCAGTGTCGGACTCCCGGCGAGTCTTGAGTTTTTCCTGATGGCACTACTAGCTATTATCATAAACAGCATGCTGGTTATTGTATCAGGAACAGACGCTGTCGCTGTGTATACAGCAGGATGGCGGGTTGTGTATTTCGCCATCATTCCCATCATTGCGATTGCAACCTCGGTCATATCAGTGGCAGGAGCCGCATATGGCGGACATGCCTTGGAAAAACTTCCTGTTATCCATACATTCTCAATAACACTTGGCATCATCATTGCCATCATTATCAGTGTTTTAACCTGGCTACTTGCAGATTATATTGCATTACTATTTACATATTCATCAGAGAGTGCCCATCTTGCACCGTCAATAGCGGCATTCCTTGGTATCATGTGCTTTTTCTATCCCTTTGTTCCACCAGGCATTATGTCAGGTTCTCTCTTTCAGGGAATCGGAAAGGGAATGACCTCACTATGTATCAATCTGTTACGGAATCTGGTCTTTATAGCGGTTTTTGCCTATCTGTTTGGTTTTGTTCTTGGTATTGGTGAGCATGGGATATGGTGGGGGGTTGTTGCCGGGGATATTATCGGAGGTCTTGTTGGATTTTCATGGGCTCGTATCTATATCTCGCGACTGTTGAAGTATCAATAAGGAGAGATGCATATTGATGTATTGATTGTGGTACTATTGGTGTATTGATTGTGGTACTATTGGTGTTTGTATCTGTATTTCTTGTATGATTGCCAGAAAGATCCTGAAAACATTGGATTTTTCAATATCAATGGACCGCAACAGATGTTGTAAGATGACCCATGAGGGAGATCTGTTTTTGATATCTCTATAAAAAACCTGGAAAATAAGATTCATATCAAAAAGAGGCTGTGATCTAGGTCATTTTCTCCCTAAATCCTATCTGATGGCAACTGCTGTTTTAACGGCAGATATCACCCAAACCATACAAAGATACTATCCCGGAATTTTCTGCCACTTCTTCCTGATAAGTATGGTGGTCAGATTCCTGTCATCAATCATTGAAAGATCAATA
>CAYRYR010000023.1:0-30015 GCA_964428385.1 uncultured Methanoregulaceae archaeon
CGCTCTGCGTTCCTCTGCGTCCTCTGCGGTTTGAATTCTAAAATAATATAGTAAATTGTCAATATGAAAGTCAGAATGCTATGTAATTACATCTTGCCTGAACGTGATGACATGGTATCACTTGTTTTTTAGACAGAGCTTACTCCTATGATGGTTTAAATGATCTAACCGAGGAGGACGCTAAAAAACGCTAAAGAACGAAGAGAGTGGATAAAGAGCTCCAAATAATCAAGTGATTATAGTGACCGGACTGTCAGGAGATTCATCCGAAGAAAAGTAATCCGAATTCGTCCTGGATCCTATCAGGTGCTGATACCAGTTCATCTGAAATGGACAACCATGGCTTATGGCAGGGCTCTTCATTGTTGTCCTCCTGATATCGTCCCCGGGTATTTTTTGCCGGATCGTATACCTGGTTCACTTGCCACTGAGCAGTTCAAGAGCATACAAATATGGGTTCTTTGGTGGCTGGTTCTTAAAACCGGCACCACTATACAGACAGGGATGAATAATTCTCATCTGATCAATGGTCAGACTGTTGATGATATCATCGACAATAGTGGTTACTTCTTTCTGTGATACGCCCGGATTTTTCAGGATACATCCGATTCTGATGTGAATTTGCATCACTGTTTTGAGTTCGTCATCGGTAAGCCTGACAACAGGGGGGTGTTTTTCTGTTTCATCTCCTGTCATGATACTCTCTACCGTTCTTTCATGGGTATACTGGCAGTAATAAAAACCTGTGGAATTTAAACAGGTAAATACCCTGTCGTACTGGTTACCCGCTCTCTCCAGGCCTCTGATGTGAGCATAGCAATAACCTGTTTCACCACGGTTTCTGGTTCCTGATCTGCCCGGTAAACAAGTTCATATCTTAAATTTCCAAGCGGGGTAAAGGAAAGATCCGCATATCTGGCACTGTATTCAGAACAGAAACCGGCATCTGCGGTGTTATTTTGTATTGCTGACAGGATAGATATCTCGTTTGCACAGGGATAGTTTTGTATCTCTTCTTTTTGCGATATCAAACCCGATTCAGTCAGAATGCGGGTACACAGGAGTTGTTCCGGGCTACCTTCCTCCCGGCATACAAACCGAATGCCCGGGATATCATTGATGGTGTATTCTTTTGTACCTGCAATACCGTACACAATATCGGCAACAGGAACTGAGTGAACCGGAATATGGGGCAACCGTTTCTTAACAACAGCATTCACACTATCGACTGTCGGATCATACCGGAGAGCAGTCATATGACACACTGGCTTTGACAGAGCAATGAGACCGCTTACCTCTCCTGTGTTTCTGACTCTGATGATACATTGTTTTTGTCGTATCATACTGTCAAGAACCCTGATGATAGGATCTGCACAGCCGGCAACCAAAATTGTAGTATCGATAACAGGATCCCTGAACATTGATACTGCCTGGACTACTGTTCCTTCAGAATATCCTTCAATGTCTGATGGGATATGCAACCAGGCATCCGCAGTCAGCGCAGCCATTTGAACCCCTGCTCCCCGGGAGAGGGAAACTGCGATGTACTGTCCTGAAATCTTTCCAACAGCAAGAAAGACAAATTCGTCTATCCCTCCATCACTGGCAAGTCGTTCAGCAAGAGTGACCGTGACAGATGGATTGTGAGGGACATAAAACCCCCATGCAGAGAGGAGAGGTGTTATGAGTTTTTGAAGGATAACCACGGCTGAGAGCGGGTAGCCTGGCATGCCAATTATTGGTTTGTTTTGGATACGCCCACATATGAGTGGTTTTCCCGGCTTTATTGCTACACCATGAAACAGGACATCACCACATTCATGTATTACCTGCGCTGAAAAATCGCGGGTTCCTGCTGAGGATCCGGCAGAGATAATTACCATATCATTTGTTTGTACTGCATCTCCTATCGCATTCCTGATAGCATCAGGATCATCAGGGGTAAAAGGGTAGATAACCGGTGTAAGACCTAAGGAGGTAAGAAAAGCTGCAGTCATCAGCATGTTACTCTCAACCACCTGGCCGGGTTTTGGATGTGTTCCTGCCGGGATAAGTTCTGATCCACTGGGAATGAGACCAATCGATACATCATGAACAGGAACTGTGGTATATCCATAGGTAGCCAGAGCACCGATATCAAAGGGTCTGATACAGTGACCGGCAGTTACAACCAGCTGGCCGGCAGTTACATCCTCCCCGGCAGGTCGTACATGCTGCATCGGATGTGCAGCTTTTCGGATTGCTATCTCTCCTTTTTCATCTTCCCACACATCCTCAATCATAATAACAGCATCAGCAGAATCTGGCATGACGTTTCCCGTATTGACCCTGACTACATCAGACAGGGTAACAGGATGCTGGTCCATTGCAGCCTCTGTTGTTTTACTTATCACCGCATAACCGTCCATAGCCGCAAGAGGGGCTGGTGGGACTGTATAGGGAACAATAAGATCTCTTGCTACCACTCTTCCAACCGATTCACTGAGCATAACGACGGTTTGTCTATCAGGGGACTTCGGAAATTCCCTGCAAAGTATCTGCCGTGCTTCTGTCAATGAGATGAGATGTAAATACCTGGTCACCATAAGATGGCCTCTGTCATATCACCTGCTTCAAGCCCTTCCACTCCTGCAGGAACCCTGATGATACCATCACTATCTTTTAAGGTATTTAACAGGCCGGATTTGCCTAATAAGGGTGTGGCATTTCCATCCTGTATCCTGACCCTGATATAGGTCTCTCTTCCTTTCTCTGAAGGAACGCTGGTTGTCATTCTGACCGGTAGAGAGATTGTATGACTTACTGATTTTCCTTCCATCGCCTGGATAAGGGGGGTTACAACAAGGATAAGGACCATGCATGTCGAAGCAGGATGACCAGGAAGCCCGATTACCGGTTTTTTTGCTACTGTCCCGATGATAGTTGGTTTTCCAGGAGCGAGAGAAATGCCATGGATATACACGGTACCACAGGCTTCTATAACCCGTGCTGTAATGTCTTTTTCGTCTTTTGAACTTCCGCCTGATATGATGACTGCATCACACTCATCAGCAGCGGTATTAAGGAGATCTGTTAAGTGCTCTTCATCATCACGGACAATGCCATAATGAACCGGAATAGCACCATGTCGTCGGAGGATGACTGAAATAAGATGAGAATTAACTTCACGAACCTGGCCAGGCTGGGGACATGCATCCACCGGAACCAGTTCCCTGCCGGTTGAGATGATGCCGATTATCGGTTTTTTCCTCACCCGTATGAATGCTTTACCTATCGAAGCAAGGACTCCGATATCCTGTGGCCGAAGAACCCATCCAGCCTCAAAGATGAGATCTCCGGCAGAGAAGTCTTCATCTTTTTTTATACAATTCTCACCTGAAAAAACTGGTCGTTTTATCAATATTGCATTATCGAGCCGCTCAGTATATTCTATCATGACAACAGCATCAGCTCCAGGTGGAAGAGTCCCTCCGGTAGGGATATACCGACAAAGTCCCCTTGAAATAGTGGTTTTATCATCCTCTCCCATCTCAATCGTACCGGTACAGGTAAGAAGCACTGGTACGGCTTCAGATGCTGATACTGTATCTGCTGCAATAAGTGCATACCCGTCTTTCCACGACCGGTCAAATCCAGGAATATCTGATGATGCATATACCGGCATGGCAAGAATCCGCTCGTCTGCTTCATCCAGCGATATCGTTTCATTCCCGATATCAGGGGCTATTTTACGGATCTGTTCTAATGCAGTATCTATCGGGACAACTGAGAAAAAATATCCCGTATTTTTTTGTGGTGAAGTGAAACGTTCACCTACTGGCAAATCTGCATCTGTATTATCGATCTGTTTCATATGATTACCTGAGGTTATGAGTACTATATGTACTGTAAACAGTTAAGTAATTAACAAAATAGAATTACCTTTGCAGATAGAGCTAATTTTGTGCGGTATTCAGTTTAGGTGTATGGCATGTTCAAGCGTGTTAAAAATGAGTAGAATTTTTCTAAAGAAGTCTGTTTTGCTATATCGAATCTCTATCATGCGTCTGGTTATTTCTTGCGGTACAGATTCCCGTATACCAGTTCGCCTTTCTTCTTTGAATGACGCTCGCCAGGGTTACCAAAGTAGTGGGAAAAGGTGTAGATTCTCCATCCACTTATTTCTCCACATAACCACATACCTGTATCCTGGTATCAGGTGCAGGATACGCGAACAACATAGATGTATCAGGTACATTATGTGTAAATTCGTACCTGAAAAAGAATTTTTTGGATTTCATCGGCTCTGTCTGAAAAACAAATAATACCATATGATAATGTTCAGGCTAGATTTCATTACATGGCATTCTGACTTTTATATTGACAATTATTCATATCAATATAAAAATTTCAACTATAAAGAGCGTAAATAGAGACTGAGGCAGAGAAAGAGGTAAAAATTATTCTTTTTTAAGCATCTCCATCGCGACAGTATAGGGATTTTTTGGAGCATTCCCCATCTTCTTATTTGCAAAAAAGGTATGAGGATGAATATCTTTAAGCTGATCCAGGGTGAGTTTGCAGACAATATCACGGGCAACAGATTCTGATTTATCACTCATACCTGGATTTTTCAGGATAAATCCCATTCTGATGTGCATTACCATCGCTTCTTTTAGTTCCTCATCTGTCAGAAGATCAAAGGGAGTATAGGTTGGACGTTCTGGTTCAGGTGTCATTTCCCTTCTCCTGCAGTTTTTTTATTGGCCATATGAATAGTCGATTCTCCGTATGCACTACGCATCATACCAGTCTGGAATATGTCCAGTCCCTCTTTTTTGCATATGTTCTCAAACTCTTCCCGGTTTTGTATCGTATGGTACCGATTGTGCATTCCAAGTTCAAGTTCATATAGTCCCTGCATACCAGTTCCTTCAGAAGGTCTGACAAACCAGTGATTTGAGATAAAAAGTCCACCATCTTTGAGAATAGATGAAATATCTCTCAAATTTTGGGGAAGATGTTCATCTTGTCCATATAGCGAGTGTGAAGCGAGGATGATATCATATTGAGTAGTCCCTTGTAATGATCCGTGTTTTTCAGAACAGATATCTATCCTTTTTTCCATCCCAAAACGGTTGATATTCTTTAAAAGGAGTTTTGCATTCTCCGGCTTTTCACAGACCATTGCGTTTAGTCCAGGATGTATCTGACAGGCAGCAATGGCATAGAGGCCATGTCCGGTACCTATTTCAAGGAAGTTTTCAGCTTTTTTAAATCCTGCCCATCTTCTTATAACGGTTGTGATATTCTTGACCATCCCCCGGATTTCCTGCTCTGTCAGTGCTGCTCCATTCTCTTCAGTCGCCGGTTCGAACGTCTTTTTCTCTTGTGGGCTTGTAAGATACGTCTTGATATCAAACCATGGCGATTTATCTGAAGCAAGAGCTGTAATGATATCGCCCTGATAATAGTTGCTGGTGCTGACAAAATGCAGGTTTGTGGAAGGTGAAAGTAGGTATTTCTCGTCTGACTTCCTGATAATATCCAGATAAAAAAGCATTCCCAAAAGGGCATTTATGTATTCCTGGAGAATTCCTGTGCCTTGACTTATCTCTTCCGGAGTTGCCGGACCGAAAGCTGCCATCCAGTCGAATAATCGAAGTTGCAGAGCTGCCCGTATCACCATGAATTCTTTATATACTAATACCAGATCATCTACTATCTCTATAACCGGCAGTTCTGGGTATTTTATAATCTCTGTTATATCTGTCATGTATTCTCCATTTTGTCTGGTGTTCTCTTTTTTATTTTTCATTCGGTCCTATGGACGTCCCTCTCTTATTGTTGGAGATCCATATTTTAATTCATGTGCAGGTGCAAATCCGGGGTAAAACTGGTTCTTTCATTCATCCTGAGAAGAACACTGCTTTAAAAAAAGATTACGCTTTAAGGTAGATGTTACCATAGATAACCTCTCCCTTCTTCTTTCCTTTCCTCTCTCCAAGATCCCCTATGTACTGATGGAATGTATACGTCTGCCCATCTACTTCCTTCTCCACAGTTCCGATCTTCTTGAATCCCGGCAATGGGTAGAGGATATTTCCAAGGACATAAGCGTCTCCTTTAACCATCTGGCCGCCAACTCTGCCCTCAACATCCCCTTTGATGATAACGGTTCCGCCTTCTGCATGGGTCAGGACATGGATAAATACATCCCCCTCAATGATAATAGTTCCTCCGGTCATGGCGGTTCCAATGTCGTTTCCGGCTTTTCCTTTCACACGGATAAGGCCACCGCTCATTCCTCTCCAGTCACCGCGGTAGGCACTTCCGACATGGTTGGTTGCGTCACCCTCTACGGTTATCTCTCCACCCTCCATGGCGATTCCAAGGAATGCATCTGCATTACCCTTGACGGTTATCTTGCCTCCTCTCATCCAGCAGCCGACATACATATCAGCATCACTGTTGATGAGAATCTCGCCTCCGGTCATCTGTTGACCGAACCGCTTCATCTTGCGGACGTCGCCGTTAACGACTATCCTGGTCTCTTCTGCAGTTGCACCTGGTTTCCCTTCAAATTTGAAGAAATCTCCCAGTTTCCATACAATCTTTCCTTCATGAGCCGGGAGCAAAGCTATCTCTGCCAGGGTTTTATCTGCAAAGAGATCCGGGGTGACGCTGTAGCACTCAAAGTACAGTTCAGGCTGCTGTACAAGTGTCATTGTAACAGTTTCCATTCTTTTCCTCCTCAGGCTGAAAATTCTACTTCGATTGCACGTGGGTTGTGTACATGTTCATCAAATACGGCATAGTTTTCAAGGTTTACAGTGTAACTCTTGGTAAACTTTTCCTTAATATCACGCATCACCTGTGCATTCTCAGGAACAGACACCTTGGTCCAGATAGTGTGTTTCTGGGGTTCTGCAACAATTTCACCATTCTGGACAACAATGACGCCTTCCTTAATGGTGTACAGGGTATTGGAAAAGGCGTTCTCGATGAGTTCAGGATCGGTTGGTAGTTTTGTTGCGTCAAGGTTGTAGATGGCAACGTTTGCATCTGCACCAGCCTTTAGACTACCATAGATGTTCGAAAGACCGAGCGCCTTTGCGGGACCCGCACGGGTCATCATTGCGATATCATAGAGGCCGAGTTCCCTGTCCATCCCAGCGAGGTCAGTTGATTTGATGATCTTTTCCTTGCGCTTCATCGTGTCAAGGGTTGCTTCACGAGCTTTTTTGGACATCAGCCATTTGATGATACGCGGGTACCTGGTGAACGGTCCTGCGTTCGGGTGGTCGGTGGTGATATGGACACGCATCAGGTCTTTGGCATACAGGGCGAGCTCAAGACCGATTGCCCACTGGATACCACAGACTGCAATGTCCTTGTCATAGACATAGGGAACGACACCGGAACCAGTTTCGAGCTCTACATCAACGTTTGACCATTTCAGGTGGTTTAACTGGTTTAAATGATGTTCAAAAGGTCCGTCTGCCGTCATGGTGGTTGTCTCGTCGAGTGTTACGCATCCGAGGTCAACAGTGAGGGTATCAGTCTTGTTAACATAATCCATGACTTCTTTTGCAGCTGATGCAAATGTTCCCCAGCTATCCCCTTTGTACGAGAAGAATTGGAGGTGTGTGTTGTGCAGAACCTGCTCACGCCCGAACTTGTTCTTTGGTTTATATTCTGATGCGAGTTTTAACGTCTCGATAGTGTGTTCGTAGTTGCCAGGGTTTCCAAGGTTGTTTCCATGCAGGTGCACTGAGTGGGGCAGACCCAAGTATTCGTTTGTCTCTATCAGACCCTTGATGATCTCAGCAGGGGTGATGTCAAAGTACGGGACGGGATCGTGGATATCAACACAGTTCTCTCCCCATCCCCATGCTTCAGTGCCACCAGGATTGACAACTTTGATACCAAACCCAAAGGTAGATTTTAGTAACCATGCCACATATGCGGCGTTGTTCTCTATCTCCTTGTTTTTGAGGTATTCAAGACAGAACCAGTTGTTTCCAAAGACCGGCATTGCAGCCTGGTCAATTATTGGTGTATCTCTGAACTCTTCATGAACATGGGGGGCAAGGAGCGGGGGCATTGCAGCCTCGTTTGTAAAGGCATAGCCCATTCGTGCGTAAGCATACCCAGTTTTCCAGGTTGACGGAATAGAAAATCCCATCTCCATACGCTTGCCCTGCTTGACGATGCCACCACGGTATGATCCACGGAAGAGCTTGTCTTCGGGCCGCATTGTCCTTCCGGCATTTACCTTTGGACCAGCAACGTGTGCATGAATCTCACAGCCACCAGCCATAACAGTCTTGCCGGCAGCATCTATGATCTTTGCCTTTGAAGAGACCTTTTCTACTATTTTTCCGTCTTTGATGGCGATATCTGTCTTGTCTCCCTTGATACCTGAGATGGGATCAAAGACATATCCATTCTTGATGAGCATTTCTGACATCTTCAGGCCTCCTGAGCTTTGAGTTCTTCAAGCCGGTCAGCAATTCTGTTTAAGAGAGTTTCATCATCCAGAAGTCCTTGTGGTTCAATGACCTTTCTGAACTGAATTGGCACGTTGTCCATCCGATAGACGATACCCCCGACATCAACACCACATATACAGACCGGGATATGCAGGTCAGAGATCTCTGAAGCCATGTTGATGCTTGGATCAATTGTCACCCAGGGATGTTTTTTGAGGTGTTTTACGGCTGGGATTGGGAAATGTGCTCCGGCATCGGATCCAATGTTGATAAACATATCAACCTCGTCCCGCATTGCCATATCAACTGAGCTCGTTTCACCAGGGTTCATGTGGGCATAGTTCTGCTTGGTTAGGTCGAGGCAGTACGGGAATCCAAATGTCCATGACCAGACGACACCAGGTCCTGCGATATTATAATGTCCACGCATTGCCATTATAGTCCATTTTGTGATCTTGTTCAGATCCCTGGTAAGTGAGATGGCGATGTCGATGTTGTGGTTCCGGCCGTCTGTGTGGGTCAGACCCATCCCAAAGAAAACAGTACCAAACCGGGCTTTTGTCATGATTCCGGAAACTTCGAGAATCTGTTCCTTCTTAATACCTGCAACCTCATCAGGGAGATCAGCAGCATGGCCGTTTACAACCATCCTAAACGCATTAAAGAGTTCATAGTCATGGCCCTGTTTCACCTGGAGGTGGATATCTGCAACATTTGCGGTATCAGTGAACCTTGGGTCGATGACAATGATGGTCCGCTTCTTATGCCCCTTCTCAGTAAAAAATCCACGGGGGAAGATAGAGTACCGTGACATGTGGCGTGGGTGTGCATGTGCCGGGTTGGAACCCCAGTATACGATGACATCAGCACGGTTTTTGACTTCTCCAAGGGTGCAGCTTGGATATCCATTATCAAAGATGGCAAGGAATGATGGGCCATGGCAAATGGTTGCGCAGTTGTCCAGCATTCCGCCGGCAGTCTCCATAACCCGTCCGGCAGCTGCCTGCCCTTCACAATTTGTGGATCCAAATCCGTACATCAGAGGTTTTTTTGCCTTGTGCAGATGTTGTGCGGTCCATTCTATTGCTTCTTCGTACGAGATCTCTTTCATGGATCCGTCAGGCTGACGCAGGCGGGGGAGGCGGATTCGGTGGTCAGAGCTTCCATGCTTGAAAATTTCATGTCCGATAGCACAGACGTTTTCGACTTCAAGGACTTTTAACCCATCATCAGAAACAGTGACTCTGACATCATCGCAGGAGCACCCGCAATAGGGGCATCCGACATTTTCAATTACTTTTGGCATCCTTACTCACCTTTCCACATTCCAACAGCTCCCTGAACAAGTGCAAGGGCACTTTTCAGTCTTTCATCCGGTGCAGGTTCTACCGTGACCGGAAACCCACTATATTGGGGGGCACCTGTAGACTGTGTTCGAGGTGGAACAATCTGGTTTGCCCAGACACCCTGCCTGATGTGGCAAAGGCCAGGATAACAGGTCTGGCGACCAACAACAGCTTTGACAACAACCTGGCCACATTCGCTGGTGACGCGGACATTGGTGTTCTTAAAAATCCCGAGTTTCTTCATATCCTGTTCATTCATCTCAATGATGCTACAGGCGTCGAAGTATTCCGGAGATGTCTTTCCGATCTCCATTGCGATGCCTTCTTCAACGGCACGCTGCGTAATCATGTTTAACGTGATTAAATCCGTCATAGGATTTCTCCTAAAAACCTACTATTTCGCAGTAATAGGTTTATCAGATGATATGATTCATCGGCATTGTGTCAGTCGGTCTCATCGTTTCATTTGTGGTAGATATCTGATACCGGGTACCGGTTTTTCACTGTTTTTAAAGGTAGAATACAGAATAAAATCAACCAGAAGGTTGCTATCTGATCTTACATGTGTACCTTTTGCCAATGTTTTCTATCTCGTATGAATGATGATTTGAGTTTTTTCCCGCATGGCATATCTTAATCCAGAGGCTGAAAATTCGTTACGCACAATTTCCGAAGACCAAATCACTACCATACGTTTTTTTTTCTAGTATATATGTTGTATAATTGATTCAATTAGGCATCACATCAGATGAATAATCCACTTTTAAAATGTTCTAAATTGACTGTTTTTTTAGTTTTTAATTCTCAATTTTCATTTTTTCATCCAAAAAAGAATACTTTTTCTTCGTAAATAAACGCTATTGGGGATGAATTCTGATTTCAGTTAGGCACAAAAAAAATTTGAATTAACTATATCTCATCAACTTAAATTTAATAGTAATTAAAAATGTATAAGCAGTGTACAGGAAAGAATTATTGAGCTAAGTTTAAATAAAGTGTAAGAATAAATGATTTTGGTGGCTCTGTCTGAAAATCAAGTAATACTATATCATCATGTCAGGCAGGATGTAATTACATGACAATCTGACTTTCATATTGAAAATGATCTATATCACTTTAGAATTCCAACCGCAGAGGACGCAGAGGAACGCAGAGCGGAGAACCAGGTGTCAGATACTCTGCAAACCAGCTACTCTCCGGAATTACATCAGTTTCAATTGAGAAGAAATTTATTGAGGTTTAAACAGTCTCTCTGCGTCCTCTGCGGTTAATCAATTAAATTATCAAACGAATGTCGTTTCAACTGGAAAGATTTATGTAAGGAGTGAAAACACGATTGCACTATCACTTGAAAAATCGACAGAGCCTTTTTGTGTATCAATTTACCCATAAAAAAAACAATAAAATTCAGCAAAATTTTTTGTATCTCTATGTATTGCTTTTATCAGGATGAGATTGTGCCTAACTCAAAAATAATAATATAAGATTCACTATGAAATCGTTTGTCAGAACTAAGATCATTAAAGGGAGGGAGTACCTGTACGAGATTACCCCATATTATGATCAGGAGGCTGGTAAATGGCGTCAGAAGACCAAATATCTGGGAAAAAATAACAACGGAGAGCCGGTCAAGAAAGAAAGAACCGGTAAATCAGGACAGATTTTTAATTTTGGAGAGTACATTCCGGTTTATTGGGCAATCAAAGAGCATAAAATAATTGAAGCCCTGCTCTCATCCTGCTCGCCGGAAGAGGCTGCTTTTATTGTTCTCCTTGCCAGTAACCGGTTATTGGATCCGTGTCCTCCTGCAAATCTGAATACATGGCTTGAAGGAACCTATCTATCCCGGCTTATTCCCAGGGTAGATTTTAAACACGACAACCTCATGCAGGTGCTGCAAAAGATATCTGATCGTTCGGTTATAGAGGTCTTCTCACGCATGTTTGCATCAATAAATGATCTATCTGACGAGCGGGTACTTTATACATTACGTCTTTTTGATATCCCTGACCTGATGAGAGAGAAGGGATGCAGGTTTTCTTCAAAAGAGGATCTGGAACAGGAACTGGGGGTAAGTATTCAATATGATCCCAAAAAAAAGATACTCACTGGCTTTGATACATTTCAGTTACCACATATAGCTATCAAAAATTCTATCGAACGGGTTAGATTAGGAGAGATACAAGGGGGTATTATTGTCCCCCACTGGGATTATCACTCATCTTCTCTGGTGTCACGCCTTCTCGATGCACAATCTCCGTTTATTGTTCGTACCGATACCTCATATGGACCAGTTTCCTCTCATGTCCTTGACTGGAGCGAACAGATGGATAACCCTAAAAACATTAAGCATTTTCATGGAAAATCGTGTTATATCCAACCGTTTTCAGTAAAATTTGGTATGACACGTGTTCCTGGCTTCATCCTGCATGATATCAAAAAAGAACAGGTAGACCGGCTGGCATTTAATAAAAAAATTCATCAGGTTCGTGATCTTATTCGGGAGACCCCGGAATATCCAGGTCCGGTTCAAGAATTCTTACATGAAACCGCAGGCCCGTTTCTGAAATTTTTCACGATTGCAGAGAATAAGGGTTCATATCAGATACGAATGAATCAGGATGAAATGAACCATACTATAAAGAAATTTGGGCGAAGTTGCGTTCTCTACCAGGGGAATTTTACCTGGGAGGAATGTTTCTCCCTTACTGATATGAGAGGAATCCTGGAACAGGATATGAGTCATCTGATATTGCAACTGGAGAGAGATTTTCAGGGGTACCGGATTGATCGGATAAGAAAAGGACTGTTTTTCATCTGTTTTTTATCAATTCTTATTCAGAACCTTATCATGAACCGTCTTTTAAGTGCGCAAATACCAGAGGTTTTCTCGTTTGAATCTTTGGTAACAGAACTAAAAACGATTCATATTGTAAAATCGTATCAGCCATCGGTCTCTCCGCAGCGTCTCACACGAAAACAGAAATCACTCATTTCGTTCTTTGGTGGAATTCCACCGATGAAAGGAGATTAAAAGGAGAATCCTCTGCTCCCTGTAAGAAATAAAAGATAAAAAAATAAGAATTTATTGATAATCCTGACCAATTACTGTGTATTCATGGTTAAAAACCAGGTAAAATACACTCAAACGTGTGTAAATCCTGGCTGTAATGTATACATTCAAATGGTCACCGAAATTAATCTGTTCTCGATCAGGGCTGCTTTTTATGCTTAATATTTCATCATAGCAGATGGAAAAATTAAAAAATATAAGTCAGTTATTTCTGATGCTCTGCAATTGGGCTTGGTCCAAGTTCTTTTACTGTTTTGACAACATCTTCAATCACAGTAGCCCATTTTGCTCCTTCAGAAGCTGACACAAAGGTCATTCTGAATCTCTTATCTTCAAGGCCAAGGTTTCTTAGAACCGACTTGACCATGAACATTCTCTTTGCAGCTTTGAAGTTACCGGCAAGGTAATGACAGTCACCAAAGTGACAACCAGATACCAGTACCCCGTCTGCACCATCGGCAAATGCCTTCATAATGAAGAGCATGTCAATACGACCGGTACACATGACACGGATGGCCCGTACATCAGGTGGATACTGAATACGGCCACCACCGGCAAGGTCTGCACCAGCATAGGAACACCAGTTACAGATGATAGCAAGAATTTTTGGATTCCATTCATCTGTCATTACTGCTCACCTCCACAGAGGAATGCATCTATCTGGGCAACAATCTGTGGTGTAGTAAAGTGCTGCATCTTTATTGCTCCTCCCGGACAGAACCCTCCACAGGTTCCACAACCTTTGCACTTTGCTTCGGTTACGTTCATGACTTTCCGGCCTGACCCGTCGTTTCTGTCCACGAGTGCAAGTGCCTGGTAGGGACAGAGATCGATACACATACCACATCCGGCACACAAATCTTCCATACACTGTGCAAAGTACGGTTCAAGTTCAACCTGGCCAATATGAATTGGTATACTAGCTGCACTTGCAGCACCTTCTGCCTGGGCAACGGTGTCAGGAATATCTTTTGGTCCCTGACAGACACCGGCAAGGAATACACCCGCAGTTGTGGTACCACAGGGGTTTAATTTTGGGTGTGCCTCAAGCATCCATCCGTCCTGTGACTTAGAGACACCAAAGTGTTTTCTGATAACATCTTCTTCGTCAACTGGCTGGACTGCCGCTGCCAGGACCACAAGGTCACACTCTATATCAACAGGACGCCCAAGGAGGGTATCTTCCCCAAAGACGTGCAGGTTCCTGGTTATTGGGTCTTCAAGGACATTAGCAACACGGCCCCTGATAAATTTGGCTCCCTCACTCTGGATACGGTAATAGAACTCTTCGTACATTTTACCAAATGAACGAATGTCCATGTAGAAGAGGTAAACCTTAGCTCCGGGAATCTTCTCCATGATCTGATGGGCGTGTTTGAGTGAGTACATACAGCAGAATCGTGAACAGTATGGTTTACCGTTCCCGGTATTGTCTCGCGACCCGGCACAGAGTATAAATCCGATAGTCTTTGGCGTTTCACCATCAGATGGTCTGATGAGATGACCACTGGTCGGGCCTGATGCGCAGATGAGCCGTTCAAACTCAAGACCGGTGATAACATTATCAAACTGTTTGTATCCCCATTCACGCTTGTTCTCGATAGGCATCAGGTTGAATCCGGTTGCTATGATGGCAGTACCTATTTTCAGCGTGATGAGTTCATCTTCCATCTCAAGATCAATTGCTTTCTTCTCACCGCAGGCTTCAATACAGAGTCCGCACTTGACACAGGCATCAAAGTCAATGGTATATAAAAGAGGCATGACCTGGGCATGGTAGATATAGATTGCCTTTCGTGGAGCCATTCCCATCTCGAATGGGTTTGGTTTTATGACTGGACAGACTTCAGAACAGTCTCCACATCCATTACACCCACCTCCTATGATACCACGGGCAGTAGCTTCATCAGGAGAGAGGACGCCACGGGCTTTTTTTCTGACCGTGATATCAAAATTACCGATGTATCCTTCTACCTTCTCGATCTCGGTGTAGGTCATCAACTCAATATTGGGGTGTCTGCCGACATCCACCATCTTTGGCGTGAGAATACACTGAGAACAGTCAAGCGTGGGAAACGTCTTGTCGAGCTGGGACATTCGTCCACCGACAGTTGGAAGTTTCTCAATAAGATAGGTCTTGATACCGGCACTTGCGAGATCCAGAGACGCCTGAATACCACCGACACCAGCTCCAATAACCATAGCAGCGTGTTCTACCGGCACGGTTTTAGGGATAAGGTCTTCGAGAAGACAAGCTTTTGCAACAGCAATTCTGACATTATCCTTTGCTTTTCTCGTAGCCCCTTCTTTGTCGTGCATGTGAACCCATGAGTTCTGTTCACGGATATTTGCCATCTCAAATCGGAACGGGTTTAAGCCTCCCTCTTTTGTAGCAACACGAAATGTTGGTTCGTGTAGACGTGGACTGCATGCTGCAACAACAATGCCTGTGAGATTATGCTCTTTAATTGCCTCTACTATCTTGCCCTGACCCGGGGTAGAGCACATATACTGGTATTGATCTGCATGAGCGACACCTGGAATAGTTTTTGCAAACTCAACGACATCCATTACGTCGATTGACCCGGCAATGTTGGTACCACAGTGACAGACGAACACACCTACTCTTGGTTCTTCTTTATCAGCCATTTCAGTTCCTCCTTATAGCACCTTTTTCAGGAATGGGGTACAGTCGATTGCATGCAAATCAAGTGCAAGGTCCTGTGGGCTCATACCCTGGGCAAGCCCAAGCAGTTCGTTGTAGTGAAGTACTGGAAGGTTGTATGATACACCAAAGGTTTCCTGTATTTCAACTTGTCCACGATCATACTGGAGCTGACAGAACGGACAGACTTCAGTCAGTGCATCTGCACCAACTTCCTGGAGATTGATCATCTTTTCATTGGTAATATCCAGTGAATGAGTAAGATCATATCCCCTGACACCACCACCGGCTCCACAGCACTGCATCTTGTTTCTGTACTGAACCGATTCACAACCAAGAGCATCTACGAGTTCTTCCAGCCACATTGGGTTTTCAGTATCTCCAAAGTGACGTTCTTTCTGTGGTTTCATCAGGTGGCAACCGTAGTGGACAGCAACCTTTGCACCAGTAAGGGGGGTCGTAACGCTGTCGCGTATCTTTTGCACACCACAGATCTTAGGGTCATAATAGAGTTCAGCAAGGTGCCATACATCCTGTGATCCTTTAAATTCCATATCAATCTCAGCCAGGACCTCATTCACCTTGTCTTTGAGATCGTCGTTATGTTTAAGGATGTGGTTGACTTCGTAAATTGACTTGTAACATCCGTTACAGATAAGGGTAATATCCTTTTTCATCTCTTCTGCAAGACAGACATTGCGTGCTGCCATTGCGTACCAGACGGCAAGATCGATGGATCCAAAAGCACCCGGAGCCGGACAACAGCTGCCACCTTTGAGTGGAAGCAGTTTGATTCCGACCTTTTCACTGGTCTTTATCGCTGCAGCCTCACAGCCAGGGTACCGGTTCGGTGCAATACATCCTAAGAAAAATGCGTATTCATGCACGGTTATTCACCCTCCAGAATTCTGTCTGCATTCTGTTTCATATCAAAGTGGTCGATAATTTTCTGGATACCCGGAATAAATTCAGGATATGAATGTGTTGTTGGTGGGTCCGCATCAAGACCTAGTTTCACTCGTGCTGCACGGTTTACATCATTGTTCGGAACACCATGGCCCGTTTTGTAAATGAGTTGTACAGTCTTTAAGAAGTTTCTGGGAATGATATCTCTCTTAAATGCCAGGTTCCTCATTGCCATGATAACATCAGTTGGTGCGATACCACGGGGGCACCGGTCAGTGCAGGAATAACAGGTTGTACAGAGCCAGAGATCCGGATCGGTAAGTGCCTCGTCTTCGAGCCCGAGTACCGCCCGTCGCATAAAGAGTCGAATCCGGTATGAACTCCGTGGAGCTGACGGACAGGATCCGGTACAAGTACCACACTGATAACACATGTTTGCAATTGTCCTGCTGATATCAAGGACATTTTGGGTAAATTCAGGGTTTGTATCAGTGGTATGATATCTGCGGTTACCCAGTTTTGCATTCAGTTCAGGGTCGTCATATTTTTTTGCTGCCATAAAAACTCCTCGTTATTACTCCACAACTTTGAGCCCTACCTGACCTGGCGTGGTTCCTGTCTCTAAAACCCGGGATGTTCTCGGGATGCAGAGTTTTTCTTTTATCTTCCTGAAGAGATCAGTTTCTTTCCCTTTTATCCTGACATTGGTTCTTCTAAGAACGATAATATCTTCACCTGGACAGGCATTAACACAGGCCCCACACAGGATACAGAAGTCTTTATTAACAGCGATATTGGCTTCAATCTCCCCTTTCATATCCTTTGCAGGTTTTGGTGATGGCAGATAAATCGCATTTGCAGGACAGACATCAATACAGGTTGAACAACCACCTGGACACTTTTCAGCGTGGAACTCAATATCGCCTTCAAATATTTTATTCACGGTGATAGCTTCTGTCGGGCAATTGATTGCACACCACCGGCAGGTACAGCAATCTTCGTCAATTATAGTGACTTCACCAAGTTTAACCCGTCCTATCACTTCTCTCGTGACAGTAATAGCTTCTTCAGGGCATGCTTCTGCACAGATATTACATCCGTCACAGTAATTAACATCCCAGACAACCTCACCCTCAATCTTTCCGGTTTCAGGTGTGAATGGTTTATGATTGACTGCGATTGCCTCACAGAGTGTACCACAAAGGCCACAATAGGTACACTTCTCGGTATCAACCTTAAAGTCAAGTTTCAAATCGACTGCATTACCTTTCTGAAGTCCTTCTATGTCTTGTCCTTCAAATAGGGGGACGTCGCGGTCGATTGCATCCCGTGGACATACATCATCACAGATAGTACATCGCACACATTTTTCGCTGTCGATGGCGGTTCCCTTATCATAGGTAGGGAAACCTTCTTTCTCAAGGATTGGGAGTCGCTCCTCATTGTCTATTGTGAGTCGCAGGGCAGAGAACGGACACATGATGACACAGACACCACAGTACGAACATGTAGTCTCATCAATTGTGATGTTTGCACCATCTTTGATGAGACCTCTCTGCATGCCTCCAACTGCACCAATGGAGATAGCCTCCTCTGGGCAGACTTCTGAGCAGATACCACAGCCTGTACAAATATCATTGTCTAAAATCAGGTTGTTTACCTGCTGGAGGAGCTTCTGCTCCATGATCACTTTTACTCCATCGACTTTTTTGGAGTATTTTGGAAACAGAGTTGTCATTAAGATACCTCTTCTTTGTTCAAACCTCTTTCATTCATTGCGCCAAAATCAGGAAACCCCTTATGCACTCACCGCAACCGGGATCTGTCCTGATAACTGTATCACATCATATGGGCATGCATCCACGCACACACCACAGCCTGCACAGAGTTCGTGCTTCACATCAAGTATAACTGCAGAACCGTTGATAACCTTATAGATTTTCTCGGTTGATACAGGGTTTACTGTATGAAGCTCAAGTGCGTCGACTGGGCATGCAACCACACAATTGTTACAGCCGGTACAACGTTCCATGTTAACATGAACTGCAAATGCCATTTTTTTCGCACCAGCCTGATCGATTTAAGAAAACCGACTAATCAAAAGTTGGGAAAGAATATAGATAAATGTTCTGAAGTGATCTTTGCTATTTTTGGCCTTTTTCACGACTTTTTATAGCATTTTCGTTTACTCATTTCTTTTGTTAATATAACTTATGTGACAATCTTCTTTTTCTGTATCAAAGATTTATACTTTATTCTGCGTTCCCGGATTGTTGCGCGTCTTGATATGATACTGGAAATAATTATATCTGTGCGAGATAACTTTGTTTTTTTCTAAAGAGAGACAAACACTTTTTTACTGGATACATCAAAATTATTGCCGCATCAGAGATGAATAGTTTGGGATTACAAGGTACAGTATCTACGGTCACAGACAGAATCGTTTTTCTGACCTGCCCTCTCATGTTCTCTCTTCTCATCTGGTTTCCTTTGTGCACTGCCTTTCCTTATTTGGGTACGAACCGTGCTATCTTTCATTTCTTATTTTCAGATAAGATTGCTATGTATCGTATCTTACCTAAAGATACTTCATGATCGAGAGAACCGGGCGACTATCTGTAATAAAACCGGTCAATGGGTAACTTTCTCTATTTCTCATCTTTCATTATTCGGTCATTTCGTTGTCTTATATGCTCTTTACCAAAATCCAGTTTAACAGGAATGTACCCTTGTGTGAACATTTACAACAAGTCAATTTTCCATTCTTATCATTTCACATCGTTTAGAGGCAGATACTCATCAATACAATCTTCCCCTCATTTTCATCACGATAACCAAAAGTCAGTATACATTATTATGGGTAACCGGACAACCCTCAATGAATATGAAGTTACAACAGGTAACGACAACCTGCCCATACTGTGGGACCGGCTGTTCCCTTAACCTTGTTGTTACAGACGGAGTAATTACCGGGACAGCACCATTTTATCGTTCACCGGTGAATGAGGGGAAATTATGTCCGAAAGGGACATATGCCTGGCAGTTTATCAATAACCGGGATCGTCTGACAAGGCCGCTTATTAGAAAGGGAGATGTCTTTATTGAATCCAGTTTTGAGGATGCATATGCACTCATTGCTGAACAGTTTAGTTTTTTCCGCCCAGATGAAATAGCAGTTCTCTCATCAGCCCGTTGTACAAACGAAGAAAATTATCTGATGATGAAATTTGCACGAGGAGTGCTACGTACCCGGCATATTGATCATTGTGCCCGTCTCTGCCATGCCTCAACTATAACTGGTCTTTCCCTGTGTTTTGGCAATGGTGCTATGACGAATTCCATTCCTGATATTGCAGAATCTGGCTGTATCTTATGTCTTGGTTCAAACACTTTTGAACAGCACCCACTCGTCGGAAGAAGAATTATGCAGGCACAACAGAAAGGTGCAAAATTCATCTATGCTGATCCGAGGTATACACCGACAGCACGACAGGCTGATCTGTATATCCAGTTTTATAGTGGGGGCGATGTTGCAATTTTAAACTGTCTGATGGGGGAAATTATTCGAAATGATCTTGAAGACCGTGAATTTATTACCACCCGTACCCGGGAATATGAAAAGCTCAGAAAGGTTGTATTACAGCGGCGGTATGAGCCGGAATCAATAGAAAAACTAACTGGGGTCCCTGCAAATCAGTTGGTAACAGCAGCGAGGTGGTTTGGAGAAGCTGATACGGCGACGGTGTTGTACTCGATGGGAGTTACCCAGAATACGGTCGGGGTTGATAATGTGAAATCTGTTGCAAACCTTATCATGCTCACCGGTAACATTGGAAAACCAGGCAGTGGGGTAAACGCCCTTCGTGGACAGAACAATGTTCAGGGTGCCTGTGATATGGGATGTCTCCCGAACGTCTTTCCCGGGTATCGAAAAGTAACTGATGGCCGGGTTCATAAAATTGTTTCAGATTACTGGGACTTTTCTGAACCTATATGTGAACCCCGTGTCGGATATGAAATTACAACCATGTTTCGCGTCCTTTTAGAGCGTCCCTGGGAGTTGAAATGTATGTATCTGATGGGTGAGAACCCACTGGTATCTGAGCCAGACTTAAATAGTGTGGAGGATGCGATACAGAATCTTGAGTTTTTGGTGGTTCAGGATATCTTCTTTACAGAAACCTGTCAGTATGCTGATGTTGTCCTTCCTGCTGCCTGTTATGCTGAGAAGAATGGCACTCAGACCAACACCGAGCGCAGGGTCCAGCGGATACGAAAAGCTCAAAATCCGCCAGGTCAGGCAAAACCTGACTGGAAGATAATCTGTGAACTTGCAGCAGTTATGGGATATAAAAAACAGTTTTCATACCCGTCAGAAAAGGAAATATTTGAAGAGATTTCTGTGTTAACTCCTCAATATAGTGGGATAACATGGGAACGTACAGGAAGACCAGCCGGTGTTCACTGGCCTTGTCCGTCAGCTGATCATCCTGGAACTCCCATCCTGCATCATGACAGATTTGATACTTCTGACGGACTCGGTGTTTTTCATGCAGTTGAGTATAAACCACCCCATGAGTTGCCTGATGAGTCTTATCCATTTCTCTTTACCACCGGTCGAATCATATGGCACTGGCATACCGGGACCATGACACGGCGGTCAAAAAATCTTACTGATGAGGTAAACAAAGCGTATATTGAACTCAATGTAGAGGACGCCAGGAATCTTGCCATCCGTGACGGAGAGCCGGTCAGAATCACCTCAAGACAGGGGGAATTAGTCTGTCCTGTCCGTGTTGTCAGGGATATCATGAAAGGAGTGACATTTATGCCGTTTCATTTTGCCGAGTGTGCTGCAAACCGTCTGACTACCGATGCAGGTAATCAGGTTGGAAAAATACCTGAGTATAAAGTATGTGCCGTCAGGATTGAGAAGGTAAGAGGTAATTAGGATGGAATCAAATACGCATCTCTTCTATGTTCGTGCTACGGATCCAAACCTTGTTACAGCAGGGAGCTGTGGTGGTGTGGTATCAGCTCTTTTCAGGTATCTATTAGAAACGGGTCGCATTGATGCGGTCTTTACCGTTCATCCTGGTGCAGATCTCTATGATGCAGTACCTGTTCTTATTACAGACCCTGCAGAGGTTATATCAGCTGCAGGAACCCAGGTCACCGGAACAATTCTGATATCAAAGTATCTGCAGGAGTACGTATCTGTTCATCCTGAGATCCGTATCGCAGTTGCCCTCAAAGGCTGTGATGCAATGGCATTGTATGAGATGGCCAAGCGGGGGCTGATAAATCTTGATACTATTATTATGATTGGCCTTACCTGTTCAGGGACATTCAGTCCGGTAGCAACGCAGGAGATGATACAGACAGCATATGGAATTGATCCTGATCTCGTTGATTCTATGGATATTGTTCGGGGGGAGTGCTGCGTTTCATATGGGGATAAAAAGATTGCCATCAGGATTGACAGACTGGAGGAGCAGGGATTTGGACGCAGGCTCAATTGCAGGCGATGTGAGATAATGGTACCGCGTCAGTGTGATATTGCCTGTGGCAGGTGGGGTGTCGTCGGGGGCGATTCAGGAACTGTCACATTTGTAGAGATTTGTAGTGAGCGGGGACGTACTCTTTTAGCAGATGCAGAGGCAGATGGTGCGATAATCACCAGGCAGGCCCCTAATAAAGGAATTAAAGCGCGGGAACGGACTGAAGAGGTAATGATACATCTTACCCGGGAAGAGAAGATGCGACAGTTTGAACTGCTTGGAACCGGTCGTGATCGCCTCAATACGATGATAGAAGCAACATCCCGATGTATCAAATGTTATCAATGTATCGAGGCCTGTCCCCTCTGTTTTTGTGAAGACTGTTCAACAAAAAAACCCTGGCTGGTTACGCCGGGTGTTATCCCGCCACCATTTATGTTTCATCTCATCCGGTTTTCCCATATTGCTGATAGCTGTATCAATTGCGGGCAATGTGAGGAGCGGTGCCCGATGGATATTCCTCTTTCTCTCTTTATGCATTCGTTACAGGCAGATCTACAGGATATTTCAGGGTTTTGTCCGGGGGTGAATATGGATATGCCGGTTCTTGCAAAGATAGGCGATGAAGAATGGGAGCACCTCTACCCTACAGGCAATATGGAGATGTTTCAAACGGTTCCCCGTCCAATACGCCCTCCTTTCTAAGTTACGAGGTTTGTTTCACTATATAGTATCAACTTAGAATATCAAGGAGACAGGTAGAAACATATGCTTCGAGAATGGCTGCAATGAGCACCATCGGGATGACATACAGGATAAATATCCTGACTAGTTCTGTAAAGTCAATTGGCTCACTGGTACGATGCAGGATTTTGTTGTAGATAACCTTTTGTCCAAGCATCATTCCTAATGCTGCAGATAGAATGAGAGCCGGGATCTCAAAAAAAATATGAGGTATTATTGAGAGGAAGAACAGACTCCCCTGATGACTCAGTATTTTTATTGATGCACCAAGAAAAAACCCGTTAAAGAGAATGATAAAAATGGGGATGATTGAAAAGACAATCCCTCCCAAAAAAGCTATGAGGCATGACTGAATATTATTATAAAATACACTGGCAAAAAACAGAAACGAGGATTGTGTTGGATCTCCGGAAATGTTAAGCCCTTCATACATCTCTCCAATCATATCAGATAATCCTGAAAAAAATGAGATTCCAACGTACCCTATAGTAACTCCGATAAATAAAAAAATAGTTATGATAAGGATGGCATCACGGAGATATTCATGGTTGTACATACTTAAGCCAGGTTTACCTGTTACAAAATGAGATTATATACGATACGATATCAGGGAAAAAATTGATATTCTCTTAAGTTTCCATTGAGCAGTCTTCTCCTGTATTACAAGTCAGCCAACAATCCCAGCCTGAACAGCTGTAACCTGACTCATCCTGCACACAATTATCCCCTTCACAATAACATTCAGAACCTGAACACTGACACCCCTCCCCATCACAATAACATCCGCTTTCATCACATTCGGTTGTAACTGTTGCTCCTGCATACAGTTCATGATTTTCCTTCCCTGCCATTTCAGCTTCTGTCAGGTCTTGTTGATCTTCGGCATAGGCAGACCCCATGGCACCAACAAGAACATTAAATCCCCGTTCAGGCAATTCCTTTTTAAGGGTAAGTACAATGACATCTACCCCGGCAGTTGTTTCAGGGGTTTCAGGGAATGGTGAGAGAATATACAGTGTGATGGTTTCTGGATCATCAATTCTGGCAAATTGCGTCCCCCCGTCTGTATCTAAAAGAATAAATCCTGTTTTATCTGGCAGGAATGTTCCATTACATAGTACCAAAACCGATGATCCGTCTTTATTTATGGTACGGGTTCCGGTAAAACCTGCTTCAGACAGCGTATCGACACTAAAAATACCGTATGTACTGGTAAGGTTCAACGCAGGTCCGTTTTCATTGAGTCCGAGTACCTGTTCAGGTATCCAGAGACCTGTAATATTTGTCGGTTGTGCAAGAACAGTTCCTGGAACCAATACAATAAGTAGTATGCATAATGGAATTGCTAATCGCATCATTGGTATATCCCTTTGTGATTATTTTTATTCTTTGGATAAATATGTTTTGGTGATAATTGAGAAAAAAAACAGGCAGATATATTCAGGATTCTAATTAAAAAAATAATATCTCAAGATAATTAGAGAATTTCACCTGGTTAAATCTTTCTTCTCAGCAGCATGAGTTTTGCAGTATTATATTTTTCTTTGTATGACTCATGGATTGGAGCTGCGAGCTCAATAAATCCACTTGCGATAAAGTAGGTGGACAAACTAAGAAGCATTCCTAGCACAATCTCCATTATCTGCAAATCACGGGCAATAAAACGGTTTTGAAGCAGTAAAAAGAGATCAGTCTTCTCTGTGTCAAGTTCAAATTCATATGCGCCATAGTGCTTACCAACAAGTCTGAAGAGTACTGCCTCAGGGAGTGCATACACTACTTCGTAGTTTTTTGGAGGGACTATCTGGAAGAACAGGTTTGTTACCTCCTGATATCCATTGATACCAGCACCCCGATATTGTTTCACAGGAATAGAGAGTGAAATTTCAGATTCACTCACTTTCCTGGTAATATTTTGCATCTTAAATTCTATACCATAATAATTGTGAATCTGATCCGGCCTGATACTAAATACGGTCTCATTATCAGAAACATTTGAGACATATGGCATTTTATCATATGGTACTTCACGCATCGTTCCAAATTCAATTACTTTCTCATTTTCTGCTATATAATCCCGGTGCGGGTTGACAAGAATATTGACATATTCCGGAGGTTCAGCAAGGGAAAGAATAAATGACGACTGGTTTTTCCAGTAAGTATCTTTCTCATTTATCATGGCAACTACATTGTCAGAATTATCTATCATCACAATTCCGACAAAATACGATTTTTGTTCACTACCACAGGAATAAAGTGAGAATGGTTTTACATCCCCGGGAAAAATGGTATCTGTAAATGAGATATTGATATAGGTGGCAAAGATAATAAGAAACAGACAGGTCCCAAGAATCATCTTAAGTGTTGATTCATGTAAGAGGAACCGTAGTGTCGGAATCATGTATCTTATTTTTCATGTTGATAATGTCTTAATGTTTTGTATTGGATATATTATAGTGCACAGCAGAACTTCTTGGAATAATCGAAGTAAAACGGATGTTAATCCAAGGTGTGCCAGCTAATCGCACTACATAGATTAAGGCAAACTTTCTAGAAAGTTTTGCCATTAGCTATCTGTGACAGAAATAATTACCAGAACAGAATACAGAACCATCATAACTGATAGGAAATCTCATAGTATTGTGACTTTTAGAACATCTTCTTATCTTATAAGTAAAACAGAAGTTATGGTTAAGACGTGCACGCGAATCGCACGATATTGGTTTAGGGAAATTTCAGAGAACGTTTCCCATTACTGATATTATAGGTATTATAGGTAAAACAGACTAACGTAAGATACAAAGAGGCAGATAATCGAGACGTTATGTACTGCACCAATGACCAAGCATATTCAGACATATTTCATAACAATATCTGGTACTTTACCGGGTGTGATTATGAATGATTGAATCGTACTGACAACAGATATAATAGTAATACTATGTTGTAAGGTTCCTGGATGAAACAGATAAAAATTCCTCCGATGCTCTCTGCAGTTGTTCAGAATGCTTTTTCAGGTGTAGACAATCTGACCTTTACTATACGGTATGAGTGTAATTTCTGTGGAGGTTCTGTCAAATACCATGATGTCAGGAAAAAGAGGTTTGCAACCATCATGGAAAATAACGAGAAACGGGCCATATTTGTTCAGGTATACCGGTACTACTGCCGCCACTGTGGGAAACTCTGTTATGCAGAGGCTCCTTTTTATCCTGACACGAAGTTTGGTTCTCCGGTTATTGATCTCTGTATCACCTTATCACAGGTGCATCCATACAATCACACCGCAAAAATTCTAAACACGATGGGGGTTATCGTTGACCGCGGAACAATTAGAAATTTTTATGAACGAAATCTTCCCAGGGTCAGCTATGCAAAGATGTATGGTCTTCCAATTCCTCTCTCCATTTTTTATCTGTCAGATCTTGTCTCAAAGAGTAATGAACGAAATCCGCTTGATGAATGTGATGTGATGAAGGCATGTGGATTTTCATATACCCGGTAAGTTCTGCCTGTTGGTGCAGTGAATGTGATACACGTGTTCTGTAGTATCGGATAACATATCATCCAAACCACCATATACATACAACAATGGAGAGAATGAAACGCACCCGGTTTTCTGCACTACCGGTCAGGGAAAAAATACTTAGTATTTTTGTTCCGCTTTGTGCATTTGGTGGTATCGGGATTGCATATCTACTCAATATGTATGGAATTATTGAGAATGCAGGGACCTTTGCGTGGGGTTGTATCCTGAGCTCACTGGTTTTGTCATACCTTGCATTTCAAAAACCAAAAAAAGACATCGTTGCTCTTTTAACTCCTGTCTATGCAGTACTCATCTTCTTCGGGCTTGAGAATGCATCAACACTCTTCCTTCAGTTTCTATATGCAATAACTATCACACTGGTCCTTGTCAGGCTGAACCAACGCTTCAGCTCCTGATAGGTATGATATGGTATCACTTGTTTTTCAGACAGAACTAAAAAAAAGGCCGGATTGGTTGACCCGCTGATACATATGAATCAGAAAGAATTGGCAGTTGTACCTTTCATAAATGCTTCCCCAGCTTCTTTTTCTTTTCCTGAGTTCTGTAAGGCTGTCCCCAGTTTCTCATAGACTGCAGGGAGGGTAAGGCCACATTCAACCGCTTTCTGATATGCTTCTGCTGCCTGTCCGTCATTACCGAGTGCACCGTAGACGTCACCTAGCGTGAGCCAGCTGATGGGATCCTCTGGATTGATATCCAGTGCTTTTTTCAAAGCATTTATGGCATCCTGGTACTCGTTGAGATGATACAGAGCAATACCCTTTCCCGATTGCGCCATGGATGATGCAGGATCACGTTTTATCACTTCATTATAGGCCGAGACTGCGTTATCGTACTCTTTGATGGCCAGGAGCACTTCAGCATGCCCAAACCAGAGGTTGGTATCATCAGGATTGAGTGTTAGAGCTGTTGTATAGACTGCATCGGCATCCTTGTACCTGCCAAGGAGGGTTAACGCCTGTGCCTTGTTATAGAGGAGCAGCGTATTGTCCGGAGCATAGGTAAGTGCCTTATCAAATACTAGAACCGCTTTTTCTGCCTGTCCGGTGGCAGTAAGGGCCATGCCGTACATCACGGCAACAGTAGTCTTTTCAGGGAGGAGTTCTGTTGCAGTTTCTAACGCCGTTAGTCCTTCATCAGTGTTTCCCTGTTGCAGGTAGAGGCGGCCTGCCATGTACCAGATATCACCATCGGTCGGTCGTTCCTGAAGATAGGAGAGAAACGCTGATAAAGCCTCATCGTTTTTCTTCTTGTCATTATATGCGATTCCAAGACCCTTATACGCAGGATAAAACGCTGGATCCAGCACGGTTGCATCGAGAAATGCCTCAATCGCACCATCGATATCCCCGTCTTCATATCGGGAAAGACCATCCTGGTACAGAACAGTCGGGTCTGTTGTTTCTGAAGCAACTGTTGCTGTGCCTAAAAGGAGTATGAGGAGGAGCATTACATACATACAGTGGACAGGTATGCCAAATCCCCGATGCAAAAACGATTCGGCACAAAAAGCATGGATCCGTTCGTTCTTTTCTGGTATTTCATCATCTATTTTCATGTATCTTCTCCGAAAAACAGTATTTTTTGTTCATTAAAAGTCTCACATCGTTTCCGATAGTACAAACCCGGTAATGAAAAAGGTTTCATTGCATTCTGTAAAGAATCTTTGTTCTCTAATAAGTAAATCCTCTGTTGCCTTATCCCGGCAGATGAAGTGCATCTGCAGAAAACGTACAAATTCATAGATGGTTTTTTGGAAAAATGAGAGATTACCCGGTACAACCTTCATTTTGCAAATGGATTTGTGAGATCAGGCACATCCCGACACTGACTGTTTGCCGCAAGATCCTCTGCGACAAGGTGATCCCAGGTCTCCCCTCCAGGCAATTGTTTCTGGATAACTTCTATGGGACCGGTCACCTGTATCTGCCCATATGGGATGAGTGTATAGGAGATATCTGGTTTGTCAGTATCAGCTCCGGTAACATCCATCATCGAGACATAGGTTGTGACAATGTCGCCTTCTGTAAACTGTACCGGAGATCGCGAGAAGATGACATCGGTTCTGCTATCACCAGTCTCCTCCCCACTTTTTTCATACGGGATGAGCGAGTACACGAGATCTGTTCCTGCTACCCGGGATTTTGTAAGTACATCAATGTAAGCAGTAATATTCTCCCCGTTTCGTTCAATTGAGATGACTCCATGATTATATGAGACACCGCCCTTGTCAGATCCCTGAGATATCGTCCAGAAGAAGGCTTCGTTTCCTGAATTCTTATCCCGTATTGCATAACCGGTCTCAGACGGTTTGCCCGGGTCATAGACGCCGGTAGCATTGACTGGTGCCGGAGCGGTTCGTATGAGTACTGAACGATCCTCCAGCCCAAGAGGCCACCAGCGGGTGGCAACTTTTGTCTCTGCATCCTCTGACGTGTCGATGACATGGTATTTGCCATCATCAGACTTGGTTATGATTGGGCTGTCAAGATCTGATGAAATGTAGGCGATGTAGGATTTGAGGAAGAGATCCCAGTCATCAGAGAGGTAGACATCAGACGGGAGTGCCTCAAGGGCATCGACACGGATCTTTCGCGGGGAGAATATAGAGACGCCATGCGATCCTGGCCGTGAACCGTCATTCCTTGCATATACGATAAAATTATTGATTGCCCGTTCTAATTCTCGGGCTTCTGTACCGGCGGTTGCCACATTCTCATTGATATTTTCTGCAAGACCGATGAGGTCAATGGTAACTTCAACGTCAGCTTCAGGATGGTAGCCAAACCGTTGTGAGTCCCTGACTGACTCACCGATGCCAACATACCCCTCCTCCGGGATAAGCGGAGTCAAATCTGCTGCAAAATTGTTTAAAGCGTTTAATACCGCATCAAGTTTCGAGACATCAAGGAGTGAGAGGGTCTTTTTCATCGGCTCGTGATCCGGGTTGTCGATATAGGAGTCTATAACGCTCTTTCCAAGGGCTGATACCCCGATGCCTGGGGTCCGGGCAAGGGTTGTTACCAGTGGGGTGTAGTCCCAGCCATGACCTGGCTCTATTTCTTCAGAGATGAGAAGATAGTCTGCGGTCCCGTTGACAGCCCGGGCGACTTCAAGACTGCCCATCAGACAGGCATCCATCCCGATGAGATCAAAATTGGTTCTTCCGCTCATCAGTCCCTGCCTGAGTTCTTTGAGGGTTAACGGATCCATCGTAAAATTTTCATCAAAACAGACTCCGTAGTAGGAGCCGCCATGGTCCCAGAAGATAAGGATCTTGCGGCTATCCGGGTATGTCCCTTTGATATAGGTGAGAAATGTCTCAAGAGCCTCTCGGGAACCCATGTTCATATCAGGATAGGACTCCTGAACGAACCCCTCGTTACCGATGATGCCATCGGCATAATCAGCAGTAAGATCCGTGATAGAGGCAATCTTCATCCCCTGCCAACCGTCTTTTTCAGATCCCCCATAGGCTACAACAAGTGAAAACCGGTCAGGATCAGCGTTGCTATATCCTGCTATCATCTCCCCGATGTCAGTTGTTGCTGAACCAAACCCTGATTCAAGATCACTTCCTACCATGTAGACGGCAAGCAAGGTTCCAGAATCTGTATTGTCTGCTGATATGAATGGGGATAGAGCGAGGACCAGGAGTACTCCTATTATAAATGATTTGACTGTTTTCATGATCTCCCTGTCAGTATACATTATATAATATTGATGAATGATAACCGTATTGTTTAATACGAAGAA
>CAYRYR010000024.1:0-29790 GCA_964428385.1 uncultured Methanoregulaceae archaeon
TAAAAGGAGAATTTCCTTTAGCAGGTCGGTTATGATACCCGTGATAAGGATGGCTCCACGGGAGTTGTACTGCCAACAGATTCAGGGTGAGCTTGTGTCTGCTGTAATTCTTTGATTCGTGCAAGAACACGACTGAGTATATCGGAGTCTGTGGGAAGTGAACTCTCAATTACTTTTTTTACCATGATAGGTACCGCATCCATCCGGTACGCGGTTCCTTCCACTTCAATACCTGAGACCGCTACCGGGATATGGAGATGGGATATTCCGGTACTCATCGTAACATAGGGATCCATTACAATGGTTGGAATGGTTGCAAGGTGTTTTAGGCATTCGGCAGGGAAATGTGCGCCGGGATCTGACCCGATAATGAGGCATGCATCACATTCTTTCCTTCGTATGATATCAATGGCAGAGGTCTCACCAGGATTATAATAGGCAATTCCCCGGGAAAAATCGACTGCATATGGATACCCGGTCATAAAGGTGGATGTCTGGTTTGCTCCGTACACGTTCCAGTGTCCACGCATCGGCGTTAAGGTACACTTGGTGTACCGGTTTAACTCATCAACGCACTCGATAGCGCCCCGTACATTCTTATACTTCCCCTTGGACTGGGTCAGGCCAATGCCGGTGAATACCGAACAGAACCGTGCGTTCTTACAGATATCAGATATTAGACGCAATTTATGAGTTGAGACGCCACCAACGGTCTCCGGTAGTTTTGCCTCTTTGTCTCTGATGAGCGTTCGTAGTGCAGAAAAGACAGCATAATCACTGTTGGGTTCAACCCTGATGAAATGATCAGCTAGCTTTGCAGTCTCTGTTTTTCTGACATCGACCACGATTATCGTGCGTTTATTTAGTCCACCTGAAATAAATCTGCCGTCAGGATAGGTGCTGTACCTGCTCATATGACGGGGATGTGATTCAATTGGATTACACCCCCAGAATATTACCACATCAGCCCGGTTCTTTAACTGACCGAGGGTACATCCCGGATGACCGACCTCCTGAATCGCCATGATTGAGGGACCGTGGCATTCAGAGGAACAATTATCCACTACACCCTGAATCTGTTCAGCAATCTCAATACCAACAATTTGTGCTTCAGTGGTTGTGCCACTCCACCCAAAGAGCAATGGCCGGGATGCGTTAGAAAAGATCTGGGCAAACTGTTCAATAGCCTGTTCAAATGAGACCTGTTCCCATCCGCGTTCTGTACGCTGAATTGGAGTCCGAATGCGGTCGTCAGCTAAAAACTTGTCTTTTCCCAGATCACAGCAGTTATTGACTGATACAATACGGTTATTCGCAATCACAACCTCAACATCATCGCACAGACATCCACATAAGGGACATGGCATATCAAATGCACTATATTCCTGCCCGTCTCCCTCTTCTTCCGGATTTTGCTTAGGAATGTCACACCGAAGGCCCCCAAGTGCTTCAATGAGGTCCCAGGCAGATGGTATAGGTTCATCTGTGGGTTCTCCTGTAATGGTAATTCCCTTAAAATCAGGAGCACCGGTACTCTGGGTACTTGCCGGGATAATGAAATTTGCATATGGCCCGTCAGGGATGAAGACCTCACCTGAAATAATATCCTCTGATGATATGGCAGCGACAACAACCGATGCACCTGAACCGGTCAACAGAAGATGTTCGTTGTTTTCTATGCCCATCTCCAGTAAATCAAGTGGGTTTACAAAGCAGATTGAACATGCTTCTGAGTACCCTGAACCACGCTTATGATAGAGCTCTTTTCCCTGTTGAATCGTACTGCCACTATTTAAAATAAACGTCTTTTTCATACTCATTCCTTTCCCATTCATTCTGTACCAGATTCCGATTACGTCTCCCCGGGTATATGTGAATACACAAAGTGTGTATAATTATCGATATTATAACATACATGTTTAACTATTATACTCCAGGTACTCCATTTACACTGGGATTATCGTATTTGATGACAGAACCCTGTAGAGAGAAAAAATGAGGAAACATAGAAAAATGTTTCGATTGCAATGGTATGATTCATAAAAGGGAAACCTGATTTTTTAGAATTTCTCTCTGTGTACTACCTTATTAGATAAGAGGATACTCCTCAATACTACTCTTTTTTGGGAATGATGATCCCGATGATTCGATTATCTACTGTATTCCAGATAATGTCAGATTGAACAGAATCGGTAGTTTCAGTTTCAGAAGGCATTATACAGGAACTGCTCCCGGCATAGGTATGAATCATCTCTTCACCTGTTTTCTTCAGATCTGTGCTCTGCTGATAATCAGTTATGATGTTTGTGTTGAATTTCAGGAACGGATCAGAACTGTACAATATCATCCCGTCAGAATCCATTACACAAACAGCATAGGGCGTTTTGGATGTTACCGGATTCAGAGTCATCTCATAGAGTAACTGTGGATCATATACAAGGTGAACCATGCCAAGATACTCGTTCTCTTCTGAAAAGACCGGGTATGACCGGGTAACTGCGTCAAATCCTTCAACAGCTTTGAAATAATCGCTCCTGACCGGCTGCTTTGTCATGAGAGCTTTCTGTATGTGTGATTGAGAAGATATATTCGTCCCAACGATATCAGCATATTCTGCAGGTTCTGCTGCCCTGATGATACCCTCTGTATCGACTGTTACAGCTGACAGAATTCCCGGAATCGATGAGACAGATATGATATCAGAGAGAACTGATGCTGCTTTGTCTCCTATAAGTCCGTCTGTTTTTAGTTGTTTTGAAGAGTCAGCGAGAAGGTTGTCAATCCTAAGAAACAGATCTGATACTTCGTCTGATGCTGTGAAGAGAATTTCTGTTTCCGGATTGATATCTGCTGTACCTGTCCCGGACATAAGAAAACAGAGAATAAGAAGACTGCTAATGAAACAATATCCTTTCATAATTCTTACTGTGAATGGAAACCAGATAGTTCTATCGATTTTTTTGCTGATATTTAGATAGTAATATCAGGAAAATTACCGAAATAATGCAATATCATTAGTTTAAGAGTATTCAGCCAGAACCATCAATATGAAAAAGACCATCCCTGAATTCATCACAGTACTCCTGCATTGAGAGACTCCCTTCAGGGAATGGGCAGTCGATATCATACATGGTATCGATTAATGGGTTTGAAGGAAGAATTACCACCGGAATTCCGGTTTCTGTTGATGCTTGTATCATAGCTCGACGAAATGGACCAATACAGTATGCGATACGCTTTTCATAGGTATGACTGGTTTTTGTGAGGTACCCTATCAGCCGTGAGACTTCAATTCTGTGAAAATCTTCCTTTACCTTCTCGTCATTACATTTTCCGAGCATGTAATGATAATGCCTAAATGGATACATCAGTTCGAGTTCTGCAGGAACTACTCCACACGTTCCGAAAATGACGAGATGATACCGGTCTTTACCAAGCACACTATCAATAATGGAGTGAAAGAGACGGTGACTCGGACTCTGACTGTATGGTTTTCGAAGAGCACAGGGTATGAAGATAGCTATTTCTTTTTTTTCTATCTCGTATTCATGAATGATAAACTGGTATGCATCCTCAAACTCTTTACGATAAAATGGTGGATCATAGATCTCTATCTGGTTCCCATACCTATCTGTGACAATACCGGTGACTTGTATGGGATCACAGATTTTATCTGTTTTTTCTTCCTGTTTCATATGAATCTACAATTCAACATTATTCGTGGGTTTTAGGAGTATGTGTAAGGAGGAGTTACGCATCTCATAACTCATATATTGCATAATTTAAATATATTTTTTAATTCCTAAAAAATTTTTATGTAATATATAACTCATACATAACCATTTGATTCCTTTCTTTAAAATGTCAAAGAGGAGAAGATAGATTGTGTACCGGTTCATTCACATGGTATCAAACTGGTTTTTCCTCATCTTTATGGGTCTGTAAAAGGCCCGAAAACCTGATATAAAGGATTTGGTTCTGAAAAATTACAGGGATATCCGGGAATGATAATCAAAAGTCTTTGAAAGGGCAAGTATTCCACCGGCTATAGTGGTTCTTTCAATGTATGAGGTCTTTCGTGCCGGTTCGTCCCAATAATTACGGTTCCAGGGATTACTATCTGTGTTCACTCCCTCTTCTCCTGAATAATAGATCCCATCAAAAGAGGTACTATCTGCGGCTTTTAAAATCTCTCCTCTGAAAACAACACTCACCTGCCCCTGTGCAAAAGAATCATTCCCCGATATGGGATCAATATGTATCGAGTAATGAAGTGTAGCCGGTGTTTTCGCTGAAAAACCCGTATCGGTAACGGCAGAAGAAGTTTGTACAGCCATGTCACTCACTCCAAGAAGTAAACTTTCAGCACTCGCACGTGACCAGAATGCCGGCACTACCTGATGCTGATCATCTGAATGAAGAGACTGCCTCATCTGTTCACCACTAGAATAATTGCCAGATACAGCCAGGGATATCTTTTCCTGTGCTATAAGACCGGTCCCGCCATGTGCGGTATACGTAAGAATAGAATCGCTTGCAAGATTGGTATCTTCCCCTGCAACTGATCCTCCCATCAGTGGTGAAAGAAAAAAAAGACAGACGGTAAGTATTCTGATGATGATATTATTATTCTTCATGAAACCTCGTTAATTACATAAGTACATTGATGATGACGTCTGATTATTGGTCAGACCTGTTATATGTTCCTTTGTACAGAAGATGGACCTAAAGATAACGACAAATTGTATTTTTGTGTGTATGATATCAGGTAACCTTGCCAAAGAGTGGTATGTTTCCCCGATCTAAATCATATATGAGACGTTTTTGCATGTATCCTTATTTCATCTCCCTGTCAATGAATACTTTCACCCTGTTTATCCAATACATAAATAGTACGTATTAAAGACTTCATTGTGCAGAGATGTCAATGAAACATAAATTTTTGCGTGTCCCCTGTTACTCCCCCAAATCCCCTGGATAAGCAATAAATCATTGTACCCCCTCTGCATACTAACCGGAAATGATACCTATGATACAATACTGTTCTGTTGTTCTGCTCTGTAACGATATGGAAATGTCCAAGTCATTTTACCAGGATCTCTTCAATCTTGAGATTGAATTGGACATAGGACCCCTGATAACCTTTAAAGGAGGGATTTCCCTTTGGGATGCGAATACCGCAAAAACTCTTCTCTACAATGGATCAGAACCGTCTCCCCCACAAATCTCTCCCACATCCGAGATATATTTTGAGACAGATGACATGGAAGGATTTTTTAACCATATAACCGAGAGATCAGTTACCCTGCTGCATGCTGTTGAGACAACACCCTGGAATCAGAAAACCGTCCGATTCTATGACCCTGACGGGCATCTTATTGAAGTCGGGGAGTCGATGATTCATGTCATATTGCAAATTGCAAAGACGGGAGTAACTGAGGAGGAGATATCAGAAAGAACATACCTGCCTGTTGAATACGTCAAGGGTGTGTTATCAGGCACTATCAGATTTCCACAAAATTCCCACTGATCGATATCGGAACTGGTAAAACACACAGAGTATGAGAAAGAGACCAAAAATTTATCTATTATATCAGCATACCGAGGATTATTATGTCAGAATCAGTAACGATGTGCCAGAGCTGCGGGATGCCTTTCGCAAACCCTGATGATTATGGAACTGAATCAGATGGCACAAAAAGTATGATTTATTGCCAGTATTGCTATCAGAATGGACAGTTTACAAATTCAGATATTACGATTGAAGAAATGGCTATACAGGGAGCCGCCATTATGTCAAAGATGTTTGAGATCCCGGCTCAAAAAGCCGAGGCGTTTGCGTTACAGCAGCTACGTCCACTTAAACGCTGGAGTGGAAAGATAATACCGTCCTGTGAAAGTTGTGGGATGCCACTTATGACAGACGAGGATGCTGGTACAGAGGCTGATGGAACTAAAAGCTGCAGATATTGTACACACTGCTATCAAAACGGTGTTTTTACTGAACCGGACCTGACAAGGGACGGGATGATCCAGAAATATGCCCCGATGATATCAGCAGAACTTGACATTTCATTACAGAAGGCAGAGGAGATGGTCACTATTTTCACATCAAGTCTCCCCCGTTGGAAATAATATAAAAACTCCTGACACCTTTTTTTAACCGTCGAAACTATGTTACCGTCTCTGAAACGACACTGAATTGAGAACAATAAGAAAAGAACTCTCAAACAGAAAACCCTTATAGACTTCATAGGGTATGTAATTATTATGGATAATCGCTTCATCCAGCTCAATATGCGAATTATCGGATCAATTCAGCGTGTTGGATATCGTCATATTGTACAGGATATTGCCCGTAAAAATCATGTTACCGGGTCTATACAGAATCTGGGGGGTATGATGTGGAAGTCATTGCAGAAGGAACTGTCGATAATGTTACCTGTTTTAAAAATGCCATCAGAATCCAGGATTATCCCGTTTTTGTTGAGAGCATCGAGATTACAGAAGGGCACTATACTGGTGAATATCCTTATTTTGAGGTAGTACGGGGTTCTTCAGATGAAGAACTTGCAGAACTGTTTGATACGGCAATTGGAATTCTTTCCCGGATGGAGAAGAAACAGGATGTTGCCATAGGTATGCATACCGAAAGTCTGGGTATTCAGAAAGAGACATTACCACTTCAGAAGGAGACCCTGGATGAGATAAAGGGAACCAGGCAGGATTTAGATAAAATACTCTCAAAGGAACTTGCGGAAATGCGCGAAGAAGTCAGGGAAATTAGATCTGCACTCGTTCAGATTGGAGTGTTGCATTGTGTGGAATCCTGATATTACTACGTTTTCTGCATTCATTACCCCTGTCGATTTTTCAAGTGATACGGAATAGTCATTTTATAATCACCTGATTATTACCCTCCCCTCTTTAATGGATCATTGTCAATATAAAAGTCAAAATGCATAAACTAAATTTTGCTTGAACATGAGGATATGGTCTCACTTATTTTTCAGAGAGACCCTTAAGGCAGATTAGAATCAAATTTCCTATACTATCATGCGTATATCAATAATGGGAGGAGGGTATGTTGGCCTGGTCACCGGGGCCTGCCTTGCATCATGCGGCCATAGGGTGACTATTATCGATCCTGACCAGGAGAAGGTTACATCTATCAATAGGAAAGAACCACCCATTTTTGAGGAAGGGCTCACAGACATACTTCAAAAATATGGAGGGAAAACCCTTTTTGCATCAACCAGCTGTGAAAGCATCAGTTCTGCAGATCTGATTTAGATAAAATACTCTCAAAGGAACTTGCGGAAATGCGTGAAGAAGTCAGGGAAATTAGATCTGCACTCGTCCAGATTGGAGTGTTGCATTGTGTGGAATCCTGATATTACTACGTTTTCTGCATTCATTACCCCTGTCGATTTTTCAAGTGATACGGAATAGTCATTTTATAATCACCTGATTATTACCCTCCCCTCTTTAATGGATCATTGTCAATATAAAAGTCAAAATGCATAAACTAAATTTTGCTTGAACATGAGGATATGGTCTCACTTATTTTTCAGAGAGACCCTTAAGGCAGATTAGAATCAAATTTCCTATACTATCATGCGTATATCAATAATGGGAGGAGGGTATGTTGGCCTGGTCACCGGGGCCTGCCTTGCATCATGCGGCCATAGGGTGACTATTATCGATCCTGACCAGGAGAAGGTTACATCTATCAATAGGAAAGAACCACCCATTTTTGAGGAAGGGCTCACAGACATACTTCAAAAATATGGAGGGAAAACCCTTTTTGCATCAACCAGCTGTGAAAGCATCAGTTCTGCAGATCTGATTTTTATCTGCGTGGGGACTCCACAGGGGGAAGATGGAAGTGCAGATCTAACATTTATCAGGGAAGCAGCAACTCAGGCAGGTGGGGCTATCAGGGAGAGCGAACAATTCCAGGTAGTTGTCGTGAAGAGTACGGTCCCTCCGGGAACTATGAAAGACCTCGTAATACCAGCCGTACTTTCGGTATCTGGGAAAAAAGAGGGAGAAATTGGCTTTGCGATGAATCCTGAATTCCTCCGTGAAGGCAGGGCCATATATGATTTTTTACATCCTGACAGGATTGTTATCGGAACCGACGGTGATGAAGCATATCAGGCCTTGGAAGCGCTCTATGAATCATTCGATGTCCCAAAGATAAAGACATCACTGACTGCTGCAGAGATGATTAAGTATACATCAAATGCTTTTCTTGCCACTAAGATCTCATTCTCAAACGAGATTGGAAACATATGTAAGAGCCTTGGACTTGATGTGTATGAGGTTATGGCAGCTGTGGGACTTGATCCCAGAATCGGTTCTCTTTTCCTCAATGCAGGTGCAGGATTTGGGGGATCCTGCTTTCCAAAGGACGTTTTGGCACTTGTACATATGGCAGAATCTGCCGGAGTTGATCCTCTCATCTTAAAGGCAGTTCTTTGTGTCAATGACCACCAGCCGGATCGTATGATAGGATTGTTACAGAAGAGAATCGGAAATCTGGCAGGCAAACAGATTGCAGTCCTCGGACTGGCATTTAAAGATAATACCGACGATATTCGGGAATCTCGTGCAATTCCTGTTATCAGGGCTCTCTTTAGAGCTGGGGCCACCATTTCTGCCTATGATCCCATGGCAATGGAAGCAATGAGCAGGTTATTTCCGGATGTACAGTATTGTCTGTCAGCAGCATCAGCGCTTACCGGAGTTGATGGTGCATTGATAATGACAGAATGGCCAGAATTTGGGAAATTAAAAGAAGAATTTTCTCTGATGAAAACGCAGGTTGTCATCGATGGGAGACATATGATAACAGGACCTGGTATTGAGGGGGTATGCTGGTGACTGATATAAAAAAAGCGGTAATACCAGTTGCAGGCCTTGGAACACGGTTCCTTCCTGCCACAAAAGCGATGCCAAAAGAGATGCTTCCCTTAATTGACAGACCCATTATTCAGTATGTCGTTGAAGAAGCAATTCAATCAGGTATTGAGGATATCATCCTGATAACCGGGAGAGGAAAACGTGCGATTGAAGATTATTTTGATGATGCACCTGAACTTGAGATGCATCTGAAAAATTCCGGAAAGCATGTTGAATTAACAAAGATACAGGAGATATCATCACTTGTTGATATCCATTATGTACGCCAGAAAGAACCGCTTGGTCTTGGTGATGCAGTGCTGCGTAGCGAGAAACATATTGGCAATGAACCATTTGCGGTGCTCCTTGGAGATGATATCATTGTTAATTGTAAACCCTGCACGAAACAACTGATTGAGGTGTATAACCGATACCGCAGTAGTGTGATTGCGGTTGAGACTGTCCCTTCTGATAAAATTAGTAGTTATGGTATCATTGATGGCAGGAAAATTGATGACTCACTCTTTAGTCTTGAAAATATTATCGAAAAACCCAGGCCTGTCGATGCCCCGTCATCGATTGGAGCAATTGGGAGGTATATTTTCACCCCTGAACTATTTGACTCACTGAAACAGACCGGAAAAGGTGTGGGGGGAGAGATACAGCTGACTGATGCGATTAAGCATCTTTCTCTCTCCCAGAACGTTTATGCATATTCTTTTTTTGGGAAACGATATGATACCGGGGATAAAATCGGATATTTAAAGGCGATTATTGATTTTTCTCTGAAAGATAAAGAAATTTCAGAAGATGTTCTTGCATTCCTGCAAGAGGTTATCATGCGATGAACCGTATGAAAGAACATAATTCCTTATAATACTACTTTCCTGAGAAATACAGAATATCTTTTTGAAATGTCTTACCCACAGATTTCGAACCCATAAATATAAATATATATAAATATATATAAAAAATGAGAGATAAATATAAGAAAACAATATAATATAAGCAAATGGATTTTAAAGAATTTTCAGGATTCCGTATGCCCGCAACTCCATAGTTCAGGATAAGATTATAAGTCATTAAGAGGATTATTTTGAATAATTATTAAAAATCAATTTAAAGGAGGATTTTAAGATTAAAATTTAATCACTACATTATTATTGGGATAGATCTTACGGTTGATTAGGGTTATTTTTATCTGAAGTTTTATCTTGACATGGAGAGATTTGATTTTTTCCATAGAAAAACGTTGGCAGCAGGTAGTAGCACTTGGTATGACGGACTTGTTTGCGACTCGCCGAGTTTTGAAAGCGTAGTGTACCGCAACTCCGTAGTTCAGGACCTGACAGAAGGGAATTCTTCTCTTTCAAAAAGTCACCTTAGTTTAAGTTCTACATTCCGGTAACCAGGATCATGTACGTAGCTATCGTTCGCCAGGTGATAACCATGATTCAGAATCCGGAGAAAAAATCTGCTTTATAGGTTGTGGTGAATTAACTCTCCGGGTATATCCCTCCTCAAAGTGATTATTGGATAAGATAGAAGTATCGAGTATCATCTATTACCATTAAGGTATCATACGCGAGGATTCAGCATGATCATAACCCAAAAGCACAAAGAAACTGAAATTCTCTTTCTTGTGGAGGAAGCCGATGAAGGAGGATATTTAGCACGGTCCCTGCATCATTCAATTTATACCCAGGCGGACACCCTAGATGAACTCCGCGAAATGGTTCGTGATGCGGTAACATGTCACTTTGATGATGCAGACGCACCAAACCTCATCAGACTTCCATATTGTGAAGGATGAAGTCATCGCCGTATGAAAGTGCCACTAAATATATCAGGTAGCTATCTTATCTATATCGGGTTTAGGAAAGCCGGGCAAACGGGGAGCCATGTAAGGCTTGAAATTGATACATGAAAGAATTCATGCTATCACGGTTCCATTGCATGACCCTCTCAAGGTTGGAACCCTGAACAATATCGTAAAAGATGTTGCAGCAAAGACTGGCCGGGATTGGATGGCAATAATGGAAGAATTGTAATAGAGTTCACAGAGTTGCCTGAATCCGGAACCATCCGGCAGAAGAGAGGAATACATTCATGAGCTCATATTGCAGATATTTCCTGATTTTAGAGTGTTTGAAAAATTATACATGAGGAGAATAGAAAATGGCAGAACCTGACCCTGTCTCAATTCCAAGTGATTGCACCGAACTCAACGAGAACTTACCCCTTAGGGATGGGTCAGAAACGAATGAGCCATATGGATCAGTTTTGAGTGAGCGAAAACAACCAAAATTAATTTCTCAATTCCAACTGCCGGAGTTGTTCCTGATGAAGTGATTCTGACAGCATATGACAGATATAGTGTTACAATCCCCTATGCTGATGTTATAAACAATACGAATTATCTCATTGCTCCAACGATGAATGACCAGGAACTCCCTCAATACATCCCGGATATGTACAGTGATGTGGATCTTCCTGCCTGGCCGCTCCTTTTCGTCGATCCAACTTTTTCTGGCTATGATATGACCATCGGTCCGGTAAAAAAATCCGTGTTCAATAATGTCGTTTAGATTATGGTTATTCTATAGTTCCCATAAAAAAAGTTGTGGGTGGTTACGAGCGAGGTCTTTTTGTCGTGCCCACAAGAGCAACCATACTCACACCGATTGCAATTGTGGTGACGAATGATGATAATGGGGTACGTGTCGGAGCTGGTTGTGGTGCTGAGGTCAATTTTGTATCGGTATCACTAGTTGTAGCAGGTAGTGGAGTGCTATCAGGTGTTATCAGGGTTGCTAAAACATCTGGCGTGTTTTTTCCTGTTGAAGCAGTAACGGTAAATGGAATTTCAGTCAGAAATCCCTGTGTATCTGATAGTGATATATAATATGCTCCAGGACTTGTTACCGGAATCTGGAAAGAGAAGTATCCGTCGTCATCAAATGTTCCCACTGCTGAGATAACTGACTGTGGACCAAAGGAGAAACCATCAGGTCCAAAAACCCGTATCTCAACAACATTGCTGCCGTAATCGCTGATAGATCCTGAGACAAGCAGTGCCTGATCCTGAGGCTGGGTGAGGGGGGATGAAATGTGAAGTTTTTCTGACCGGTCAATAACTTTGAAAATTTTATAGAGAACAGAAGCCGATCCCAATTGTGAGTTTGCATACTTTTGGTTGCTGTATTGCACATTTGAAACCTCTACTTTATACTGGCCTTTCTCCAGATCCTTTGTCTCAAAGACAGCCTTAAACTGCTGAGATGGAGTGGTAATAATCGTCTGGCGTGCACGTTCACTGGCTGTGCGTTCTGACCAGTATACCACAAGGTCAAACGAGGCAGACTGGGGAAATGTTGTTGTTCCAATAACCTCAAGTGGTATTCCCCGTTGAATATCTGATGGACAATTTATCTCAATAATATAAGCCTGAACAGAACCTGTCATACAAATCAGGGCGACCAGGATCAGTATCATACCAATATAGTTCATAGAGGTATATGAGATGAAGAGTGTGTTAATAGTATGCAGGAGATCTGCATAGATTTGTAAAAAGGTTTCATATTAAAATCATTTGACAAATAGAACAATATATGAGATATTTATGAGTCAATATGAGGAGCAGATAGGTGATTTAACAATGGAAATCAGGTCATACTCATGCAGCGCATAGAAAATTACGCCTGGATCCAGATGCACTAAAAAGGGTGAACCTATCCTCATGGCATTTTAGATGCAGTCCTATGGTTTTCAGTCATCATTAATCACCCAGGGTACTGATAATGATATAGTTACATCCTGTTCAGGGAGTGGTATAAGAGACATGTTTAATGAATAAAACATCAGACCCGAATATTTGCAGTCAGTTTTAGGAAAAACATAGATACAAATTGAAGGTAAATCATAACAGGTTATACCAATTTGAAACAATAGTACCTGAGAGAATAGTATGAAAATTGAGAAGGAAGAGATAGACGGGGCAGTTATCGTCTCTATAACCGGCAGGATAGATACATCAGGTTCTTCAGAGGTTTCTGATGCATTAAAGACGGTTATTGAATCAGGAATGAAGAAGATCATTATCAACTTTTCACACGTTGAATACATCAGTAGTTCAGGATTACGGGTCTTTATATCAGCGTTGAAACAGCTAAAGGGAACAGATGGATCTCTAATTCTGTGTGAACTGAAACCATTTGTGTATGAAGTCTTTGATTTAGCCGGATTTACACGAATCTTTGTTATCTGTGACACCGTTGCAGAAGCACAAAAAACCTGATCTCGTTTGAGATCCATTATGTCATCCATCCTTGAAGGAGAGATGTGGCTGCATCTGTTCGAGATGCTCTGCGTTATTATCGTTGTTGCCTATTTTATCTCCCGGACGAAGGCTTTTTTCAATGTCCATGAAGGGAAAGGAACGGTTATTGAGAAGAGTTTTCTCATTCTCTTATTTGGCAGCCTGTCCATATTTGGCACATTGTCAGGGTTTGAGATCCTTGGAGCTCCTGTCAATATCAGGGATCTTGGACCTCTCGTCGCAGGTATTACCTGTGGGCCGGTAGTAGGTGGTGCAGCAGGTATCATCGGAGCAGTGCATCGCCTCTCCATGGGTGGTTTTACCTGCATCCCCTGTTCTCTTGCAACAGCGATATCAGGATTTGCCGGGGGCACTATCTATATTCTCAATAAGCGAAAGATGCTTACTGTTTATAAAGCTGTCCTCTTTGCAGCATTATTCGAATGTTTTCACCTGATCCTGGTCCTCTGTATCAATACAAATATTGATACCGCAGTTTCCATCGTCATGCAGGTGGGGGGCCCGGTTGTGTTTTTCAATGCTCTTGGAATGTTTATCTTTGCAAAGATTGCAGAAAATCATCTGGAAGAGATAAGAACCAGCAGAGAACGGGATCGATATAAAGATGAACTTGAACGAAAGCGAGCAGAGTTAAAGATAGCATCAGAGATCCAACAGCAGTTTCTACCAAAAGATATCCCCCCCATTACCGGGTATGATCTTGCTGCCCTTTCTCTTCCTGCCCGTGAGATTGGCGGAGACTTTTATGATATCATCCCCTTTGGGAATCAGAATCATGGTCTTGTTATCGCTGATGTTTCCGGGAAGAGTGTACCTGCAGCTCTTTTTATGGCACTCTCAAAAATTACTGTCAGATCTACTGCAGTCTGGCATCAGGGCACGGCAGGAACTATGTATGATGCCAATGATCTCATTACCCATGAATCAGATTCAGGGATGTTTGTCACTGTCTTTTATGGGATATTAGATCGGATGGGAGAACGGATGATATACACCAATGCAGGCCACAATCCTCCCATAATATTCCGGAAAAAGGAGGAGCAATTTGAAACCCTGCATCAGAACGGGATGGCTTTAGGGGTGATGGCTGGTTCTGAATATGGACAGGATGAGGTATTCCTGCATCCCCTTGATATTATTGTTTTTTATACGGACGGAGTGACAGAGGCCATTAACCAGGATGAAGAGCAGTTTGGTGTAGAACGGCTAAAAAAGGTGATCCGTATCTCAAAAGATATGAGATCACAGCAGATCATTGAACAGATACAAGGAGCGATGCAGACATTCTGCAAAGAAGAACCGCAATTTGATGATATTACTATCATGATACTCAAGGCAGAAGGAGATGACGAGAAATGAAAGAGGTATATCGTGCTGAACTAATCGGAAATGAGGATATGGTTACAACCATCGTTGCAGCGCTCAAAGACGCATTACAGGAGGCTTCTGTTGCGTCTCATGTGAGTCAGCAAATGCAACTCGCATGTGAAGAGGCACTGACAAATATTTTTTTGCATGGCTATGGTGGTGAGGGCTGGATACGTGTTATGTGCGGTATGCATGATGGAGCCATAACTCTCATATTGTCAGATAAAGCACGAGCGTTTGACCCGACACTGGTACTGGATCCTGATATTGATGAGAAACTCGAGGACCGTCCAATTGGAGGACTTGGAATTCATCTTATCAGAGAGATGATGGATGATTTTACCTATCAACGATCTGATGATGCAAATACTATTACTATGATAAAGCGAGTGTAGGGAAAAATATGGATGATGCGTCATTTATTCATTCGATGCGTGAGGAGGTAGGTGAAAAAACCCTCCCGATTGAGATAGGATATGTCAGAGATGTCTGGATATTCAGCCCGGTTGGCCGCATTGATCTTGATGCCTCCACCGATCTTGATGCAACCCTTGAGGAGGGAATTTTGCAGGGAATGCATCGTATTGTCATCGATTTTTCAGAAGTAACCTATATCTCCAGTTCTGGTCTCCGTGTGATCATCAAGACCGCCAAGGCGCTAAAAAAGGTGCAGGGGACATTTGCTATTGCCTGTCTTTTAGGGGTTGTGAGAGAGGTTTTTGTAGTATCAGGATTTTTACAGATTCTTGCCTGTTATGATACGGTTGATGCAGCAGTACAGGCTGTTGGCTAGATCTTAATTACCACTGATAGAATACCATTCTTTGACTCTTATGTAATTTATCCGGTTGTTTGTTATGATGATTCAGGTTTATAATTTTGTAAGAAGATGTAAACTTACCTACAATCAGAAAAAATGATTGAATAATTGAATGAAACCCTGAACCTGAAGATTTTTCTATTACGTGATACGAATATAGAGCGTGCAGTTGCTTATTACCTTTTAGTCATGACTAAAACCTCTCTTTTTTATATTGTGTACTGTATCTGATGCGGAGGCCAGGGTTACCCCTCCCTTATTATTTGATGAATAGGAAGAATTAGTTGCATCGTTATATCGCAATTATTATATACAAACAATCATCACATCTGTATAGGTATTTCACAATGACCATCATCCGGACCACATCACATGTATGTGCCTCTTATGTTACTGGAGTGTCCGGATTCGATTTTTATTTTTTCCACTTTAGATAGGGAACCCTGATAATATCATCAGCGGGTTCCCACGAAAAAGGTCAAAATGAATTACCGTGAGGTTTTTTATGTTTGGAATAACAGATCCCGGAATATGGATTGGCTATGTACTGGCCATCGGCCTGACGGTTGTATGTATACTCTATGGACTATTCAGCAGATCGCGTGAGGATGGTGAAACCCATGACCGTTGAGACAGGTGTCTTTGCGATTGTGACACTTATCTATCTTATCATCGTGTTAGTGCTTGGGTATTTTGGGTATAAAAAGACTGCAGGAAGCGAAGATTACATGTTAGCCGGGAGAAAGACTCATCCGGTGATTCTCGCTCTCAGCTATGGTGCAACCTTTATCAGTACCTCAGCCATTGTTGGTTTTGGCGGGGTTTCTGCCCAGCTCGGTATGGGATTAGTCTGGCTGACAGTATTCTGTATCGGGGTCGGGGTCCTCATTGCATTTGTGGTTTTTGGACGACCTACCCGTCGGCGGGGTCAGGAACTTGGTGCATTCACCTTTCCGGATCTCTTTGGCAAGTGCTTTAAATCAACGTTCATGCAACGGGCGTGTGGTGTTATCATCGTTATTGCAATGCCACTGTATACTGCTGCAATTCTCATAGGTGGTGCCAGATTCTTAGAGGCAACCCTGGCTATGCCGTATGATCTGGCACTCCTTGCATTTGCTATCGTAGTTGCAGTGTATGTCATATTTGGCGGGCTCATCGCAGTTATGTATACTGATGCATTTCAGGGTGCAATCATGTTTTTTGGGATGGCAATTCTGCTGATTCTTACCTACACCCTTCTTGGCGGTGTGATTGAAGCAAATACTGCTCTTGATAATCTCTCTTCGATGGTTCCTGCCGCACTTGCAGCCGGGGGTATGACTGGCTGGGCTTCAATGCCAGAATTTTTATCGCCGATTTGGCTGACGATGATAACAACGATGGTTCTTGGTGTGGGTATCGGGGTACTGGCACAGCCACAACTCGCGGTCAGATTTATGACAGTCAGGGATGACAAGTCTATTCGTCGGGCAATTATGGTTGGCGGACCGTTTATTCTGATGATGACTGGCGTTGCATTTACTATTGGTCCTCTTACAAATGTCTATTTCATGCAACAGAGCGGGCAGCTGGCTCTTGATGTTGCAGGAGGAAATGTTGACTCAGTCATTCCTCTCTTTATTAATGCGGCGATGCCGGACTATTTTGTCGTAATCTTTATGCTGGCTCTCCTTGCTGCAGCGATGTCAACATTATCGTCGCTCTTTCATACCATGGGAACAGCAATCGGTTATGATCTCTTCTCCCGTCATACAACAATTCATCCATCACTGCGGGGTATGCAGGCAGGTACGATCATTATGATAATTGTATCAACAATTGTTGCCTACATTCTTCCGGGTAGTATCATTGCACGGGCTACGGTAATGTTTATGGGTCTGTGTGCTGCCGCGTTTATTCCGGCGTTTGTCTATGCTCTCTATAGTAAAAAACCCTGGACGAATGCAGCAATAGTCAGTCTCTTTTCAGGTACTATCGTATGGTTCCTCTGGACTGCTTTTGTACATGTAAAAGAGTCATCAGTTCTCGGTCTCTCACAGGCACTGTTTGGTGTAAATGCGGTGCTTCCGATGCCCTGGCAGGTAGTTGATCCAATCGTTATTGCTCTTCCTATATCTGCAATAGTTCTTGGTGTTCTTTTGCTAATAAAGCGTTATACTGCGGTTTCAACGGGCAACTGACAGGGAATTCATCCCTGTACCATCACACTTTTTTACATGTACATATCTGAATATTTGAATCGGAATTCAGCTAAGTTTCTCAATACATTTCATTTCATGACCGGAAATGTAATACAGGTTTCATATCATTTACCACTCTGAGATAGCCGCATATACTGATGCTATCAGATGCCCCTCCCGCACACCAAGAAGTTCAGTAACCCGGTTATACAGGATCTCAAAGAATTCTCCGGACAGGCAGTGAAGGCTTTCTTCGCCTGATTGTATCAGTTGGCAGAGATAGGTAAGTTCTTCAGGTGTCAGACGGTTAATCCTCTCCTGAAAGTCTTCTGTACTGAGAGCATAGTGAATTGCTACAGGTGGAAGGATAGATTTATAGGGGACACCTGAAGATAAACAGGCTTCACCAGAGAATTCAGGTGCAAGTTTCATAAGGAGGGAGATATCCCGTTCGCTGAGCTCCCGAACCATGCTGAATATATATGTGTTCGAAAGGTATGGGTCTTATTGACATCTGATCTCACAGTAACGTGAATGCCAGTATATACTGATATAGATAAACAATAAAGGGAATGAAAGATGGTGATACTACACAACCAGTTCTGATTCTCGGCTGTCCTGAAGTTCCGGTTCAGCAGGCATTGGCACTGTATTGTGCATATCAGTACAGGGTGCATGAAAAAGAACTGTGTATCGCAGGAAATACTGCTGTTCTCCAGCTACTCAGGGTATCTGATCCGGATAAACAGTATGTAACGAAGATGATGAATCTTGAGAGATGTATCGAAGATCTCTCGACGAAAAAACTGTATCCCGAGGTTTGCATCATGTTCATTCATAATGATGCAGGCATCTCTTACACAGCAACCGTCAGGTATCTGTTCTCAGGAAGACTAATTGCAGTGATATTCGGAAGAGATGCAGAAAAACTAGGAGAAGATATTACATTTTCCTGTGAAAAAATTGTTGAGAAGACCATGCATAACCCTGAAAAGATCCGTAAAAAACTGGATGAGGTGATGCAATGGGCTGTGTAGAAGATATTGAATATGAGGTGCTTGCCTCAAAGGTCTCTTTTGCCGAGAGCAGGAAGTATATTGAAAAACACTGCAAGGAAATTTATTATGTTAATCCTGGTTTTAAGATATTTGATAAGTGTCTGATTGGAGTGCCACCAATCGCTATCGGACTGGATGGGCCGGTAGTAATTCTGCCCTATACCAAGCCCTGTTATGGGACATTTATTCTTCGTGTCCCCTCTGCAGGGGATGCAGATCTAGTAAGAAAGAATGGAAGGAAAAAACCGTAATAGTCGGTATCTACACGCAGGGGATATAAATGAGGATATCAAGGGGATTTGGAGTAAGGCAGGATGATTTGACCGTACCTGAAGTCGTAACCCTGATATCTTTTTAGAGAGATAAAAGATCTGATGAACCATCTCATCAGATTCAAAAAACCGAATAGTTCATCTTATCCCGGCACAATCACTACTATACAATAAAACTTATGTATCTATATATCTGATGAATCTCACAATGCATGAGGGTGTAGTATTTCAGAACGATTATTGTCGAATTCACCTGATTCTGAATTATATTCATGACAATAGGTGCGTTTGACTCTTTCTTTTCTGATATCATCTGTACACTTTCTGCTAAAGGTAAAAAAACATCGTTATGTTCTCTGTCAGGAGCGTTTTATGTTTAAGCGAATCCTTTTTCCAACCGACTTTTCCCAGCATACACAACGGGCTATGGAGTGTATTGCAGGATTTCCCACTGTCACTGATGTCATCCTTTTACATGTGATAGACATCTCAAAGACTTCTTCCCCCTCGGTCAGGGGATCCCAGGAAGAATATGCACGAACACATCTAAAAAATGGTCAACAGATCCTTACAAATATGGGAATTTCAGTCACACCATGCCTGGAACTTCTCAATTCCGGGACCATTTCAGAGTGCATACATGATGTTGCATTGCGGGAGAAGGCAACTCTGATTGTGATGAATGCAGGGGGAAAAGGGTTTGACAGAGGAGCTCACTTAGGAAGCATACCTTTTGGGGTAATTCATCACTCTTCCGTTAATCAGCTGATTCTTCATCACCGGGTCATTGAGGGACTTGTTGATGACCGGTATCAAAAATATTGTCCGATGCTGCTCTCAAAAGTTCTGATTCCTCTGGATTTTTCTCCAAGATCCCTTGAAGCAGTCAATATTGTGTCGGATATTCCCGGAATCGGTGAGATTCTCCTGATGCATGTCCTTGATAAACATACGCGTACATATAAAAAAGAAAGACTGTTCTCTCAGGCAATGAGCACGATTGAAGAGATATGTTCCGGGCTGATAGAAAAAGGCGTATCAGCACGTGGCACGGTGCTCATGGGGGATACGGTTCCTGCCATCCTGCGATATGCCAATGAGGAAGATGTATCTGTTATCTGTGCAATTCCCTCTGGCAAAAGCAGAATCATGGAGATTATAGTTGGTTGTTCCACCTGCGGACTTGCTGAAAAAACAACACGACCTGTGTTAATACTCAAAGAATTGAGACGTTCCTCGTAATCATTCCCCCCGCTCCTCCCGGTTCAACAGATGTTTCGTCCTTTTTCTCCTGAAGAGATCTTCACGTTCCCGCTCTTCAAGACGCATCTCGATGTACCGCTCGGTCTGGATTAGAGAGGGAATTACGAGCTCAGCAAGAGCGTTCACCCGCCGTCTGCAACTGGTAATCTCCTCTGAAAGGCTCTGTGCAGTTCCGAATATCTCAGCATATCTGATGAGAAGAGAGAGAAGTACCTCAAATTTCTGACCTGCCTCATCAATGAGCCCACATGTCCCGGTAAAACTGTATCCACGATCCATGGCTGACAGGTCTTTTTTAAATTCAATCTTTGGTATCTTTACGCCGGCCATTTGGGAAATACCCATTACAATATCGGGAATTTTCTTTGTTGCAGAGGAGATCTCATCAAGGTTCTCAAATCCGCAATATATCCCCGCCTGTTTTAGCGTATTATATGCTTCGTTACATTTTTTTTGTATCTCCTCCTCTAAAGTGATGAGATCTGATGAAACCCGCTGGTACTGAATAACCATTGCATCCAGTTTTTCCTGCAGGATATCATGTCCTTTCTTTGCTATCAGTTCACGTCGTCGCAGTTTGAGCAGTTCTATCCTGGTTGGTCTGATCCCTAAAATCGGTTTAGGCATTGGTTGTCCCCGGTATGTCTTTGCCGTAACGCGATATGAATGCGGGATCTATCCGTTTTAATTCCTCTCTTGGAAGGATAGAGAGCAGTTCCCAGGCGAGATCAAGGGTCTCTTCAAACGTCCGGTCTTCATCGTCCCGCTGCCTGATAAAGCGTTGCTCAAACTGATCAGAAAAACGTATATAATCATTTTCAACTGCACTCAGTCCTTCCTCTCCCATTACCGCAACAAGACTCCGGAGTCGAATCCCCTGAGCATACGCAGAATAGACCTGGTTTTTTACATCAGCATGATCTTCTCTCGTCTGATCCTTTCCAATTCCTCCCTGCATCAATCGTGAGAGACAGGGGAGAATGTCTACCGGCGGATAGATCCCTTTTCTATGCAGGTCACGGGAGAGCACTATCTGTCCTTCAGTGATGTATCCGGTCAGATCGGGGACCGGGTGGGTGATGTCATCATCAGGCATACTTAATATTGGAATCTGTGTAATAGAACCAGGATTGTCTGCTATTCTTCCTGCTCGTTCATAAAGGCTTGCCAGATCTGTGTACATATATCCCGGATAGCCACGCCGTCCCGGTACCTCCTCACGTGCAGCCGCAATCTCCCTCATTGCCTCACAATAATTGGTCATATCTGTCATAATAACCAAAACATGCATCCCTTTCTCAAACGCCAGGTACTCTGCGGTAGTAAGGGCAAGCCGTGGAGTGATAATCCGCTCAATTGCAGGATCATCTGCAAGATTCAGATAGAGAACTGCCCGCTCCAGAGCGCCGGTCTCCTGAAAGTCACGGATAAAGAAAGAAGATTCCTCATAGGTGATTCCCATCGCTGCAAAGACCACCGCAAATGATTCCTGCTGTCCTACCACTTGTGACTGCCTGGCAATCTGTGCAGCCAGCTGGTTATGCGGTAGACCTGCTCCACTAAATAATGGAAGCTTTTGGCCACGAACAAGCGTGTTTAATCCATCGATGACAGAAATGCCGGTCTGGATAGAGTCACGGGGAGACTCACGTGCTGCAGGATTAATCGGAGAACTGTAAATATCCCGAACTTCTTCTGGAATAACCTCTCCACCCCCGTCAATCGGCTCGGCAATACCATTAAAAATTCTGCCTAGCATCTCAAGAGAGAGAGCTACGGTCATTATCTCACCGGTAAATCTGACGGTTGTCTTACTGGTGTCAAGGTCACGTGTCCCCCCAAAGACCTGAACAACAGCCCGGCTGGTCCAGGTCTCAAGAACCTGGCCAAGACGCTTCCTGCCTGAAGGCATGGTTATCTCGACAACTTCCCCATAGGCAACCCCCTCTACGTTTTCAACAACGATGATAGGCCCGACCACTTTTGTAACGGTAGCGTAAACCCGTGAACGTTCATCCATCAGATAACTCCTTGTACTGGTATTGGTCTCTTAAGAGCAGCATGAATAGAGGCAAAGAGAACTGATTCTTCATCCCCTCCAGTCGAGCCCATCCGTGATAGAAGAGAAAAAACCGGCAGAGATCTTATTTCTGATGCGGTCACTCCCTCTGAAACAGCCTGTCTGGCATAAGCAAAGAACTGAAAAATTGCCTTGAGCATGAGAAACTGTTTATCCGGACTGGAGAAGGTATCAACCGGGTGGAATGCGAATTGCATCAGGTAACTTTCTCTGATAACTTCCGCTTCGATAATGGAGAGTTTATCCTGTTCAGGCAGGGTTTCGGGTCCGACTAACCTGATTATCTCTAATATCTCACTTTCTTTCTGCAGGATCTCCATCATCTCCTGTTTCATAGAAGACCAGTCAGATCCGGTATGTTCTTCCCACCATTGGTTTACCGTTTTTGCATAGAGTGAATATGACATAAGCCAGTTAATTGCCGGGAAATGCCGCTGGTAGGCAAGTTCAGCATCCAGTGCCCAGAAGACTTTCACAATCCGAAGAGTATTCTGTGTCACCGGCTCAGAAAAATCACCACCCGGAGGGGAGACCGCACCGATTATAGAGACAGATCCAAGTGGATTACCAGATCCTAGTGGTTGAACCAATCCTGCCCGTTCGTAAAACTCTGCCAGTCGTGAACTTAAATAGGCAGGATATCCTTCTTCACCAGGCATCTCCTCAAGCCTCCCGGAAATCTCTCGCATCGCCTCTGCCCAGCGTGATGTCGAGTCAGCCATCAGAGCCACATCATATCCCATGTCACGGTAATACTCTGCGATAGTAATGCCGGTATAAACAGATGCTTCACGTGCCGCTACTGGCATATTGCTGGTATTTGCGATAAGAACCATTCGTTTTATCAATGCCTCACCGGTCCTGGGATCATGAAGCAGGGGAAACTGCGTGAGAACGTCAGCCATCTCATTTCCCCTCTCTCCACATCCTACATAGACAATGATATCAGCATTCACCCATTTGGCGAGTTGATGCTGAACAATGGTCTTTCCGGATCCAAACGGTCCGGGAATTGCAGCAGTTCCACCTTTTGCCATTGGGAATAAGGTATCTATTATCCGTTGCCCGGTAATGAGAGGCTCTGAAGGATCAAGCCTTGCTTGTATTGGACGGGGATCCCTTACCGGCCATCGCTGGAGCATAGAAACCTCTGCCATTCCCTCATTCGTTCTGATAACCACTACCGGCTCCTCGATTGAGTATGTACCAGGTGTAACGATTGAGTGAACGATACCGGTTATCTGGGGAGGGACCAGAATATAATGGATTATCGATGAACTTTCCTGTACACTGCCTATCCTGTCACCGGGATGAACGGTTTCACCTGAAGTGACCAGCGGGGTAAAGAACCATTCCCGGTTCCGGTCAAGTGCAGGTGCAGTACATCCTCTCTTTATCATGTCTCCGGATTCTGCCTTAATAATCTCAAGAGGGCGCTGAATTCCATCATATATTGTTCCGATAAGACCCGGACCCAGCTCAACAGACAGGGGTTGTCCCATCCGTTGCACCGGTTGGCCAGGGGTAATGCCGGTTGTTTCTTCGTAGACCTGTATAGTGGCTGTATCTTTTTTTAAGATGATAATCTCGCCTATCAATGCCTCATCCCCGACTTTGACAGACTCATACATCGTGCTCCCTGTCATCCCGGTAGCTTCCACAACCGGTCCGATAACCCTGATAATCGTTCCTTTTTTAAACATTCGGCGTTCTTCTCCTTTCCTTCCTCTTTCTTTTAGTCAACAGGTCTGACTGGTGCAGCACTCCCAGGTATAGTGAGGATTATCGGATACAGACGATGAGATTTTCGTACATCGGCCATCTGTGAAGAGAGATAATTGGCGATTCCTGCATCGATAAGGATGATACCGACTGTTGAATCCTGTATGCATATGGTAAAGGCGGCATCTGCTTCCTTTTGATCCCTGACCTGGTATGTTATTTTCACTCCAGCCAGTGAAAACCCAAGTATCATATCTCTTCTTCCGATGACTGCAAGGTTCATCCTGCCACCGTATCATATACGAGAAGGCTTCTGATGGTCTGTGTATCGACTCCCTCTTCCAATCCGGCCAGAATGACCTGAATATTACGATATTCGTACTCTTTTACCAGCATGAACCTGATTAGTGGCCCCCCGGTAAAATAATACACAAGTGAAATTCGTGAAAGTGTCTGCAGTAAAAACTTATCCAGAGCAAGGTCAAACTGAATCAGACTGCCGGGTCCGGGATACTGAGAGAGAACGGGCATGAGGAGCTGGTCATATGCCGTGCCACTTAGTTGACTGATTACATCAGGGACACTCATCATCTCATTGAGCTGGATTAGTCTCCAGGGAGGGATTTTCAGTCCTTGTGAAAGGAAACAGGAGGATATAAAGGATTGTGAGAGGCCGGCATGTTTTCCCCGAATCAATGTTCGTATATTTGAAATATCAGCAAGTATACTAACGAAATCACGAAATGGAGCTACAAGATGGGTTCTGATAAGAGAACTGGATGAACTGAGCTTTTCTGCCCCGTACTGGTCGAGAGATATCTCCAGAGGGATAAGCAAACCCTGCTTGTGATAGGTCTCAAGAGGATCTGAAACCAGGAATTTGTACGGTGTATCTGAGAGCAGATGCAGACTATCATCAAGACACGTACTCTCAGCCATCCGAAAGATCAGGTCATCAGTCATTAACCCGACAGGCAACACCCTTCTTTTTATATCTTCTTTTGTATGGCCCTGATGTATCATTCTGATAATACGCTTTATCATTCGTATCTCATACAACGTTTTGTACCCATCAAAAAATGGGGTAAAATCTGACGGGACCGAAGAGAGAAATGCCTGATATTCTTCCATCTCCTTTTTCTCCAGCATTAATTCCCGATCGCTGCTCTCATTCTCATTCGATTTCAGAAGAAAAAATCCGGTTGCCTGTATCCGTGCCAGTACATCATGAACCATTCCTCCCTCTAAAAGTTCATCCAGATGCTCTTCTCTGATAAACGGATTTCCAATTGACTTTGCCCTGGCAATTGGGTATGCAGATGCTGCAATGGTGAGAATCGTTGTCAGGTATCCTGCGGAACCTGCAAAGACAAATAAACAGATTCCAAAGATAAGAATCATAAGAGCAGTTATAAGCATGGGAGAAAGAAGCGTTCCATCAGAAAAATATTCCACAAACAGTGTCAGATCATCCATCACTTACCGCTCCTCTCCGAATAGAATAAGGGAGACCTTGTAGAGCAGTTCTTTTCTGTACCGTCCAAGACGGGCCTCGATAGTATTATCAACGCTGATTCCATGCGTACTTTTGATAATTGCACCACCCATGGCAGTGAGAACCTCAGGTGTGAGAGAGATGTCCCTGCCATCTATTCTCAAATCAGAGACAATCTGCTCTGCTATTTGTTTATCTTTTTCATTGACTGAAATAATATATTTTTCAGATCTGATGGACTGTATTCCATCTGTTATCAACCATCTGAGAACAGACTGATAGTCTCTTTTGGTACTGACGTTTTGTAGTTCTTCAGTTGCCAGAAAAAAACAACGCGATATTAACGATTCTTTCTCCTCACGAACCATTTTTCTTGTGGTAATCAGGACCTGGGATCGCATTTGTGCGTTATTTTGTCTTATTTTTTGCTTTCCTCTGTTGATAATTGCGGTATATTCGTCTTCTGCCTCTTTTGCACCTGTGGTACGTATTTCCTCTGCTTTTGTATCTGCGATGGCTCTAATTCGAGCAGCCTCGGTATCAGCATCTTCGTTGATTCGGGAAATAATGGCATTTATACCCATTTTCCAGTTAACACCTACCCGCCCATCTGAAACAATCCTATTCCAAAGAGAATAAGAATCGCAATTAAAAGTCCAAAGATGGAAAATGTCTCTGACATAGCAGCAAAAACAAGACTTCTTCCGATAGAATCAGGATTGCGTGCCGCAGCTGCAATAGCTCCCGCACTCGTGATACCCTGACCAATAGCTGAAAATCCGGCAAGACCAACTGCAAACCCTGCCCCTATCACTCCGATTGCAACAGGCATCTCTACAGAAAAATCTCCTGACAGCACTCCGGTGAGCGACAGGATGAGAACTGATATCAGGAGTCCGTATATTGCCTGTGTCTCACAAATAGAGGAGAAAACAATCCCTTTTCCAAAAATTTCAGGGTTTTCAGAGGCATTTGCGATTCCAGATGCAGCAGCGATTCCCTGACCAATAGCCGAAAATCCTGCAAGACCGGTTGCTAATCCTGCTCCTATAGCAACCAGACCAACCTGTATGGGAATTTCATCTGGTATGCCACCAAAAAAACCTCCTGACTGGAGAATCAGGATAGCTATCAAAAGACCATATATTCCCTGGGTCTGGGGGATGGCAGTAAAGACAATGGCCATTCCAAATTTATCCGGACGCTCAGATATGACTCCGGATGCAGCTGCACCGGTAATACCGACACCGACACCGGCACCGATTGCCGAACAGCCTACCGCGATTCCGGCTCCTATAGCCATCAATGCAGCTCCCGTTCCTATCATAGTATAACCTCACTCTGTTCCATGACGGTATGCACCCGCTCTGCTTTAAAGGGATGAAATGGTCTCCCCCCACCCATATAAAATTTTCCAAAGAATTCGATATAATGAAGACGGAGTGCATGAATTACACTTCCAAGTGTCTGGATAACCAGATTGAAGGTCTGGCCCAGTATCAGGAAGATTATTGCGGGAATTAAAAGGAGAGGATGAGCCAGTGCAATCATTTCGGCAAGTAAATTTATTGTCATGGCTATCCCTCCGGTTGCCAGGGCCAGTGCAAGGATGCGAACATATGAGAGCCAGTCCCCAAGAAATCCGGTAACACTAAAAAATCCCATCGGTCCTTTATTAAGAAATAATATGCCAAATGAACCCATAATCATTACTCCTGCAAGTATGGTTATCCATGACGGTATAGTCATCCAGCCAAAAAACTGCACCAGCATGACTGCAGCACAGGGCTCAATGATATACCAGATAATCTGCTCCTGTACTGCCTGGCGATACCGTTTCTTCTTATAATTCTGCCAGAACCCAAGAAATATCCCAAGATTAATATGAATAATGCCAATAATGAGTGCTATCTGAAAGAACTGTATCGGTGAACGCATGGGATCGATAAGCACAAATGGGGATGAAATTCCAAAGAATCTGGGAAGAATATCTCCAAACCAGCCGCCCTGCAGCGTTCCGCAGATAATGTCTGCCAGAGCACATCCCATGAGAACAATACACATATCTTTAATCGTTTTGTTTTTCTGTCCTGCTCCACGGTACAAAAGAAAACCAATAAGCAGAATCACCAGGCCGTATCCGGCATCTCCAAGCATTAATCCAAAGAAGAGAAGAAAAACCGGGGCGATAAAGGGGGTTGGATCAATCTCGTTATAGCGGGGAGGAGCAAACATGGTTGTCAGAAATTCAAATGGTGCAAGCCATGAGGGATTGTCGTATCTGATTGGAACTGAATCTGAGGCATCAGGCTCTTTTACAGTGATAAAAAACTCGGATCCTATGGTCTGATACAGGATAGCACTTAGCGGTTGCAGGTCTTTTTTTCTTATCCATCCCCTGATAATGACAACATCCCGCGTTTTACCACATTTTCTGGCTGTCTCAAGCCGTGTTCGAAGGAGAGAGAGATCTTCATGTACAGCCTCACATCTGTGTAGCCAGTCTTCTGCCATCAGACTTAGCTGGTTTATCAGGTCTTCTTCACGTACTAACAATTCGTTTAATTCACTTTGTTTCCGGGGTATCAGCAGGGAGGGTTTCCCCTCTAGATTTGCCGGGGAAATAATTCGTTTGAATTGAGGAGGACGTAGCAGTTCCAGGAGCTGATCCCGATAGTGTGCGCTTGTAGCCACAACCATCAGAGACCACTCTTTAATTTGTTTTGATTTTATCAGCAATTCAGAAGGTATTGATGATTCAATGAGATCCTGTATCATCTCCAGATCAGTGGTTGCAACGATTCCTGCTGAAATTTCTGAGAACTGAAAAGATCCAATAGATTCAGGATTCAAATCTAACGGGAGGAGTAATGAAAGTACCTCAATTGATGCTTCCAGTTCCTCTTTTTTCGTGTGAGTCATCTCAAATTCGTTGCAGAGAGAGAGGAATTCAGACAATTCATTGATTAATTGATCTGCCTCTGAACAGATGGATGATGCATCACCGTCACAGGCAGAAATCCGGGTATCATGTGGGGGAGAGAACCATTCTGTGATAATACTCTCATGAGTATGAGCAAAATGATGCATCTTTTCAAGTATCTGACCTATGCGGAGTTCTGTTGTGATGACGCGATTGAGGGTCTCCTGATGTGGAACATTTTGAGATAGTACTTTGAATTTATCCTCGTTATCTCTGATGTCAGAAATTTCGAGGATACCTGCTTCATACAGGCTGGCCATACATGTCTCATATCCTGATCGATGAACCCCTATAGTGACTTTATTCATCTGAGCCGGATAAAACATGTGTATCTCCAAGAATAGTATCGCGTATCAGTGTAACTGCGACAGGTATCTTCTCCTTGACTCCTGTTCTGATGCCGATCCGTTCTTTTTCAGCTTTTTCTATGAGCGCTGCTTCTTCTTTCAGGAATTCTGTTTCCATCTCTTCCTGCATCTGCTTCACTACTGTTGCAGCTTCCCGGCGTTTTGTCTGAATAAGAAGTTCAACTTCTGTTTGGGCATTCTGAACTAATGCCCTTCCTTCGTTCTCTACAGTCTCGATACGAATGAGAGCCTGACGTTCCGCCTCCCGAATCTGCTCGATCTCATCCTTTATCATTAGAGTTCTCTATACAGTAGATGCAAGTCAAAACATATAAGTAATGTGCAGGCATGGACCTGAAGTAAAATTGAACAATCTACCTTCTCATCAGGGAATGTTACGATGGGTGATATGGTATTCCTGAACAAAGCTTCAATGAGAAGGTTTTATGTATCCTATGCCTGATACGAAGGCTAAAAAAGTGAATCAAGTATGTGGTATCATTTCTTGGTTACTTTCCCTTCTCCCATTATTACCTTTGCAATTATGAAGACGACGAAAGCAATAATAATAAAATTCAGTAATTCTGCAGCAAAAGGCCCGATTCCAAGATGAACCGGTCCCAGATCAAGGGTTGCGGTCTTCCAGTCCCCAGTCGGTGTAAGAAGGGTAACAAATGGCATGATCAGGTTGTCAACACATGATTTAACAAGGGCAGTTGCGGCAATACCTATAATCACGCCTATTGCAAGACCAATTACTTTATATTCGCTAAGAAACTCAAGAAAATCTTTTATAAGACCAATAGTAGGATTCATATTCAATGTAGATTCTTTTAGGAAATAATTATATGTAAGCGATTGTTCATTCAGAGCAGTATTTTCTTTGTAGAGTAACACTCATATGTTATCGGTTAAGGTAAGGTGTAACACCGACAAAACCATCAAGTTATCGT
>CAYRYR010000025.1:0-24101 GCA_964428385.1 uncultured Methanoregulaceae archaeon
CCTTTGCATTGGTTGCGTTCAGTGAACCAAAAGTATCTTTCGCATTGGTTGCATCAAGGTCTCCAAAGGTATCCTTTGCATTGGTTGCGTTCAGTGAACCAAAAGTATCTTTCGCATTGGTTGCATCTAATGAACCAAAATCGGGCGTCGTATTTGGAATAACTGATGGGAATTCAAATCCATTATCTGCTGCAGATACAAACGAGGCTACGATAGATAAAACTACCAATAGCGCCAAAATCGATATAATTGCTTTTAATTTCATCATACTGCTCCAGTATTCATAGCCATAAATAATCTAGTATAGGTACTGTTTTCCATTCATTCCTAATAAATCTCTGTAATTCACATGGTATTAAAACAAAAATAAGACATTATGAAAGAAAAATGCGAGGGGAGCGATTCGAACGCTCGAACTCCTGCGAGACTGGACCCTAAATCCAGCGCCTTTGACCTGGCTTGGCAACCCTCGCCCCGAAATAAAAATCTATGCGTGATCGTTTTCAGGCAGCTTCAGCTCTCCCTTCCATCGCGGCTTTAATCTGTGATTGAAGACTCTCAAACTTCTCCTGAACCAGTTTTTCCTGTTTCTCAATCGATGAAATTCGGATTTCGAAGTTTTCTGTCTTTTCAGTCAGACTTTCGAGGACCTGTGAGCGTGGCTTTTGCATCATCACGGTTCCGACACTATGGAATACCTCTGCATTTTCTGGTGTTTCGTTCAATTCTTCAATTGCCCGGCGTGTCTCCTGAACAGCCATTTCATACTGATTTTTCTGATTCAGGAGTGTCTGCATCTGTTGCTGCAACTGCTGAAGCATATTTATCTGATTCTGGACCTTTGGTGAGATTATTTCACTCATAGTATTCTGACCTCATTATTAGGTTATCATTCACGTTATTTGGCGATTATGTCATACATCTCGTCAGCGACCTGAATTAATCGCAGCCACATATTAAACGATGCGCGCAATGCAGAGAGATCCTCAGCCCGAAGAGTTATCCTGAGTGTGTGTTCGTCTGGAAATGAACTTGATACATCTGATCGAAAACCAGCATCACGTTGTACTTCGGGAAGAAGTGCGTCAGCAATAATATGAATATGGTCAGCAGTCATCATTATCTGTGCCTGGTTATTCATTCTGGCTTCCCTTCAGGTGATAACACTTCTTTTGTCTCCCATCAAAAGAAATAGTATACTCGTTTTGTGGGGTATACAAAACAGAAACATATCTTCCCAGGATATCGGCGAGATTCCTTTCTGATACCACAAGACCTTTTTTGAAGATCTCTTCCCGCTCCTTAACAATAAGATGAGTAATTACCATATCCAGCTTTTCCACCATCTTTACAACTATCTGAAATCTGGTATCCTTTCCGGTCCACGAAAAGAGAAATAGGGTATCATCGATCAGAACGAGATCTTTCAACCCGCTTTTTCCCCGGGAACGGTACTCACACCCTATTGCAAAGGCGAACTCTTTCGCGCATCGCCTGACATCCTGTGGTGCTCTTCTTGATGTCGTAACGAGAGTCATCTGGCCTTAAGTTCTTTTATAGCGGCCCCACGTTCCTTAAAAAGAATACGGTGGCCACAATACGGACACCGTACGTTCATATCAAGCTCCACCTTTTGCTTGCATCTGGCACACTTATATGAACCTGACATGGATGCTCTTTACGCCTCCTTCTGTGAGCGTTCTATGGTCCTGAGTGCAATTTTAAGATTTGGTGTCTGTGGCATATATGCACCGCCCGCAAACTTAAATCCACATTTACGACATGCCCAGATTCCGGTCCCTTTCCTGCTTACAGTCTGATTATCACAGCGGGGACAGATATGTTTTGCTTTGGAAATAATTTCTATCTCTTTAACACGCTTACGGATAAAACGACCATATCTTGGACCGAATCTTCCTGCGCTACCTGTTACTTTGCCTTTTGCCCGATGATGTTTTGATCGTGCCATTGATATATCCTCTATTGATAGTCCTTTATTATTAGTTGCTGTACCCCTTAATAGTTACTTAAGGATTTTAACTTCAGCATCGCCCTTACTTACTTTATTGATGAGATCATAGATGTCATTCTGGGTGCCTGCAGGAATCCTGATGACACATATCCATGAACCATCGCTCTGCCATTCATCTTTCTCAATAGTAGCAGCTGTACGAATCTCTCCATATGCACGTGATGCATAATCAGGAGGGATTTTTATTGCCAGCCGCAATTCTTCAAACCGAATTGGAATAATCGGTCGAAGAGCTTTCATTGCTGTTTTTACCTGCTCTTCGAGTCCTTTAAATGGATCAACGTTTATTTTCGTCTCTTCCAATGCCATCTCTATACGCTGTGGAGGATGGGGGAGACCGGTCTGGGGATTGATAGCATTACGCGCGATAAAGGTAATTATCTGTCTTCTTTTTTCTGCAATCTTCTCCTTACGCTGCTCTGCAGTCAGATGTATCTCACCTTTGCGGATGATCTGTAGCGCTATCTCTTCAAATGCTGTTGTTCCAAACACCTTTAAAAGCACAACCTCAGAAGCGCGTTCACCCTGTGAAGCATTCTCAAAGATGTCGAGGGCTGCAACAACATCTTCTATGGGAAGGGAATTTCCATGGCGTAGCTCTGCTGCAAGATCCGGATCTACAAGGAGTTCAAACCGTTCTCCATGACTCTCGAGTCGTGCCACAACTGCGTTATCAAGAGATATCATCTCTAAACCACCATCTTATCCTTGACACAGATCAGGTCTCTTCTGATCCCTTTTCTGAAAATTCAGATGAGAATAGTGCCACATCTTCTCTGTCCATTTTTCTAAATACCATCTCATCTAAACTGATGAGACCTATCTCAATGGTATTCACATCAAATTTCCCCTCAGTTGCCTCATGAAGCGCTGACAGACCAAGACGGATTGTATCATCCACAGACATTGCCTCATCATACTTCTCTTCAAAGAGTTTCATTGCAGCCGATCTGCCGGTTCCTATCGCGGTTGCTTTGTATTCAAGGAGGGTACCACTTGGATCTGTCTCAAAAAGCCTGAATTGACCATCAGACACTCCCGCAATAAGAAGAGCCGTTCCATAGGGACGTGCACCCCCAAACTGGGTATATGTCTGCATATGATCACCGAGTTTCTTTGCAAGAGTCTCAACATCAATGGGCTCATCATACGAGACACGGTTTATTTGTGCTTCAATCCGCGCGCGATCCACAAGCGCCCGTGCATCACCTACCAATCCTGAAGAAGCGACACCAATGTGATCGTCGACAACAAATATCTTCTCGATAGATTGTGCTTCTAAAAGACGTGAATTGATTCGTTTATCTACAATTAGTACAATCCCGCTTGAAGATTTGATACCTACTGCGGTTGTACCACGTTTGACCGCTTCACGGGCATACTCCACCTGGTACAGCCTCCCATCCGGGCTGAATACTGTTATTGCCCGATCATATGCTGCCTGATTATTATTCATCATGATAGTCCTCTAAATCGTCTCTTGTCAAAAATGTTGGATTCACACGCTTAATGCTCTTTTCTTCTTCAGGAAAAAGAGCGTTTTGATGTCCTGAACCTGCCTGTACTGGTTCTGTCTCCTCTATAGTATCCATATCAAGTACATACTTTTCATATCTGTCACTACATCTCATTCTCTTCTCTATTACCTCTTTGAGGGTCCTGATAGTTCCTGATATGCATAATGGATGTAGTGCTATTGGTCTTTTACCATAACAGAAAACAGTGGCAACACCAGTAATAACCTCTTCTTCATATCCCCGTGTGCATCTGATAACCACATAACGACCCGCACAATAGGGGATAACACATGCAATTATAGCAGCCTGTGCATCCCCGTATAGTTCTGTTATCGCATCAGCAACGGTATAGTAGATCTCTCTTGGATCCGGATGAACTGCCTGTGGAACTGATTCCATCAGGATGTAACGATAATTAACCCGCATTGACGGTCTGAACCGTTTCATAGAATCTCTCGTACCAATTTCTCCGGATGTATCAGATTTGGCAGGGAACTGATAATTTCCTGTGTTTCTCTTTTATCCAGTCCAAAAAGGCTGCATAAACTGATTAATGCCTGTGGGGATCTGATATCTGTGACAGTCTGTGCATGTGTTGAGATAAGAATAGGAAACCGGTATCGGTGCCAGAGCCTGATGAGTTCCTCATACCGTCTGATAATTTTTTGTCGTTCCCAGCCCCTGCTCATGATAATTGGTCTGACACTAATGTCAACTGCCACTCCGCGCTCTTCTGCCATTCTTGCACAGACCCGGTCAAAACCATCACGAGGGGAGATGTGATAGTCATAAAGTCCAAAAACAACCGGTTGAGAAAGCACTGTTCTCGTAAACTTGTTGTCACTGACCGGAACATAATTCAATACTCCCTGAACTTTTTTGTCACGTACAGTATTCTGGATCTCACGATATGTCCCTTTTAAAAACACAATTGGAAACAGAGAGACTGCATTTTTATCGGAAAAAGAGAAAGTTTGTTGAGAATGGATACCATCAGCGAAGGCAAAGGTAATCCCACGAATCCACAGTTCATACGCTAACCGCCTGACAGTGGTATCACCCTTTGGAAAGGGAATAACACATGCATCACCATATACCATCGGGATTCTGCAAAAAATAGGATTATTTTCCTTTGTTAGCATGTGAGCGGATACTTGGACGGCACTTTTCCGTTCCTTTTCCGCGCTTGCCCATGCCACGACCTTTCAAACCTGCACTGGTCTTCCCACGCTCTGCACGGCCGCGGTGACTCCCTCCGGCAAGCCAGTTTAGGGATGAGTCACTCTTCACAGAAGGGTGGTTTGGATCAACTAAAATGACTTCATACCACTTTTGCTTTCCATCCTGACCTACCCAGTATGAATTCAGAACTTCCATGTTCGGGTGTTTACGTGATGCACGTTCCTCAGCAATACGCTGAATACTCTTCCCTGCGGTTTTGGTATTGACACCCATACGTGCAGTCCGACGCCCTCTGACATATCGTGAAGCGCGTCTTCCACCACGGCGGACAGATACCCTGACAACTGTCACACCTTGTTTTGCTTTATATCCAAGTGATCGTGCACGATCTATCCTGGTTGGACGGTGGAGTTTTACAACACTCCCTTCACGTCGCCATACCTGCATCCGTTCCCATTGCAATTCTTTTACGCCTGATAATGCAGGGACCTTCCATGCATCCCTGACATACGCATACATTGATCGTACCATTATTTTCACCTAGGTTCAGTCCAGAAGGACCACATTCCTCTCCGGGACGGATCCCGTGATTCCAGTATGGTTTGCAGTTATTGCTACATATACCTATCGAAATCACCGATTCACGTGATTCTGTTCTTCTCAGTGTCAAAAAAACCAATATGCAGAGTTTATAGTGAAAAAAAAGTGAATAAGGACTTCATATCAGATCTATCTCATCCTTTATCTTCCTGACAACTATGATATCTTCAATCCTTGTGACCGGATACTGACCATCTTCATCCTTCTCAGCAGACTTTACCATGTCCCATATCGTTAGAAGAGCAAGACTAACCCCGGTAAGCGCTTCCATCTCAACCCCTGTCTTTCCAACTGAACTGACAGTTACAGATGCCTCAATATATGTCTCCTCCTGAATAAAAGAGACATCAGTCCCGGTAATACTGATGGCATGGCACATGGGAATCATACGGTGAGTATCTTTAACTGCAAGGACAGCAGCAACCCGTGCCGTCGCAAGGACATTTCCTTTCACTGTTGTCCCATCTGCAATAGCGCGCAATGTAGAATCTTTAAGATAAATTCTGCCCGATGCAGTTGCAATCCGGCGAATGTCCTTTTTTGTGGTGATATCAACCATTCTGGCACTATCATCCTTGATGTGAGTAAATTCTGGCATCCATTAATCCTTTTTTGGTATATTCAATTCAGATTCATACGTGTTAACGACTGATTACTCCTTATTACTCCTGATATGTGAGAAGAGACTTTCAGACACTGAAAAATCTGATATCTTCATTATGAAACGAGTATTGAAGAACTATACTTACTTTTTTCTCCCTTCTCTTTAGGAATCAATAATTTTTAAAGTATAGTTCCAGCCTTTCGTATCTGTTCATTACTATTGCATACCCCTGGCATAGAGAACTTGTGCAATACAATCAATAAGATCTGACGCTACCAATCCCTGCCCATACAGGTCTGCTCCTGTCTCACCTGCACGTCCGATTGCATATGATGCAGCACACGCAGATTCAAACGGCGTGAGATGACAAAGAAGAGCTCCACACACCCCTGCAAGAACATCACCTGTCCCCCCTGTTGTCATTGCAGGGGTGCCGGTCCGGTTCCATCTGATATGCTCTCTGTCTGCAATGATATCAATCGGACCTTTTAGAAGGATAGTATCCTTTTCATCTGCCAGTTGTGCAGTGGCAGACCTGATAAGATGTGCCCTCTGAATGGGATCATCAGGGAGAGAAGGTGCACCTGGAGGAGCAAATGCGCGGGAAAATTCACCAGCATGAGGTGTATACAATGTATTCTCCCTGGCAACCGGTAATGGCGTACGAAGTGCATCTGCATCAAAAACAGCTCTTCTGCAATGCGGTGCAATCGCACACGTAACCTCATGACTTTGAGGACCAAGACCATTTCCACAGATAACCACATCAGCATCTTCACAATACCTGATGAGAAGTTCCTGATGATCTTCTGTAATATGTGTACCTGAAAGGGGCAGGTGAATCAGATCCAGAGACTGTGGCATTGTTGGAGATGCAATCCTGACAAGGTCTGCACCGGATCTCATTGCTGCAAGACCAGCCAGCCAGGGTGCTCCCTGGTATGGACCACCACCTATTATCAGGATTTTACCGCCCGCCCCTTTATGCGCGTGTGATGCCAGAGATGGAATCAGTGTCAAATCACCTGGACCGGTACAACAATCTGCTTCTATCGGGATCCCGATATCAACGGTCTCTGCGCCAGCCACTTTTTCCCGGTGAAATGATACAATATGGTCAGTTCGCATTCCTCTTGTGGGGATGTCAGCAGCTATTATACGGCCAGGTGAACGGTTGGCAATAGCAACACAGGTTCGTATCGGTTCCCTTAGATCTCCATCACCTCCGATACCAAGCAGGGCATCAATGATAACATCTGCTTTTTCTGACTGTTCTTTAAGAATAACTAGATCTGACAGACAGGTAAAGGGATAGAGCGTAACCGCAGACCTTGTAAGGGCAGTGAGCTGGTGTCTGCATTCCGGTGACATCACAGGGTGATCATAATACCAGACGATAGTATCAGTATCATACTGCAGGTATCGTGCTGCAACAAGGCCATCACCTCCATTGTTACCCTTTCCTGCCAGAATAAGAACAATGTCCGGATGAAGGGAACGGACACTGTCTGCAAGACTTTTTCCTGCCGCTTCCATAAGCTGCAGAGATGTGACACCCAGTGCTATGGCATTGGTATCAATAACCCGCATCCTTCTTGTATCAATGATACCATGTTCACGAAACACACGAAGATCCTTTGAGTTCATGATAGTGTTTCCCTGTATGTATGTTACCTATACCACTTGATAGGATATCCTTGTCATCTCCGGTTTTCTATTATTTCAGAAAACTACGGGTATACTAAAAACTTCTTACCCATTATGATGATTGGATATTTTGTAAAGACCCATCTTTTTATTCTGAGATAAATCAGCAACAAAGAGTATCTACCCCCATATCAAAAGAGATGAATAGAACCTATATCCTAAAGGGGGAGAACCGTACACTTAGTACCATTATGAGCCTTGCACAGGATGTTAAAGAAGCTGTTGCAGAGATCCGGTCACATGATGAGGTGACAATAATCTCGCATATCGATGCTGATGGCATCACAAGTGAGGCTATCCTCTCTCTGGCCTTATCACGAGCCGGAATACAAAACCGATCCGTTTTCATCAGACAATTAGAACCCCTGACATTGCATGCTATCCCTGATGATACCTCGTTTAAAGTCTTCTCTGACCTTGGTTCAGGACAACAATCTCTTCTTGAGGAGAAGGGATTACCTGCACAGGACGTTATTATCATTGACCATCATGTCAGTCAACCGGCCACAACCAGGTATGTTGAGGTAAATTCTCTCCATCATGGATATGAGAAACTGAGTGCTGCAGGAGTTGCTTATCTGATCGCAATGGAACTTGATAATAAAAACCAGGATCTTGCAAAACTGGCAGTAATAGGAAATGTGGGAGATATGATGGATCGTGAAGACCTCTGTCTTTCAGGACCTGCCCGCGAGATCCTTTTAGCTGGTGTCAGATATGGTAATATTGAGTTATGGGAGCGGGATCTAAACATATATGGTATATCAACGCGGCCTCTTCCCCAGGCTCTTGCATATACTGATGATCTGGATATCCCAGGTGTTTCTCAGGATCTTTTAGGAGCAAAGCGGTTTTTAGAACGCCTGGGAGTAACACCTGATGAACGGAGACACTGGCCAGTCTGGCAGGAGATTTCTTTTTCTGATAAGCAGATGATAGTTACTGCGCTTGTTGAACAGATGATAGCCTTTTCTAAGCCAGTAAACCGGCTTTTTGCAGACCATTATGTATTTTCTGATGAAGAGATGAGATATTCGCCCCTTGGTAATGCATCTGAATATGCGACATTATTAAATTCATGTGGTCGATGGTCACGCCCACAACTGGGGGATTCTATATGCAGGGGAAATCGGGGTGGGGCATACACTGAGGCATACAAGATGCTTAAGAATCACCGTAACTGTATCAGAGAGGTTCTCCAGTTTATTGTCGATAATGGGGTAAGTGAACTCTCCCACATTCTGTATCTCCATGTTGGTGACCGCTTTCCAGACACGATTGTCGGCATTGGTGCAGGGATGGCACTTTCACGACTTAATCCTAAAAAACCTCTCCTTATCATGTGTGTTGACCAGATGGATCCACAAAACACCAAAGTATCAATGCGTACAAAGCCAGATGTGATAGCAGGTGGAGTGAACCTTCAGGAAGCGCTATGTGAAACTGCCGGAAAATATGGTGGATCCGGAGGCGGACACAGAATAGCTGCAGGAGCATTCATTCCAAAGACAGCAGAGAAGGAGTTTGTGTATGACGTCAATGAAGCCATCAGAAGACAACTTATTAAAGCGGGCACGGGTACTAGCTGATTTCCAGTTCGGAAAGGGTATTGGTGTACCCCTTTTTCCTGATGGATGTACCTTTATCAAATCACGGAGAAAAGAACTCAGACAGGTTCTGTTCGAAGGTAAAAGACTTGCAACACTCAGGGCTCATGACGGCCGCCTTACCCTTGGCCTTGCCGGCGCGAGACGACTTCATGCAGTACTAAAACAACCGTTTTATCGCATCGTCATCTCTGATGATGTCACTGAGTTTATTGCTGCCGGTAAGAATGTCTTTGCAAAACACGTACTATCAGCAGATCCGGGCATTATGGCAGGAGATGAAGTTTTGGTCGTGAATACAGAGAACCAGCTTCTGGCATCCGGTGAAGCGTTACTCGGTGGCAGTGAGATTCGTTCCTTCTCCTATGGGCAGGCAGTCGCTGTGCGACATGGGATCAAAACGAAAGAAACGCAATAATCCTATGCAGAGAAATGCAATATATACCCTATACGTAACGGATGTGATACGACAATGATGCCAGGAATGAACCCCAGAAAGATGAAACAGATGATGAAACAGCTTGGGATGCAGATGGATCCCATTGAAGATGTCGAAGAGATCGTAATAAAAACTCCGAAAGGACGGTATATCTTCTCATCTGCCGAGGTAGTCATCATGAAAGTCCAGGGTGTCACCACCTACCAGATAACAGGTGAACCCCGCTTTGAGGAAGCAGAACTGACAATCCCTGAAGATGACATTACCATGGTGGCAGAGCAGACAGGCGTAAGTGTGGATACCGCAAAAGCAGCTCTTCTAAGATGTCAGGGTGATATTGCTGAAGCTATCATGAGTCTTTCTCAGGAATGATAGAAAACAACGATCTCGTAGTTCTTTCAGGCCAGAAAACTGATTTTTTTGTCAGGGCAGGTGGGGGAAAAACAGGCACCGATCATGGACTGCTTGATCTTGATGCGCTCATCGGGATGAGACCTGGTGATACTCTTACTACGCACAAGGGAAGATCATTTATTGTGCGACTGCCACGAGCTACTGATTTTTTTTCCCATGCAAAACGATCCGGAGCTCCTATGCTCCCCCGTGATATCGGACTTGTAATAGGTCTTACCGGGATGAATAAATCGGATTCTGTACTAGATGCAGGGACTGGTTCAGGGATTGCTGCCATATTTTTTGGTGGAATTGCTGCACATGTCACAAGTTATGAAGCACGGATTGAGTTTGTAAAAGCAGCACAAGAGACCATAAATGATGCAGGGCTCTCCAATGTTACCGTTGTTCATGGTGATATGCTCAATGCCGGCGGGCATTATGATATGGTTCATCTTGATCTTCCGGTAACAGAGGCACATGTTACACACGCATACTCTCTTCTCGTGCCAGGTGGATATCTTGCCTGTTATTCACCATTCTTTGAGCAGATGGCACTGGTACATGATGTTGCATCTGCCATGTTCACCCAAGTCACTGCTCATGAGACAATAGCACGGGAGATGGACAGGAGTGAACGCGGAACCAGACCCTCAACGCGAATCTGTCATTCCGGATATCTCACTATTGCGCGAAAATGACGATACCGAATACAGATTATTTTAACATAAAAACCGATAGAACAATGGAAAAAGAACATACAACCTGCTCTACAAAAAAGAGTCTCTGCTTTTTATGATCCTGAGGGGAAGGATATCAGGTCCGGCTACCGGTAGTGCTGATGGTAGCCAGATACCAGACCTAAAATATGGTATCTGTCTTTTGCATCTCATTGGTTTATCTGTATTCTTTCTGTATGTATCATCGTTCTTTTCTTCCATCAGGATGAATACTAGGTAAATCGAGATGCTTTCAGTTCCTTCTATCGTTGAACGATTCCTCGCAACAAAGATGCAGGTCCATCCTGATGTTGTCTCATACATTCGGGAACATGGTGACGAAGACCTTATCGATCGTATCATAGCATCGGTCCCTGCTCATACACTTGTCGTTTCTGTCTCACACATCCCAGGAGTAACGAAGGAGAAAGATGGAGTCAGATTTACTGATCCACAAGTTGAGATAACTCAGGGAAAAGAAGGTAGCTGCCGGCCTGTTGACCATATCAAAGATTATGTTCAGTACTTTCGCAACCGATATGACCGCCTGGGGCAGATGGTAGGTTTACGGTGTAGTATAGCTCCTATCTTCGCAATCAAACAGAATTATAGACTCAGACAAAAAGAAGTTACTGTCTGCGGGATGGTTGCAGATGCCAGGACAACAAATAACGGCCACCGGATGATTGAACTTGAAGACAAAACCGGAACCTGTAACGTGCTCTTTAACAAGGACCGACCGGAGTTTGACGAAGCAGAACGGATAATTCCTGATGAAGTCATAGGGGTGCGTGGGACCGTTTCATCACAAGGAACTATTATCTTTGGAGATCAGCTCTTCAGACCTGACATTCCCTTCTCATTTCAACCATATTGCAGCAAAACAAGAGGAAAAGCAGTATTAATTTCTGACATCCATGTAGGAAGTGATACCTTTTTAGAAGAGGCCTGGCTCAGGTTTACCGATTGGCTCAGAGGAAGTGATATCTCATACCTTCTTATAGCCGGTGACCTCGTTGATGGTATCGGGATATACCCTGGGCAGGACCAGGAACTTATTATCCCAAATATCTATGCACAATATGATGCTCTTGGAAAGATGTTTTCTTCCCTGCCCTCACACATTCAGATTGTCTGTGCACCCGGGAACCATGATGTTGTCAGGGGGGCTGAGCCTCAGCCGGCAATACCTCGAAAATTTACCAGTTCATTTCCTCCAAACTGTATCTTTGTTGAGAATCCTGCAACAGTAAACCTTCAGGGTGTTCGTATTCTGATGTACCATGGCCGTTCATTTGATGATATGATAGGGCTCATTCCTGGTGCCAGTTATGAACAGGCACATGTTATGATGACTGAAATGCTGAAACGAAGGCATCTTGCTCTCTGTTACGGGAAAAAAACCCCTATAGCAGCAGATAAAATTGACAGAATGGTAATTGACCCAATCCCTGAAGTGCTTCACACCGGGCATGTCCATATTATGGGAATAACCAAATACCGGGGGGTTCTTGGAATAAATGCAGGAACATGGCAGTCACAGACTGCTTTTCAAAAACAGATGAATATTCAACCGACTCCTGCAAAAGCGGTGGTTTTGAATCTACAGACGCTTGAGACCGAAGTAATGGATTTCGAATAAAAATGACCGGCCTTTATTCGTAAAACCATTTCCTTGTGCGTATTAAGAGTATCCACTATTTCCGCATATTATGAATACTTTGTGTACTAACGAATACAGGAACACATATGGAGATGATACTGTATCTCGTACCTTTATGTGCCATCATCGCGCTCCTTTTTGCCGGACTTGCTTTATTGAGAGTCCGAAAGGAGGATGCTGGTACAGAGGTAATAAAGAAGCTGACCGCTGCAATCCATGACAGTGCCATGGTGTACCTCAACACCCAGTACAAATATATTGCAGTGTTTGTGGTGATATTGGCTCTCATCCTTACAGTCCTTATCAGCCCACTTACTGCCGGCTGTTTCGTGCTTGGTGCATTCCTCTCTGCAACAGCAGGGTATATCGGAATGTATACAGCAACTTCAGCAAACGGAAGAACAACAACTGCAGCAATCCGTGGAATTGCAGAGGCTTTCAGGGTCTCATTTGCAAGCGGAACCGTGATGGGAATGGCAGTTGTGGGTCTGGGGCTACTCGGTCTTTCCATTGCATTTATTGCAATGAGTGCCATCATGGTCGGCGACTCGATGTATACCATCGTTAATGTTGTTGCCGGATTCAGTCTTGGTGCCAGCTCTATTGCGCTGTTTGCCCGTGTTGGTGGCGGTATCTTTACGAAAGCCGCAGATGTCGGTGCTGACCTTGTCGGTAAGGTTGAAGCAGGCATTCCTGAAGACGATCCACGTAATCCCGCTGTTATCGCTGATAACGTCGGAGATAATGTCGGAGATATTGCCGGAATGGGTGCTGACCTGTATGAATCCTATGTTGGATCCATCATCTCAACAATGCTTCTCGGTGCAGCAGCATTGCTTGCCCTGAGTAAAGGAAGTGATATCTCACTAATCCTTGGAACCGGAGCAGTAGATCTCGTTTCCAGCATTCCTGATCAGATGAACCTGGTTATATTACCTATGTTCATTTCAGCAATTGGGATAATCTGCGCCATAATCGGGACATTCTTTGTCAGGACCAGTAAGACCGAGAGTAGTGCTATTCACCTGGCCTTTAATCTGGGGCTTATTGTGGCACTCGTTCTTGCCATTATCGCAACATATCTGCTTGCAACAACCTTCCTTGGTCCATACGGGACCGGTGTCTTTATCGCCTGTATCGGTGGCCTTATTGGTGGATTCCTTATCGGACAGGTAACTGAGTACTATACCTCGTATGAGAAAAAACCAACACTGACCATTGCCAAATCCTGTGAGACCGGAGCAGCGACTAACATCATCACCGGATTCTCCAAAGGAATGGAGTCGACACTCTGGCCTACTCTCATTATTAGTGCGGTTATTTATCTCGCATATACCTTTGCCGGGCTGTACGGTATTGCCATTGCCGCGGTAGGTATGCTCTCAACCCTTGGTATCTCCCTTGCTGTCGATGCATATGGACCAGTTGCAGACAATGCAGGTGGTATCGCAGAGATGAGTCATCAGGACGAATCTGTCAGAAAGATAACCGATACCCTTGATGCTGTCGGAAACACAACTGCAGCAATTGGAAAAGGATTTGCTATTGGGTCCGCAGCACTTACCGCTCTTGCCCTCTTTGCTGCATATGGTATTGCAGTTGATCTTGAGGCAATTGATGTGATGCAACCACCAGTCTTTATCGGTCTTTTAATAGGTGCGATGCTACCATTCCTCTTCTCATCACTGACTATGATGGCAGTAGGACGTGCTGCCTACCAGATTGTTATAGAGGTTCGTCGTCAGTTTAAAGAGATTCCAGGACTGATGGAGGGGACTGGAGAAGCAGATTACACCCGTTGTATTGCTATATCTACCTCATCTGCCCTCAGAGAGATGATCCTTCCCGGTGTCATCGCCATTGCAGCGCCAATCATTATTGGTCTGGTCCTTGGAAAAGATGCACTCGGCGGTCTGTTAGTCGGATCTATCGGCTCAGGATTCATGCTTGCCATTACCATGGCAAATGCAGGTGGTGCATGGGACAATGCAAAGAAGTACATTGAACAGGGATTCCTTGGCGGAAAGGGATCTGATGCACACAAAGCCGGAGTTACCGGGGACACTGTCGGAGATCCGTTCAAAGACACCTCAGGCCCTGCATTAAACATCCTGCTTAAGCTGATGTCTATTGTAGCTGTTGTCTTTGCTCCCCTCTTCCTGTTATAACCCTTTTTTTTTAATTCACACAATGTCTGCACTGAACCGGCAACCAGATATTACTATTCTCTATAGGTATACCGGTACAAGAGAAATTACGTGGTGTGAATAATCCTTTAAAACGGGGCTGGTTTTAGTAGGTATATAACCGATTTCACTATCTATGGCAAATTCTTTTGTACATTAAGCTGATAGTGAATAATTTAATTGATCTAAAAAGGAAGGTAATGAACCGGTATGTTACTGGTCAGCCATAATGACCGAACCACTGACAGATATTTTTGGCGCACTATAAAGAGGTTTTTCTGTTGTAAGAGGCAGGATGATGTGTACTGGTGAAAAACTTATCCACTTGTTATTCGATTTTTTTGTCTCTTTCATTTTCTCATCCGGATCTATAACCATCTCAACATAATAGTATCCAGGCAGAACCGTATCCGGTACAGGTTCATATGAGGAGGATGAACCGGTACCATGGGCTGGCATCGTCTCAATCTCCCAGATACTGATATTTGTTACAGAATTTGGTACTGTTTCATTCACGAGTCTGACATGTACCATAACAGGTTCATTGGTGGCAGTATCACCCGTATTCATCACAGTCCCTGATAACTGAACAAAATCTCCGGCTGTCACTTCATCAGGGAATAGGATGCCTCCTGCAACCAGATCAACTCCTTCATCAGGTGATACTTCCGGGATAACCTGAACAGTTCCAACTGCACGCACTTCATTTTGTATTTTTTGTCTGCCAGTCAATGCAGATGATTCAGTCCAGAGGGTATATTCACCTGTTGTTAAAGAAGAAGGCAATGATATGGTTCTTGTAGAAGTCAGTACAGAATAAGCAGCTACTTTTTCATATTGGAGCATATCTATTGTCTGGTTCTGTATACTGGAATTATCATCTCCTGTCAGGTAAAATCTGATAGTGAGTGTATCAAGAGGTGTACCTGCATTATTCTCCACCATGCTGGTGATTAGACAGGTTCTATTTATCGGGATCTCAACTGGAAACGCTGTCTTTACCGGAAATATATCTGCAACCCCGATGGCACTGACCATAAAGAAGATGAGAATAAAACACAGATATTGTGCATAATTCATTGTGAGATATCTCTGAGCATACTTGATCATATCCCTTCTGGTACCTTCCACCATCATAGCAGTATCTTTTTACCCTGTGAACCCGTCAGAAAAATCCTATGAAACAGTCAAATTACACAACCTTATTCACATTGCATGCAGATTCTGAAGTAATCTTCTTGCCATTTCTTTTCGTTCTGCATGTTCCTGCAGGCATAATACCATGATTGGTGTATCAGTATCATCTGAAGCTGCAGTACAGAGACCATCTCCCCTGCCAATTCCACACCCTTATTCCTGCCTGATAACAACAGTACTACTAGTATGCATACACTTGTCCTTGTACGGCATGGAGAAAGCCTCTGGAATAAAGAAAACCGGTTCACCGGATGGAAAGACATTGATCTCTCAGAAAAAGGACAACAGGAAGCTCATGACGCTGGAATACTCCTGAGAGAAGAAGGATATATCTTTGATATCGCTTTTACTTCAGTTCTGAAGCGGGCAATCAGAACACTCTGGTGTATCCTTGACGAGATGGATCTTATGTGGATCCCGGTGAACCGGTCATGGCGATTAAATGAACGACATTACGGAGCATTAACAGGACTGAACAAAGCTGAGACCGCAGCGAAATATGGAGATGAGCAGGTTCATATATGGCGACGAAGTTACAGCATCAGACCACCAGCATTTGAAGCAGAGGACCTGGAAAATCCTGCTTATGACCCCAGGTACCATAGTCTTACAAAAAAAGAAATCCCCCTTGCAGAATGTTTACATGATAATGTTAATCGTTCTCTTCCCTACTGGCAGGATGTGATTGCACCGGATATTTTAGAAGGAAAAAAGGTTCTTATCGTCGCGCATGGCAACAGTATCAGGGCACTTGTTAAACACCTGGATGCCATCTCTGATGATGATATCACCGGAATCAATATTCCAACCGGGATACCTCTTGTCTATCATCTGGATACTCATTTACGTCCAATACAAAAACAGTATTTAGGAGATCCTGATGCAGTTGCAGCTGCTATTAACGGAGTGAAAAATCAGGGCAGAAAGCAGTGATTACCTGAAATTCAGGTTCAGGAGAGAATAGAAGTAAGAAATAGCGTATGGAGGCGGATATCGCCTGACATTTCCGGATGAAATGAGAATGCCATGTGTCTGCCTGCCTGCAACGCGACTACTCCCTGTTCCATTGTGGCAAGTGGTATGACATCAGGTCCTGTTCGTACCACTGCCGGTGCTCTGATAAAGACCGCATGAAACGGTGTTTCTAATCCCTGTATCATGATATCGGTCTCAAATGATTCTTTTTGTCTGCCAAATGCATTTCGGTTTACCGAGATATCTATTATTCCAAGTGGTTTATACCGATCTTCACCGATAACCTCAGTCGAGATGAGAACCATTCCGGCACAGGTTACAAAATAGGAACCAGAAAACCTGACCATTGCCTCTCTCATCCCGTTTTTATCGACAAGCCGTGCTATTGTTGTCGACTCTCCGCCTGGAATTGCTATAACTGACAGACCTTGTATCTCATCTGCAGTTCTGAGAGGAAGTACCTCATAGGGAATAGGGAGTGATGCACATGCCTGCTTAAATGCAGTTATATGTTCACTAACATTACCCTGAAGTGCAAGTACACCTATTCGTATTCGAACTGACTGCTTACCGGCCACGTGTCTGGAGTACCTCTTCTGGGGAGAGCAGATGGATATCAAGACCACGCATTGCCTCACCCAGTCCTTTGGAGACCTCTGCTATCACCGCAGGTTCATTATAATGGTTGACGGCCTCAACAATAGCCCGTGCCATTATCTGAGGGGATTCTGATTTGAAGATTCCTGACCCGACAAAAACACCATCACATCCCATTTGCATCATCATCGCTGCATCAGAGGGTGTTGCAATCCCGCCAGCTGAGAAATTTACAACCGGGAGACGACCAAGCCGGGCTGTCTCTATTAAAAGAGGCGCTGGTGCTTCTAACTCACGGGCCCGCTGAATTATCTCTGTCTCATCCATTCCTGAAAGGCGTCGTATTTCGCCCATGATTGCCCTCATGTGTCTTACGGCTTCAACCACATTTCCGGTCCCAGCTTCACCCTTTGTTCGTATCATGGCAGCTCCCTCATTTATCCGGCGTAGCGCTTCACCAAGATCGCGTGCCCCGCATACAAAAGGAACGGTAAACATCTTCTTATCGATGTGATATTCCTCATCTGCAGGGGTTAACACCTCACTCTCATCTATCATATCAACACCAAGTACTTCAAGCACCTGTGCCTCGACAAAATGACCTATCCGTGTCTTGGCCATAACCGGGATTGAGACAGTCTCCATGATCTCAATCACTTTAACCGGGTCAGCCATCCGTGCAACGCCACCTGCTTTTCTAATATCTGCCGGAACCCGTTCAAGTGCCATCACTGCAACAGCTCCTGCTTCCTCGGCAATGACTGCCTGTTCAGCGTTGACAACGTCCATCACGACACCCCCTTTCTGCATGGATGCAAAACCACGTTTCAGAAGTTCAGTACCGCATCTGAGATCTTCCAGTTTCATGTAATCCTACATATTAGAGAACTGGTTCAATAAAAGTAGTACAAAGACGGTAAAAAAAGTGAAAAGGAGAGTAGTAATCCTGACTGTATTGATTATGTCACTTCCTGCTTCAGTAAGAGAGCGTTCTTTCACACCTATCTGGTACACTCCCTGCTTCTCAAACATCACCCCGACACCACCTGCAATAAGCGCCATTGGAATACCTCCATTATAACCGGGTCGTCTCTTCCTATGCTGTGAATAGATAGTATATGCCTCATGATACCGTCCCTTAATGGTAAAGAGTACAAGCAGCAGCAACCCGGTTACCCGTGCTGGTATATACGACAAAACATCATCAGCCCGTGCTGCAAACCAGCCAATCAGAATACGTTCATCACGATACCCAAGCATGGCGTCCATGGTATTTGCTGCCCGATATAATGCTGATCCCGGGAGGCCAAATATGACAAAATAAAAGAGAGGGGCGATAATACTGTCGTTTAAGTTCTCTGCTACCGATTCATATGCTGCTGAAAGAACTTCTTCGTGTGAAAGGCCACTCGTGTCACGTGAGACAAGTAATGCTGCCTGCTGCTGACCTTTTGCAAGACTGACTGCATCATGTACTGACTGCGCATGTTCCTCAAGCGAACGCACTGCAAAACATGAATTTAAGAAGAAGGGTGCTGCAATGAGATACAACCATACCGGTGAAAAGAGCTGGAAAACAAAAAAGGGAGCAGTAAAAACAGAGATAGTGATAACCCACATGACAATACCGATAGTACGCTGATATCGTCTCTGATAGCGTTTTGGTTTTCCCCACCAGCCAATGAACATCCCTATCATTGCAACAGGATGAAACCGTGACTGTGGATCACCAATAACCCTGTCAACAATGAGTCCACAGACCAGTACAATACCAGGTATGAGATATTCTATCATGGATTATGTGATAAAGGCATACTGGTCTTTGTAGTATCATACAAAAGCAATTGGTATGATGATATAAAAAAAAGAAAAGGTCTGTGGACTCTGATGAACAGGTCAGATATCATCCACAGTATCTTATTCATCTCTATTCTGTGGGAGCAGATTGGGGATTCCTTCCTCTATGGGGTAGACAACATTACAAACTGCACAGGACAGTGAACCAGTAAGTATCTCATGTTCGTCTTCTTCCTGTACTGATAGGGTAAGATCACCTTTACAGACCGGGCAGCAGAGGATATCATGTAGTTCTCGTTTCATAGTTCATCACGTATATCTATAATCTGTGACATTTCGGGTCCTGTTGATATAAGGGTAACCCTGGCTCCGATATCTTTCTCAGCAGTCTCAATAAATGCCAATGCTTCCTGTGAGAGTTTGTCATACGAGGTGAGACCAAAACAGGAGGGATCAACATGATCAATGCCGGTTATTGCTGCCTGTGTACATCCATTCACCATTGCTGCATACCGGGCCATTTTTCCATCCCATTTTCCAATCCTTCTTTCACGCCCGGTAACCGTGCCAAACTCATGGATACCCTTCTCATCTGCTTCTTTCTGGAGCATCTCAGTTGCAAAGGGACCTTCTCCAACCCTTGTTGGATATGCCTTAAAGACGACGATAACATCATCAATTCGTGTGGGTCCAATACCGTTATCAGCTGCCATCTGAGAAGCACAGGTGTCCTTGCTCGTGACAAAGGGATAATGTCCATAGTAAAGGGAGATTCCAAAACCCTGGGTACCTTCAATGAGTACAGTCTCCTCTCTGTCAAGAGCTGTATTTAATTCGTACGGGACATCGATGAGATATGGGGCAAGTTCAGGTATCTGCTGTGCCTGACGAGCTGTGCGCATCACACGATCTCTGTTTGCAGGGCCACAACCAGTCCCGGTTGAACCTACTGTCTTTGCAAGATGGGAATTACTTTTATCTTCTTCTATATGAGAGGCCTCAATAATGCTGCATCGTTTATCAATGAATATCCGGCCCTCTACATCCAAAAATTTTACTTCTTTAGCAAAAACCTGTGGATCTACGAGAACACCGGTTCCTATCATAAGGCGGGCATCAGGATATACAAATCCTGATGGACACATCCTTACGCCAAACTTTTTTTCGCCGACTATAACGGTATGGCCGGCATTTGGACCTACCCCACCACGTGAGATAATTGTAGGTCTGTCTTTGTGAGCAACATGTGAAACAATCTTACCTTTGCCTTCATCTCCAAAATTGCCGCCCACGATGATGGTACATGTCATCCTAACCTAATTAGGTGTGACGGGAAAAAAGATAAAGATATATCAGTCGGAATTAACAGGACACGGTCATGAAAAAACTTATTTCCATTGTATATCAGAGTTCTTTTATGAATTCACCCATACGATCTATTGCAACAGAGAGGTCTGCCCGTGAGACTGCATATGCACATCTGACATGGTTCTTTCCCCCTTGTCCAAATACACTGCCAGGGACAACTGCTACCTGATACTCAGTGATAAGGCGCTCGGCAAATTCAACATCTGATAGCCCGGTTTGTTCAATGCAAGGAAATGCATAAAAAGCTCCTTCAGGCAGATGACAGGTAAGACCTATCCGGTTTAACCCATCGACAAAAAGGTTTCTTCTGATATAGTATTCACTAATCATCTCCCGCATTGCTTCATTGCCATGACGAAGCGCTTCAAGAGCTGCATGTTGCCCCATGGTTGGAGAGGATAACGCAACGTACTGGTGAATTTTTAATGCAGCTTCAGAGATTTCCTTTGGTGCGCAAAGATATCCAATTCGCCATCCTGTCATTGCAAAAGCTTTTGAAAATCCTGACAGAGTGATTGTCCGTTCATAGAGATCGTCTACTGCTCCTGTTGCCACATGTTTTCCATTATAGGTCAGTTCTGCATAGACCTCATCTGAAAGTATTATCAAATCATGGTCAACAACAATATCAGCTATTTCCTTGATATGCTCTCTGCGCATGACCGCTCCTGTCGGGTTATTAGGGAAATTCATCACAAGAGCTTTTGTTTTTTGAGTTACTTTCTCCATGAGCTGATCAGGAGTCAGACGAAACTGATCTTTTTCCAGGCAGGGAACCGGAACTGGTACACCTCCGGTGAGGGTAACACAGGGAGCATATGAGACATAAATGGGATCAACAATAAGGACTTCATCACCAGGATCTACGATACTTCTGATGGCAATGTCAAGAGCCTCTGAAACGCCGGTTGTGATGATTATCTCAGATGCAGGATCATATTCCAGTTGATACTTGTTAAATAAAAACCGTGCCAGTTCCAGGCGAAGGGATTCCATTCCCCGATTAGATGTGTATGATGTGTATCCCTGTTCAATTGAACTGATTGCTGCATCGCAAATGTGCCAGGGAGTCACGTAATCAGGTTCACCAACACCAAGTGAGATGACATCCTCCATCTGTTCTGCCAGATCAAAAAACCGTCTTATACCTGAAGGAGGAATAGCCTGTGCCTGTTTTGAAATATAATTCCGCATGATACCACTTTAGAATGAGAAGGGGAGACGTTTTCCATCTTCCCGCTCATGATATAGGATTCCATTTTGTTTGTATGTCTTCATGATGATATGAGTGTCTGTTTCATGAACCTGATCCATTGCTGCAATGTGTTCTGATACAAATGCTGCAATTTCATGCATACTAAAGCCTCTGACAACTAACTGCAGGTCATGAGTTCCGGTCTTGAGGAACAGACTTTGAACCTGGGAAAACCATGAGATCTTCTCAGCTATCCTGTCATATCCATACTCACGTTCTGGTGTTACTTTGAGATCTACGATGGCATATACAATATCTTTATCAGCTTCTTCCCAGTTGATAACTGCTCCATATCGCCTGATAATTCTTTTTTCTTCTAACCAGCGTTTTTTATCACGTACTTCTGCTTCAGAGAGTTCAAGCATTACTGAAAGTTCCCGAAGTGGCGTTGTACAATCTTCTTCCAGAAGTCGGAGTAGCATTCGATCTTTATCATCCATGAGTGTTCACCTCAGTTTATCAATAATTTCTTCTTCTTTGATGAGAGAGAGACGTCCATCAGTTGCTTCCATAATTACTTCCCAAATTCGGGGAGTGTTTGTATCAAACCACATCTCTTTGGTTCTTCCATAACGACCCCGGTTTACCAGGCGCGTATTGATAACTCCAAGCATATTGAGCTCTGATACCAGATCGGTAATACGCCGGTGAGTAAGAACATCAATCTCAAGTAATGGAGCAACTTCCTTATAAATGCGTGATATTTCTCCGCTGATAAAGATATTGTGCCCACTCCTGTCAAGCAGGAGCATACAATACAGAACAACTTTACTCTGGGTTGGGAGTGTTCTGATACATTCTGCCATACTATCTGTTTCAATCTTTGCCTGAGCCTTTTTTACATGCTCTTCAGTAACATGAGAAGCCCGTTCCCGATCTGCCAGTTCTCCTGATACTCGTAATAAATCAAGAGCACGACGAGCATCTCCATGTTCCTGAGCTGCGAGTGCTGCACAGAGAGGAATAACACCTTCATCAAGAGCCTCATCAACAAATCCTATTTCTGCCCGTTGACGAAGAATGTCACGAAGTTGAAGTGCATCATAAGGAGGAAAGACTAATTCTTCTTCAGATAATGAAGAAAGAACACGCGGATCAAGAAAATTTTTGAATCCTAAATCATTTGAGATACCAATAATCGATATCTTTGAAAAAGAGAGATCTGTATTAATACGTGTTAAATTATATAAAGTATCATCTCCACTTTTCTTAACCAATTTATCAATTTCATCAAGAATGATGATAAATACTCCTCCATATCCTTCCAGCTGATTTTTAAGTTCATGATATACCTGGTCTGTTGGCCACCCGGTCATGGGAATGTGTGTTCGTGTTTTGTCACTGGAAAAAGTATCTTCTCCTATAAGGAGTTTGGATATCTGAGCCAGTACACGATATTGTGTATCAATTAATTCACAATTAAGATGAACTGTCTGGCATATGGTTCCCATGTTTGCACTGGTCTGTTCAAGTTCAGAACCAATATATCTTACAGAAGCTGTCTTACCGGTTCCTGTTTTTCCATAAATGAGTATATTTGAAGGAGTTTGAAACTGGAGTGCCGGAGCTAGGATGGAAGCTATTTGATTAATTTGAGGTTTTCTGTGAGGAAGAATCTGAGGACGGTATGAATGCCGTAAAACTTCACGATTTTTGAATATTTTACTAGTAGAAAGAAATTTCTCAAAAAGACCTTCAGAAGGATTTTGTTCATCTGACATAGATGTACCAGATCTTTACTGTTAGATTCCGCAGGCGATAAGCCTATGGATCCAGTGGACAAATATACATTTAAAAAGGATTAATTGTAAGATTAAACTTTTATATAAGATATTTTAAGGACCCCCCACCCCTTCATTTCCATTGGAAATTATAAAAGAATCCTAAAGCATGTAATAATTAAAAAAAAAGAATAATCCTAGTGTACAATTTGCATTTTTAGTATTTATAAGTTTTCTTATTATAATTATTTTTGTTAAAACTTTTTTAATTAAGTACAAATTTTTTGTTTTGGTTATTTATGAGAGAGGTTATAGTTAATTGTAAAACTTTCTAAAAAATTTGCTTTTATTTATGTGGTGCGATTAGTACGCACACCTTAGAAAACCTGCGTTTTACTTTGATTATTCCAAAAAGTTCTATTGTGCACTATAATTAATTCTTAACCTACGGAAATGTAGTACACTATCAAATCTGAATTGGATAAATATAACTTTAAATTAAAAAATAACTTTAAATTAAAAAATAACTTTAATTTGAGATT
>CAYRYR010000025.1:24201-29111 GCA_964428385.1 uncultured Methanoregulaceae archaeon
ATAACTTTAAATTAAAAAATAACTTTAAATTAAAAAATAACTTTAATTTGAGATTTTCGTATGGTGTGTATCGATACACTACAAAAAATAAAAAATATAACTCTAATTTAGTGATGCAAAATTATTGACTTGTATTTGAAAAGTGTAGTCTGTATTAACTTAGTAGAATCTGGTCAATTATGTTATTTTAGCCCTATTTTCTTGGATTCTTATGTAGAATATCGTACACAACTTTTTATTAAATCTGAACAGCTGTACTCCAGTGGAAACTAAGGGGTAGGGGTGTTCACAACTTTTTTCAGATTTAAATTAAACACCATGATGTTGCCATAAGGCTCAACTTATGAAAATAAGGATCCATTTTCATGACAAATTTCGAGACAATCTCCTTAAAAATAATCATAATTTGTCTTATACTAAACCAATAAAAAAAACGAATATTATTTCGCGGAAATGTTTTTTGTAATGTGATTCAATTAAAAAATTAGTACCTGTAAAGAAATTTTGATGTGCCTAAAAATGTATTAGTAACAAAGTATTCCTTTCACTTGCATAAGGATTGAACTGTAATTATAAATTCTTCCCGTTTGTGTATTTTTCCTTTTATTCTCATTTCCCAGGCACTTTTCTGTATAATAACCTGATAATGAGAAGGAAATAAGGATGTTAGCTCTTCACTTGTAAAATAATGAGTAATTATTCCATTTCCTTTGCAAAATGTATGTTCTTCTACCAGTACCCCCTTCCCATATCTCATGTCACAAACTCCAAAAACGGTTATATAAATGATTCCTCCGGGTTTGAGAATCCGTTGTATCTCTGCAACAGCTAATTCTCTTTTTTTTTCCAGAAGATGATCCAGAAGATGTACTACAAAAATAATACCATATGATGCATCAGTAAAAGGAAGAAAACAGACATCTGCCTGAATAGCAAATACATCCTGAGGAATGTTGGTATTTGTCTTTACAAGCCGTAATGCAGAACGTGAAATGTCAAGAACTGTTATTTCTAATTTATCTGGTTGTAATAAATTAGATAAGTATCCCTGTATATTTTTTCCATTTCCAACTCCCAACTCTAATATCTGATCGTTTGAAGATACATGCATTGTATGAACCGGGTATTGAGTCCAAAGTCTCCCTTTTTGTTTATATTCTAATTCCCATGCGTTATATTGATCTATATCATCTGTTTTCATTGAAATTTCTCAATTAAATTGCACTAATAATTTTAGCGTTACTAGCATTGATAATTAAAACTGATATCAGGAGTGATATTTTACTATTATTCAATTGCGTATTATACGTTATATTTTCACATTTTCAGATTTCTAACATGTGCTATTGAAGATATCACAAGGTAAAATATTGTTGATAGATTTGTCTGTTTCCTATCTCAGCTTCTTTCTATAAATTCCTGAATGAATATAAACCAGACAAGGCAAATTTATTGGTACTAAAATTTCCTAATACTAACACTCAATCGTACAGAAAACATTTTATCATTCTCTTTTTTTCGTAGGATATCATCTTTCCCCTGTAAAGTACCATTCTTTGTCATCATGTACCAGATTCTCTTTCTGATACGACAACCTGTTTACCAAGCACGTCATATTCTGTAGTAGAAATGATCTTAGGATCCTGCAAAAAACTGTACAAACAAGAAACACACCGGGCGGTATCACCAGAAGAGACCCTTAAACGTGTTGAACCATTTGCTTCTGTCTGTGGAATAACACGTGTTGCCAACATTACTGATTTAGATCGGATTGGAATTCCTGTTTTCTCATGCATCAGACCGTCAGCGGCACTTGGAGCAATATCTGTGTACAATGGAAAAGGTGTTACTGAAACTGCAGCGAGAGCCTCAGCAATCATGGAGGGAATCGAGCGGTTTTCAGCAGAGCCAGACGGACATGAGATAATACTTGATATGCATAGTTCATTAACAGATAAAGAACCAACTCTGGCCCCAAAGGATCTTATCATTCCACGGGGAACAAATTCTGAAACTCTGTATCCCTGGATGAAAGGGTATGATATCATTCAGAACGAAGCGATATGGGTTCCTGCTCATGCGGTAGGTCATCCCGTGCCCCTGGATTACAACACCCTGATGAAAACCAATACAAATGGCCTTGCTTCGGGAAACACAATTGAGGAAGCTGTATATCACGCTATATGTGAATTGATCGAACGCGATGCATGGTCACTTGTAGAAGCGTCACATAATGCCGGTCTGGTAATTAAAAATATCAATGATCCAATGGCATTACAATTACTTGATCGTTTTGCAGAAGCAGACATTGATATTATTCTTCGTGATATTACCAGCGATGTTGGTATTCCAACGGTTGTTGCAGTTGCAGATGATGTTAAACTGAAAGATCCGACTCTTCTTACTATTGGAATGGGTACGCATAGCTGTCCTGAAATAGCTCTGTTTCGTGCCCTGACTGAAGTTGCTCAGAGCCGGGCTACACAGATTCATGGAGCACGTGAAGACACAACAGAGGGGTTTATGAAAGGAAAGATTGGGTACGAACGGACAAAACGTATCAATCGTAAATGGTTTGATTCTGAAAAGACTATCCAGTACAGTGAAATCCACCGGTTTGAGAGCGATGACTTTCTTGAAGAGATACAATATATTACAGACAGGCTTAACGCAATAGGATGTAACCGGATCATTGTATGTGATTTGACTCTCCCTCACATTGGTGTTCCCGTTGTGCGGGTCATTGTTCCCGGACTTGAGATGTATGCAGTTGATCCTGACAGAATAGGAAATAGGTGTCGATATGCCAGCCGTCGTAATCTTCCTGGGTCCAAGCCTGCCAATTCCTAAAGCAGAACAAATTCTTTCACAGGTGACATATTTTCCACCGATTAAACGTGGAGATATAGCGAATTTTTTATCTTCTCCACCTGATATTATTGGTATTATTGATGGTGTCTTCTTTCAGGATGCTGCTGTTGGTCACCGGGAAATCCTTACCCTTCTCAAGATGGGAGTACAGGTCATCGGTGCATCCAGTATGGGAGCTCTCCGTGCGGTTGAACTTCTCCCGTTTGGGATGATAGGGATAGGGAAAGTTTTTGAGATGTACCGGGATGGCATTATTATCTCTGATGATGAAGTAGCACTCATCTGCGATCCGCTTTATCATACACCCCAGTCAGAAGCTCTTGTCAATATACGGGTAACTTTGGATGTTGCAGTACAGGAAGGGATATTCTCTGCAGAAGATGCAGGAATCATCCTAAAGACTGCACAGCAGGTTTACTATCCTGAGAGAACTTATGAGACGATTCTTGCCCGGTGCCGGGATATGTTACGTTCCCTGTCTCCGGATGAAGCTCTTGCATGGCTTATACAGAACCGGATTGATCAGAAGAGGGCTGATGCAATCGCAGCGTTAACATATATCAGAGATCTGATTACCTGATCAAATGCATCTTAAACAGATTTTTATAGATACAATAAGAGGAGAAAATAAGGAATGAACGTAACAATTCTTGCATTTGCACGATTTAAAGATATTTTTGGGGAAAAAAATGAGATTGAGATATCAAATACAGTGTTACTGGCTGATATCCTGCGTAACTTTGCTACAGGATATCCTGATGGTGTTGGTGCACTCTTCTCAGAAGAGGGAGTGTTGCATTCGTACATCTTTGTAATGCTAAACCGGGTTCGGATACAACCAGATGAGGTTTCTTCCCAGGTTGTTACAGACGGTGACGAGATTGTTATCTATCCCCCGGTATCAGGAGGATGAAATGATAGCACTTACGTCTGAAAATATCGATATTGCTGCGATGATTTCCTCTGCAATTCGTCCTGAGGCAGGTGGAATGGTTATCTTTCTTGGGACCGTGCGGGATGACGGCATTGAGGCTCTTGATTTAGAGTCGTTTGATGAGATAGCTCTTCGAGATCTTAAGAAACTTGCAGCAGAGGCAAAAGATCAGTTTTCCCTCTGTTCTGTAGATATTGTGCACAGGACCGGAAGGTTAGCAGTAACAGAACCTATTGTGGTCATCATTGTTACTGCTCCCCACCGTGATGATGCATTCTCAGGATCCCGGTTCATCCTTGAGAAGATCAAGGAGTACGTCCCGATATGGAAGAAAGAGATCTCCAGTACCGGGGAGAAGTGGGTTCACTAACAAGATATGATAATATGCCTTTTTTTGAACCAGACATTATTGTGTTACATTGCCAGGTTTTTAAGCGCTTTGTGATAATGTTCAATCGTCCAGCAAATTGATTGTTACATTTCTTTATCTTCATTATTCATTGGAATAAATTTATTGCACGGTGTTTATCAATACCTTTTCGATTCAACAAATAAAAAACTCTGATAATTCCGTATTTTCTCTAATGGACTTCTAATCCATATACAGGGATAGGTAAAGTATTTCTTTAGACATTATCTAAAGTATCAGGATTTACCATCCTGTTTTCTTAACTCTGGTGAACCTATTCCACCTCAACCGTTCTATAAATATAGATGGTCGGCTCCAGAGTTCCAACTATCAAACAATATAAAATAACTTCATAATCCTTTATTAAAAGCAGCACGTGCAATTTCTCGAAAATTTATATTTTTGGTTTTAGGATTTCATTTTATCGTACATTGAAGAACAGTTTTCTATAATCCAAAACATATTTGAAAGAGTATACTATGGTTGAATTCAAACTGGAGAATCCGGATAAATCTGGCAAAAAACGGGATGAATTGTATGCAAAGGTCCTATCCCTCAAGGATATAGTCTCTTATCAGGATGGGACTGTTGCAAGCCGGATGCTTATCAATAAAAAGGCAGGGAGTATCACGATCTTTTCATTCGATGAAAACGAGGGACTTTCTGAGCACATCGCACCGTTTGATGCTGTAGTTA
>CAYRYR010000026.1:0-28902 GCA_964428385.1 uncultured Methanoregulaceae archaeon
GTATGGTCAGTTATTAGTATCATTGATTAAGAGGCTTTGAGGCTGTCTGATAATAGCAAATCACTCATTTTGATAATTCAGTTTGACGTTCATTTACAAATTAATGTGCTTTAAAGGCTCCCTTTTCAGATGCTTTTTTTGAAACCTGAAGTTCTCGAACATCATCAGGGGGTATTATTTTTTGAAGGATTATTACTGTCGTGTGTTGATTAACTCAATATTATTGACTTCAGTGACTCGCCATTCCGGTACTCAGGTTGATTCTGCTCCTATTTACCGCTGGAAAATGTGAAGCACCGGGCATTGTCGTTAAAATTCATACAGATAAAAAATACATATGAATTTCCTGGCACCCGGGGAACGGGTCATGTTACCGGTGAAAGGGTGCCTGTTGCCAGGTCATAGTACAGACCATGAACCTCTATTTTTCCTTCATCAACAGCCTGCTGGACAGAGGGATACGTCATCAGGTGTTCTATCTGAAGCCTGACATTTTCAAGTTCTATCTGGTGAGAGCGTTCTTTTTTATTTTCAGGAGTGAGTGCTGTTTCAATCCGGGCATCGACTCGTGTCTTCGCCTCACGTGCATCATTAAGCCAGAGTGAGATATAGGGATCATCGAGATCTATATCCAGTGCTTTTATGGCACCGCAATCAGAATGGCCGACGACAACAATCTCCTTCACCTTCAGGTAATTGATGGAATATTCAATAACCGTAGCAAGGTTCCAGTCATGGTTTGGCACAATATTACCTATATTCCGGGTAACGAACAATTTGCCGGGCGGGGAACTGGTAATTCGTTCCGGATCCGATCGCGAATCAGAACATCCTATCCAGAGGATCTCAGGACTCTGACCCTTGGCCAGTTCCTGATACAGTCCGGGATCTGTATGAAAGACATTTTCCTGAAATTCCAGGTTTCCCTGAAGTAGCTGATCCATGAGCGGGATTTTTGTCCCTGTAACAGAGATAGAATTCGGGTCCTTGTCATTTTCAGTGATAATAGCCCCGGTTCCAGGCAGAACTGATAAAAGTGTGTTCCACCCGGTAATTACCCCGAAAGGATGTGGATCAAGCAGGATAGGTGCAATCAAACCTGCTGTTGCAGATTCGCTGGCACTTACACTGGCCGGTACACCGATAAGGATGATACAAATGACCATGACTACAAAGAAATGTGGTTGCATATTCCTACATGATACTACAAATACGTAATGATTTCTATCAGGGGTAGAAAAGTAACCGGTAATCAACAGGTACAATCCTGTATGAGACCAGAGATTGGCAAAAGTTACAGCATGTAGTTTTTCGAATCATACGAGTCTGTTGCATGGAGATTTTTTTAGTTAAACATGAAGCATAGCCTCATGGGGTTTTTACAGGATCATGATATGTACACGCAGTCATGAACAGATCATTCTTATTTCTGAGTCAAGACAATTATCTCTACCTGGAAAGGTCCATGATATTTTTAGTTCCCGAAAAACCATACCAGGAAAAATTCGGGGATTTTCCCATAGCCATCGTTTTCGGCATCAAAAACCTTATCCCCCCAAAAAAGAACAGAATCTATACCAATAACGATAAAGAAACCAGAATTCCGGGAAAGATGTACAGTTGAAATAACGATGCTAAAAAGCGTTTCAGATAACAGGGATTACAAGTCAGCCGAATGAGCTATCCATTTTTTAGGAATTTTATAATGTCTGATACAGGAACACAATGTAACATAAACCGGTCGGCATTCTCTGTGCTGTATGTGGATGATGAGCAGGATCTTCTCGAAATAGCCCGGATATTCCTTGAACAGTCAGGAGAATTCAGAGTCGAGACCATGACCTCGGCACAGGAGGCCCTGAATTCCCTAAGAATCCCTTCATATGATGCCATCGTCTCCGATTACCAGATGCCGGGCATGGACGGGATAGATTTTTTAAAAACTGTCAGAGAGCAGTTCGGAGACATACCATTTATTCTCTTCACTGGCCGGGGTCGTGAGGAGGTCGTTATCGATGCTATAAACAACGGAGCCGATTTTTACCTTCAAAAAGGCGGTGACCCCCAGGCACAGTTTGCCGAATTGGCACAAAAGATCAGGCAGGCAGTGAGAAGAAAACAGGCAGAGTGCTCACTGTATGACTCAGAGAAACGCTTCTCTGATATCATCAACTTCATACCAGATGCCACCTTTGCCATTGACCAGTCCGGAAAGGTTATCGCTTGGAACCGGGCAATCGAGGAGATGACCGGCGTCACTTCAGGTGATATGCTTGGTAAGGGAGAATATGAGTATGCTATTCCCTTCTATGGCTCACGGCGCCCTATCCTTATAGACCTTATTAATGAGCCTGATGAACAGATTGTACAATTTTATTCAAATAGTAACAGGACTGGCAATTCTCTTGTGATAGAGACTGATTTTTCTCATCCGAAAGGGAACCGGATATTCATAGTTGCCAAGGCCTGTCCTCTCTTCAACCAGGCAGGAGAGATAACCGGGGCAATCGAATCGATCCGGGATATCACCGAATTAAAGAGGATTGAACAGGCACTGCGAAGGAGTGAGGAACGGTACCGTTCCGTTGTCAATGACCAGACTGATATGATAACACGGTTTACCCCGGATGGTACAATCACGTTCGCCAACGAAGCATACCAATTATACTTTATGCCTATGCTGGGCCCGGATGAAATAGAGGGAAAGAATATTCACGAGATAATGCAGATCGCAAATTATACGGTGATAGATAATGTTCTTTCTTCACTCACTGTGCAAACACCCATACGTGAGATCGAGCAAGTAATCACCGGCAATGATGGGGAAAAATACTGGCACCTCTGCTCTGTCCGGGCTTTATTCGAAAACGCCGGTACGGCGTCTGAATGCCAGATGGTGTGCAGGGATATAACAGAACAGAAGCGGACAGAAGAAGCACTGCAGAAACAGAGAGATTTTACTGATGCAGTCCTTGATAGTATCCCCGGCCTCTTATATGTCTACGATGATGACGGGCATCTGGTACAGTGGAACAGAAACCATGAGATTATCACCGGCTATTCGGGAGAGGAACTCGCCGGTATGCACGTGCTCGACTGGTACAAGGATGATCCCCATGATACAGCCATCATCAGGGAAGCGGTTGAGCGGACTATCCGGGAAGGCTATGGTGAAGCAGAAGCAAACCTGACAATAAAGGACGGGAGGAAGATCCCGTTCTATTTTACCGCTGTTAAACTTGATGTCGAGGGCCGGAAGTATTTTACGGGTATCGGAATCGATATCACAAGCCGTAAACATGCCGAAAAAGCGATCCGGGATAGTGAGGAGAAATTTAGGGTTCTTGTGGAATACTCGCTTGACGGCATCGCAATCATAGATAATAAGGGAAACATCCTCTTTGTTAACCGGGCGGCAGGGCGTATTATAGATGTGAAGGATTCCGGCACATTGATTGGGAAGAGGAATTTACTGGAATTTGTTGATCCACAATCCCGGGCCGACATGATCCGGGATATCGGCCTGATTGCACAGGGTATCGACGTATGCCTTGTCCAATATAAACTCAACACGGAAGCAAAACGGGAGATCTGGGTCGAATGCACCGGGAAGAAGATCCCGTTCATGCAATCAGAAGCATTATTTATCTCTATGAGAGATTTTACTGAACGAAAACGGGCAGAAGAAGTATTACGGGAGTCAGAAAACAGATTGGCCACCATCTTTCTGAACAGTCCGGTTGCGCTCACTGTCGTTTCAGCAGTTGATGGAACTTTTATTGATGTGAACGAGGCTTTTTTAAGAAATACCGGGTATGCCCGGGAAGACCTGATTGGCAAAACGTCAGATGAACTGGGTATTTTTGCTGTTGCTGATGAATATGAGCGGATAGTCTCCTCGCTCCAAAACCAGCGGAGCATTCAAAACATGGAAATCACATGCCGGATAAAAACCGGAGAGAACAGGATCTGCCAGTTTTCATCCAGTCTAATTATGATAGGAAGAGAGCCTCATATTCTCTCAACTATCGAAGATATCACCGAACGCAAGACTACAGAGTCTGCCTTTCAGGCTTTGGTCAGGAGCATGATAGGAACAACCGGAATCGATTCTCTCCAGAAAATTACAGAAAACGTCAGCTCCTGGCTGGGAGCTGATTGTGTCATGGTTGGGGAGATCCAGCCCGATACAAAGACGGTTAAAGTTCTTTCCATGCTCCTTGACGGACAGGAGATTTCTGATTTTGCCTATACCCTCACAGGGACACCCTGCGAAAATGTTACGGAAAAGGGATTTTGCCAATATCCAGATAATGCCGCCCAACTCTTCCCGGAAAGTAAGGATCTCAAAGATCTTAATATCCGTGGATATATAGGAACGCCTCTTCAAAATTCCACAGGAAAGGTTTTTGGAGTCCTCTGTGCACTATTTCGAAACCCTATTCACCCACCCCCTTCGGTTCAGGAGATCATGGACATCATCGCTGTGAAAGCTGCATCTGAGATCGAACGCACCCAGATTGAGCGTGCATTCAAGAAAAGCAAGCAAATGCTATCAGAGGCGATGGATATGGCACATCTCGTGAATTGGGAGTATGATATCAGGACAGATGTTTTTACCTTTGATGATCATTTCTATGCTCTGTATGGTACTACAGCGGAGAATGAAGGTGGACATCAGATGACGGCAGAAACCTACGCCCGGGAGTTTCTCCACCCAGGAGATCGTGATATGGTTGCCAGGGAAATAGAAAAAGCCATAAAAACAACCGACCCACAGTTCACATCACAGTGTGAACACCGCATTATCCGTAAGAATGGTGAGATACGACACATAGTAGTGCGTTTCGGAATTACAAAAGATTCAAAAGGCGAAACTATCAAGACCCACGGTGCGAACCAGGATATTACCGAACGTAAGAAAACAGAAGAAGCTCTTCGAATGGCAAACCGCAAGCTCAATCTGCTTTCCAGCATCACCAGGCATGACATTCTCAACAACGTCTCTGCTATCCTTCTGTATCTTGATATCGCAGAATTAAAATTAAAAGATCCCAATCTTTTAGAGTATATCCGGAATATAGGAGCCGCCACAGCGGCTATTCAGTCCCAGATAGAATTCACCCGGGTCTACGAGGACCTTGGCATACATGAGCCTCAATGGCAGGTTTTGGATGCTATCATGCCCCATTCACATATCCCGGCACATATCACCTTGAAAGCAAATCTGCAGGATGTGTCCATATTTGCAGATCCCATGCTCGAAAAGGTATTTTTTAACCTCCTTGACAACTCTATCAGGCATGGTCAGAAAGTGACCAATATCAGCGTGTCTACCCACCAGTCAGACGATGTACTGACAGTTGTGTGGGAAGACAACGGGATAGGAATCGCTGCTGAAGAAAAGGAACAGATATTTGAGCGGGGATTTGGGAAGAATACCGGGCTTGGAATGTTTCTGGTACGGGATATCCTCTCCCTTACGGATATAACCATCAAGGAAAACGGAATTTTTGGAAAAGGGGCCAGGTTCGAGATTACGGTACCCAGGGGAACATTTCGGATTGCATAAACAGTCCACCTCTGAATTAATAGATCTTATCCATTTATAGGAATGCACAATGCCTGATACAGAATCACAATGCAACACGAACCTGCCAGTGTTTTCTGTACTCTATGTAGATGATGAACCCGATCTTCTTGAAATAACCCGCCTCTTTCTGGAACAGTCAGGAGAGTTTCGTGTCGGGACCATGACCTCAGCAGAGGAGGCGTTAAATTCCCAAATAATCCCTTCATACGATGCCATCGTATCAGATTACCTGATGCCGGGTATGGATGGAATAGATTTTTTAAAAACCGTTAGAAAACAATTCGGAGACATCCCGTTTATTCTCTTCACCGGCCGGGGTCGTGAGGAGGTCGTTATCGATGCTATAAACAACGGAGCCGATTTTTACCTCCAGAAAGGAGGTGACCCCCAGGCACAGTTTGCCGAATTAGCGCAAAAGATCCGAAATGCAGTGAGGAGAAAACAGGCAGAAGGCTCGCTTTATGACTCGGAAAAACGACTTTCAGATATTATTGACTTCCTACCCGATGCCACATTTGCCATTAACCGGTCCGGAGAGGTTATCGCATGGAACCTGGCAATCGAGGAGATGACCGGGGTTTTTACCAGTGATATACTGGGCAAGGGAAATTTTGAGTATGCTGTTCCATTCTATGGTTCCCGACGCCCTGCCCTTATAGACCTGATCGATGAATCTGATGAGAAAATCGCACAATACTACTCAAATATTAACAGGACAGGTAATTCAATAACAGCAGAGACTGATCTTCCCCATCCAAAGGGAAATCGCATATCCGTGCTCACCAAAGTATGTCGGCTTTACAACCGGGCCGGCGAGATTACCGGAGCTATCGAATCGATTCGGAATATCACTGAAGAAAAACGGGTGGATGATGCTCTCAGGGAGAGTGAGGAGCAGTTTCGGGGTATGGCCGAGCGATCTACTGACCTGATATTTATTCTTGATAAAGGGATGAACCTAACCTATGTCTCTCCTTGTGCAAGGTCAGTAATCGGGTATGATCCAAAAGAACTGCTTGGTTCGTCACCTGAATTCATTGCCACAACCATCTTTACGCAGAGTGCTAATGAATATCTGAACGCTTTGCAGGCGAATATGAAAGGGGAATCAATCGAAAATGTAGAGATGCAGGTACAGAAAAAAGATGGATGTGCAGTATATGTCAATGTGCATGCGATACCAATAATGCACGATGGCATCTTTTCCGGGGCACAGATATCTATGCGGGACATTACCGCAGATAAAAAAGCAGAGAGAGCACTCAGGGATACTGAAGAGAAATACCACTTACTTGCCGGTAATGTTCATGATGTCATCTGGACTGCTGATACAAAGATGCGAATGACATACATCTCCCCATCGGTATTACAACTTCGGGGGCTTACCCAAAAGGAGGCTCTGGAAGAAACTCTCGAGGATTCGTTGACGAAAGAATCTTACACTACCATCATGATGAATCGGAGGAGAGGATTGGAAGCATTACAAAAAGACAGAGCCATTCCTTACAGCCAGGTTATGGAACTTGAATTTATCCGTAAAGATGGATCTACGGTCTGGACTGAGGTGGTAATAAACCCTGCCTTTGATCTTAACAAAAAACTCGTAGGGGTTATTGGCGTAATAAGAGACATTAGTCTTCGGAGACATGCAGAACAAGCACTCAGGAAGAGCGAGGAGAAGTTCAGGCTCACACTTGATGCTACCAATGACGGGTTATGGGATTGGGACATACCATCAGGAACAGCTTTTTTCAGCCCACGGTATTATACGATGCTCGGGTACGAACCTGGAGAATTCCCTGCAACATTTGAAGGATGGAAATCTCTTATTCACCCTGATGATCTGGATCACGTTGTACCAGATCTGTTACATCAGATCCAGGAAAAAATGGATTTCCTCAGTAAAGAGTTTCGTATCAGATCTAAGAACGGGGATTGGATTTGGATACAGGAAAGGGGAAAACCGGTTACATATGATGATAAAGGTAATGTTGTCAGGGTAATCGGCACCAATACTGACATTACAGAACGTAAAAAGGCAGAGAAAGCACTCAGAGAGAGCGAGGAACGGTACCGGAAGTTAGTACATAATGTCCCGGATTACATCCTTGTGCACCGGAACGGTAAAATTCTGTTTGTAAATAAAACCGCCGCAACCACATTGGGCTATACTCCTGAAGAACTGATAGGTACTCATCTATTGAGGTATATCACACAGGAATCACAGGGAGTAGTCGCAGAGAATATGCAGAAGAGGTTTATCAGTGAAAAAATCCCATCGTACGAGATAACCATTCTCACTAGAGAAGGCGTGCGAAAGATTGTTGAAGTAAATGGAGTACTTATCCAGTTTGAAGGGGGACCTGCATCCTTAAATGTCCTTACTGATATCACCGAACGAAAACAGTCGCTGGAGGCACTACGTGAGTCAAACCAGAAACTTCGGCTACTCACCGGTCTGACCCGCCATGATATCTTCAATCAGATTTCAACAGTGGAACTTCTTCAGAATCTGGCTTTAAATTCTTCTGATCTGGCGAAAATCCATGAATATATATCCAGTGCACAGGAAGCAGATAACCGCATAGAAGCAATTATCGGCTTTACCCGGGAGTATGAGGATTTTGGGATTGTATCCAGCGGATGGCAGGATATTTTCGCAATTGTTGAATCTGCGAAAGCAGAGATATATTCCGGCATTATTATATTGGATAACCAGATTCCACCCGATATTGAAGTCTATGCCGATCCTATCATCAGAAAAGTCTTCACCACGTTAATGGATAATGCCAGCCGTCATGGGAAAGAGATATCCCAGATAAGATTCTCCTGTTGTGAATTACAAGATGCTCTGGTAATCACCTGTGAAGATGATGGAATCGGCATCAGGGAAGAAGAAAAAGAACGTATTTTCGATAATGGATATGGGAGTCATACCGGTATAGGGCTCTTCCTCGCTCGTGAAATCCTCTCGATAACCGGTCTGTCTATCAAAGAGTGTGGAAAAGAAGGAATAGGAGCGAAATTTGAGATCTGTGTGCCGGCAGGAAAGTTCAGGAGAACAGGATAAGAAAACTGCTCCTTTTCCTGATGAATTGAACCTAAATATCTGGTTAAAATCAGTAAGAAGGATATGTCATTATGGAATTATCAGGATCCTTTCGTGTTATTCTTACCGCACTCTGTGTCATGGCAGTAATGGCAACAATGGCCAGTGCAACAGGTACGTTCCAAAAAGATGCTTTTGTCTCGTATCCAATCATTGATACCGGACAATCAAAATGCTATAATAGTATCCAGGAGATTACCTGTCCACAGCAGGGCCAGGCCTTCTCAGGCCAGGACGCCCAGTATTCTGGAAATCAGCCAGACTTTCAACTCAGTGACGACGGTCTGACCGTGTATGATAAAAACACTGATCTTATCTGGCAACGTTCTCCTGATACCAATGGTGATGGCTCACTCACCATAAGCGATAAACTCACCTGGACAAATGTCCAACTACGCCCTGCTAACCTTAACGCCGTAAATTTCGGTGGATATAGTGATTGGAGAATTCCAACGATTAAGGAACTTTATTCACTGATCAACTTCAGAGGCACAGATCCAAGTAGTTTTGATACCTCTACTTTTGGCCTTACACCATTCATCAATACTGACTACTTCACATTTCAATATGGGCAAATAAGCGACGGGGAGAGAATCATTGACTCTCAGTATGCATCAGGCACCCTGGATGTCGCTAAAGGCTGGAACGGAGATAAACTCTTTGGAGTGAACTTTGCTGACGGTCGGATAAAGGGGTATGGACTGTCCATATCTGGAGAGGGTGGCCAGTCCTTTGGGGGAGGTATACCAAATCCTGGTGGAAAAACCCCAATGGAGAGTGTGCCTGGTCTGGGGGGACAGCCTGTAGTCAGGGGTATGCCAGGTACCGGGGAGAAGACATTTTTCGTCATCTGCGTCCGGGGGAACCCTGACTATGGTAAAAACGATTTCATAGATACAGGTGACGGAACAGTAACCGACAGATCCACCGGCCTTATGTGGACTCAGTCAGACAGTGATTCAGGCATGAACTGGGGAGACGCTCTCTCATGGGTTCAGACAAAGAATGAATCCAACTATCTAGGACATAACGACTGGAGACTCCCTAATGCAAAAGAACTCCAGAGTATTGTAGACTACACCCGGTCTCCTGATACAACCAGCTCTGCAGCCATCGATCCGGTCTTTTTCTGTACCCGGATTACAAACGAAGCTGGACAAGAGGATTACCCCTTTTACTGGACAGGAACTACCCACGTAAACAAAGATGGATCAGGCAGAGCAGGGGTTTACATTGCATTTGGCAGGGCTATGGGATATATGAATGGTCAGTGGCAGGACGTTCATGGAGCTGGGGCGCAGCGCAGTGATCCAAAGATTGGAAACGCCGCCGATTACCCGCAGGGTCGTGGTCCACAGGGAGATGCTATCAGGATTACTAATTATGTACGGATGGTTCGGGATATATCCCCATCTCTGGTAACTCCTTCCTCTTCCTTATCTTCACCTGCAGAAAATCCCTGATCCATATTCAGGCAGAAGTAATCAGTTCAGGATCAGTAGGTGAAACCTTTTAGGATCCTGGTATTTGATAATCTTGTTCACGCAGGGATAATACAGACTATTTGCAAAGGCAGGGATAAACAAATCACATCCCAATGCTGACTCGTTAACCTGGTTATCCCTCCCTGAAAAACCCGGGTTTTGGTTCCAGGACTGCCTGCTGCAGATATGGACGTCATGTTTGGTTTTATGCCACAAATAACCTTATTTCCTATGGATGAAATGACCTTCCCTATCCTGCAAGGCTGGTTCATGTGCAGTCGTTTTAAACAGCCAGTCATGAAAGAGAATTGGTGTAATACATGTTGATACAAGACTCATCAGAAGAACAGCGATATAGAGTTCCTGATGGGCAATCCCAAGGCTCACTGCAAAAAGAGCAACAATCATCGTCATCTCCCCCCGTGGTATCATCCCGGCCCCTACAATCAGCGAATCACGACCAGTCATCCCAAGCAATCGTGCAGCGAGACCACAGCCGAAAAATTTGGAGACTATAGCAATGATAGTCAGAAAAAAGGTGAACAGTAAAACGTCTGTCGTTACTTTATGCAGATCTACTAAAATACCAAGTGAAATGAAAAATATTGCTGCCATCGGGACATAGAGATATTCAGATCCTTTTTTAATACTTTTTGAATGAATCAACCCAACCCGGTGTAAAGATACACCGGCGATAAACGCACCAATGATTCCTGATACTCCTACCATCTCTGCGATAAGAGCATACACAAAGGCGGTCATCAGACCACAGAGAAATACAAATTCAGGATACCTAACCGCAAAATCGCTCCGGTCAACTACAATAATTACTTTTTCAATAATAAAGATCCCAACAAGCCCGGCTATAACGATAAAGAGGACGGGCTTAAATATCGTCCAGATGAGTAAGGAAAAAGTAAATGAGTTTGATATCACTTCAGTCGTGATAGAAAGTGCAATCAGACTTAAGATATCATCAATTACCGCAGTTCCAATGATAGCATTTGCTGATACCGTATGAAGTTTCCCCATCTCTTTAAGGACATTTGCAGTTATTGCAACACTCGTTGCAGTAAGGGCAGTTCCGACAAAGAGAGCACTGACTGAGTCAAAACCCCATGTGATAGCAAATAAGAATCCCACCACCCAGGGGATAATAACTCCAAATAGTGCTATGACCACATATCTGCCATTCAAAAGATCCTTAAAATGAAAATCAAACCCGATAACAAAGAGCATGATGATAACGCCTATCTGCGCAAAGATCTCCACCAGATCGGTATAGGTAATGAGACCCAGAACACTAGGCCCGACTATCAGTCCAAGGATAATCTCACCAACGACAGCAGACTGGTGAATCCAGGATGAGATTATATATCCGCCAATTGCAACCAGCAGTAAGAGTGTCATCTGAAACTCAACGGTCATGAAGAGTGAGATATCGCCATTTATCATCATATATCTTGTATTTTGCTATGGTTACCAATAACCCGCTATGAGGAACACTCATGTGATGAGGAGAAGAACTCCTGACTGGATGATAGAGGTACTAGCTCGTTGTCATACAAAAAACTGCCTCCTATGATGGAAGCAGGATAGAAATATAAGAGATAATCTATGATGTAAACCAATTCTACCAACATCATGAGATCTGACTATACTGATATAAATACCGTAAAAGGCGTTTCGATTTGTGATTCATAACAGAATCGGCAGGAAACCCAATTCAGAACTAATTTACCTTAAAAATGTGATACCAGGTGATACATCCATGCTCAAACACATTATGTACGAATGTCACAATAATGATGGTATCTGGACGATGCAACCGATAAAATTAGTACACACGTAAAAAACCTGAAACCAACCTGAATTGATGAGAACTGATACGGTGAATCTTTCACCGGGTCTGTCCCTGATCCGGATAATTATCGCATATGGAATAATAGCCACACATATCTCTCAGTGATAGTTATCTAAAAAGAACGATAATACCAATACATCATCTATACTAAATAAGGTAAAAATGAACAGTATAGAAACTACAGGGGAAAGTTATGGTTATTGAGACAATTCCACCGGCCCTTGGGTTCGGATATGCTTTGATAGTATTTTTTCTTCTTGTCTGGCTGTGGTCAATAGGGAAATTCACCCGTAAAATTGGATTTATTTTCCTTGTTATCTCTACAGCACTGGGATTTTTACTCTTTTCACCAGTTGCACCATATCAGTTGCAGCTTTTAATACTCATGGAGTTCGCAGCACTGGGGGTTCCGGTTCAGATGATATTTTTCGGACTCTGTTTTTTTATCGGGTTTACTATACTCTTTGGCAGGATATTCTGTGGCCATATCTGCCCGATAGGAACATTACAGGAACTTCTCTTTCTAATCCCATTACCAAAATACAAACGAAATTTAAAATCAGCCGCAAAGATAGTGCGGATACTGATGTTTATTCTTATCCTTGTTGCAGGCATAGTATTTTCAGTGAACATACTCGGACTTCTCGGCGTAAAAGACTTTTTTTACCTCAATGTTGCAGGATTTTCATTCTTTGTCTTTAGCATACTGGTTATCCTCGCACTCATAATATACCGACCGTTTTGCCGTTTTATCTGCCCTTACGGCTTTTTCCTTTCCCTTGCAACCATTCCTGGCCTTTTTCAGATTGCTCGAACCGATCTCTGTATAAACTGCGGTAAGTGTGAGCAGAACTGTCCGACTGATGAAGCAAAACAGAATGATAACAAGGCAGAATGTTATATGTGCGGCCGTTGCATGGAAATATGCCCGGTCCGTGGAGCACTTGTGTACCAGAGAAGAAACCGGTAAAATACAATTAAAAAAGAAATTTGCTATTATAGTGCCCTGCATAACGTATTGGAATAATCGCAGTAAAACGGAGGTTATTCCAAGGCGTGCACGCCAATCGCACTACATAGGTTAAGGTAAACTTTCCAGAAAGTTTTGCCATTAACTATATTCTTCTAATGTAGCCACAATACGGGCCTGTGCCTGCAGGGCTACGCTATCAGCAGGATCAATTGCAAGTGCTCTTGCGATATCTTGTGCTGCTATATCAATCTCCCCTCCTTCAAGATAGGAAAGACCTCGATACAGGTACGCACGAGAATCATCAGGATTCAGACTTATAGCCACAGAAGAGTCAGATATCGCTGCTTTATACTCTTCACGGGAATACAGCGTCATTGCCCGGTACAGATATGATTCATAATAGAACGGATTGAGATCTATAGCTTTAGTACAGTCTGATTCTGCCTGCTGATATGCACCCATATCATACCAAATCATTCCCCGGTATAGATATGGCAGATAATCATCAGGATTTAACGAAATTGCTGTTGATTCGTCAGATTCTGCATGACTATAATCAGCAAGAGAATAATACACCAGTCCCCGGTACATGTATGGCAGATAGGCATCTGGTCTGATAGCAAGAGCAGTATCAAGATCAACCAGGGCTGCAGTATTATTGGAGAGAGAATGATACGCCATTGCCCGGTACAGATATGCTTCATAATCGAGGAAGGAGAGATCAATGGCAACAGCAAGGTTTGAAGAGAGAAGATCTTCCTCTTGCAACAGGTAATACGTCTTGTTTCTATACTCAAATGACGCAATGCCTGATGGATTGATATTTATGGTTCTGGCATAGTCAGACACCGGATTATGTTCTTCATACAGGTAACAAATATCTCCATCCCTCGGATATGATGAAATATTGTCTGCATACCGGTTAACGACCTGGTCAAAATTAGTTATATTGTGATTATATCTGTCAATAAAGTAATAGGCATCTCCCCGGTAACGATACGATTTGTAGTCATCAGCGGTAATGTCAATGACACTCAGGAGATCTATTGCCGCAGGATTATAGTTATCAATGAAATAGTACGCATCTCCCTGATACATGTACGCAAGATAATTGTCTGTATTCATCTCAATGACCATAGAACAGTCTGATACCACATCTTCATAGGCATGAAGCTGGTATTGCGCCATTGCACGGTGCATCCAGGAAAGATAATCATCAGGATTCAGGGTTATAGCCTGGGTGAAGTCATCATAGGCAGCATCATACTCCCCTATTTGGTACAATAGACTGCCACGATACAAATATAACATGTAATCATCAGGATTTATTGCTACAGACTGGGTAAAATCATCACAGGCTGCATCATATTCCCCAATTTGGTACAATAAACTGCCACGATACAGATATAGCATGTAATCATCTGGATTCAGATCAATTGCTGCGGTATAATTGGATACAGCTTTATCATACTCGCCACGGGTGTACCAGAGCATGCCCAAAAACTGAAACGGCATGAAATGATCAGGGTTTAGTAAAGAAGCCTGTAAAAAATCCGTTTCTGCACGATCATACTCACCACTGCGATAATATATGCTGCCACGATACAGATACGGGACATCATCAACAGGATTCAGACAGATAGCAGCTGATAAATTTGGTTCAGCAAGATCATACTGCTCAAAAAGGTAGTACTCCCTGCCGGCATTCAGATATGATTCATATGCTGCAGTCTCTGAATATCCAGGTACCTCACAATTTATACCGTCAGATAGTTGTGTATCACCAGACAGTTCAGTGGTAACTATACCGTCTGCAAAAACAGGTACTCCGAAACACATAGATAAAACCACTAAAATCAGTATTCTCTGAAAGATTTTTTGTACATGCATGTTGCACAAATGTACTCTGTGACTATATCAATCGTTCTTTACATGGGATTAACAGGCACGATATTCATTTAGATTACTATTTTTGTAAAAGAGATTACGTTTTTTTGGTTTTTATCTGAATGAATTGAGATGCTATATTACCGTATTGCCGGGAAAGTTTACAACTTGCCTTATGATAACGGCAGTCCTGCCGATTTCGTTGATATCAGAATTGATCCTCTTGAAGAAATTCTCATTTTATATCTTTAAACCAAAAGGCAGTTCTTTTTCGGATAGTAATTCAAAGATTGACAATTTTTCAGCTATTTCTCTTTGGATGTTACCATTCTGGTTACCAGCCGGATAACCTCAATGACCTGGGGATCACCGATATCACGGGGATACGGAAAGGAAACTGGTATCACATCCCTGACGGTTGCCGGTCGGGCAGAGAGTACGATTATCCTATCCGCAAGATATACTGCCTCCTCAGGATTATGAGTAACAAAAAGAAAAGTTGTATTCATCTCATGGCGTATTCTTAGGACCTCGTCCTCTAATTCCATTCGAGTATACGAATCAAGGGCACTAAAAGGTTCATCCATAAGGAGAATTTCAGGTTCAATGGCTAGAGCACGTGCAACAGCTACCCGCTGTTTCATTCCTCCGGAGAGCTGATGAGGAAGTGACGATGAAAATGCCTCCAGGTGAACAAGGAAGAGAAGAGTTGTAACCCTCTTTCGTATCTCTGTTTCTTTGAAAGAACGGATCTTCAGCCGGAGTCCATATGCGACATTATCATAGACTGAAAGCCAGGGAAAGAGTCCATGTTCCTGAAAAACCATAGCAGCATGAATACAGGCAGGTTCGTCACACACACCACTATGCACCATCCCGGCATCTGCCTTCATTAGACCGGCAATTATTCGGAGTACAGTAGACTTTCCACAACCTGAAGGCCCCATCAGGCAGACAATTTCTCTCTTTCGAATGGCAAACGATATGTTGGACAGGGCAGGGTATACTGAGATCCCATCTGAAAAAACTTTGGATATCCCATCAAGAACAAGAATATCTTTCATTCCTTCCCCTGCCAGCTGAAAAACCGTGCCTGACCTATTCTGAAAAAGCAATCCGAAGCGATCCCGATGATCCCAATAATAACCATACCGGCAACGATGACCTGTATCTGACCCAGATTATAGGCATACATAATGAGGTACCCAAGACCTGCACTAGTTCCGGGAAGCATCTCAGCTGCAACAACACACATCCAGGCTACCGCAAATGCCACCCGAAGACCCGTCCAGATGAACGGGAGGGATGCAGGAATAACAACCGTCAGAAATTTTTCTGTTGTTGTAGCACCCAGGGTCTCTGCTACCTCCAGCCAGTGGATCCTGACCACTCTTACCCCATCGAGGGTACTGATGAGAACCGGAAAGAATGAACCAATGAATATGATAAAGATGATCGAGCCAAATCCAATACTGAACCAGGCAATAGCAAGTGGCATCCAGGCTATAGGAGGAATTGGCCTGATAATCTGGATAAAGGGATTCACATAGGTATAAACCTCTTTTGACCAGCCACAGATAAGACCGAGCGGCACAGCTACTATTATCGCCAATAGAAAGCCAGCAAGAACGCGTTCAAGACTGTAAAAGCTGTTTTCAAGAAGAGACGGGCCGCCAAATAACGGTTCTCCCGGTATAAAGAGGATTGAACAAATTTCGCCCCATCCAGGAAGTATGAAATTATTATGGATCTGGTATGAGAGGAGTTGCCAGATGAACAGTATTCCAACAGGGATGACAAGTCCCTTGATAATCTGAGGGAGAGTTATCATGATATTCCTAGGATTAAGGTACCCCATACAACCCGATATGTATATCTTCATATTTTAGTGCTTCACGGATCATCTCTTCCTGAATCGAGCTCTGGGCTGTTGCCAGTATGACCGGTTTATGCTTCTCAGATCTCGTTTTAATCCATGCAATAAAGGTATTCCAGTCAAAGCAGGGTGCCATATCATCGACTACCAGTCCGGATCCCCGGGTATTGACTGACTGAATGACCGATGCATTATTCCCAAACAGTATCTGTAATTCTGCGGGTATACTGCCAAGATATCCCACATCTATGACATCCTGCCCAAGACCAGTCATCACCCCACCCCCCACCTGGCCAGGGATCAGTTGTATATATGCTGCAGTCTGGTTATCCACTATTAGATCACACATGGTCGGGCGTCCGGAATCCCCATCTTCTGGAACAAAACAAAACCCGTATCTTTTGCAGAATGTGTCATGATCCTGAATCGCAACATACAGGGGAGCATAATGATCAGAAGATGGTAAATAACCAATGGTTACATGTGGAGGAATGAGCGGTAGGACTGGTTTTGTACCAGACAACAGATCTTTTCCTGCAAGAGCAACAGATGAGTTGATAAAGGATTTTTTAGATGGATGACAATATTTTATTTCATCAGCCAGACACGAAAAACGTGTAATGTCAGGTATTGTTGCATCCCCCGTGAAAATTAAATTTTGAAAAGAATGCTTCTCAACATCTGTTGGCTGAAGAGAAAGACCTGCAGACAGTATCGGCTGGGTTCCAAATACCCAGCCTGCAGTTAAATTTACTGCGAGGGAAGGATCTTCTTCTATCCGCTCCATTCCTGCCGTTGTCAGTGCAGAAAGCAGAGCAGCGATGGTGGGATATTCTGCAATGAATTCATTTCGCATGACCAGAACACAACAAGCCGTATTCTTCCATTCCCCTGGCGGGGGGAGAACGGATCCATCGGCAATCTTCTTTCCTATCCCTCCTAACTCAGCAGTAGAAACCACCGGTTCCCAGATAAAAAACCCATCAATCTGACTTGTATTCAAAAGTTGGGGCATGATACCTGCAGATGCATACACGAGTAAGACAGTTGGTTCCCCTGCAAAATCCGTTTTATCCTGGCCAGGTAAAATTGTGAAGAGTGCAATAATGAAAAGAAACAGAGTTCCACATAAAAAAAGAGCATAGCGAAAAAGACTACCTCCCATATGTAGAATTTATCTGTAATACAGAAAAACCTGATGGATATTCTGGTATTTTCTATTCTCTGGTATTAGCAGTATATCTTCTCCTATAGAGAATGACCCGTCATAACCCATCATCCAGGTAATGATTCTCACAGAATGTCAGCAACACTCCCATTGCCAGTTTTTAATGTAATATTCAAAGATCTTTCTTTTGTGATAGTATCTGGGGTAGCACAGACACTGATAGTCGAACCCTTCAGGATATATCTGACCCTATCTCCAACCTGATTTTGCGGAACACTATCAAGCAAAATAGTATAAAGCCGGGTGATAGCATTGGGATCGCCAACCCCGATTTGAATATTCTGAATGCCGGTTGCTCCATTGGCATGAACTGTTGCGTTCCCGGCCGCCGGAACACGGTATGAACGGGGAGTCACATCCCTGATAAGGAAGGGAAGGGCAGTTGCGTTCTGGCCAACAGGAACATCTACCTGCCAGGATAGTACAAACCCATCCGGCCTGATTCGTGACATTGGTATTGGCCCCTCCATAGTAAGATTATAATCCCCGGTCCGGTTCACTTCAAAAGCGAGGTTAATTCCAGGAGCAGACAGAGCAAAATCCGCGATTCCGGGACCTGCAGCGATGTGATGCATAAACCGCTTTTGTACTGCATCACTTCCTGCCATCGCTGTCTCAAAGGTTCCCGAATCAACCAGTTGTTCCATCTGTCCAAAGAGTGCCGGATCGACCGGAGCATACAATTCCAGGTAACTCCCATCGGAAAACGCGATTAAGGCATTATGGGAGAAGCCACCAGGGTGTACTCCACCAGGAACGACCGTAAATCCAGCATTTTGATAGTGTTCTATGGATGTATTTAGGTCATAGACAACAATTACGACATGATCAATAAACCATTCATTTCCGGTCAAATCAGAAGGATTCTGATTACCGAAAGATGAAACACTTCCAGAACTTAAGGCAATGGTTACCTGAATTAGAAGAATTCCCAGAAAAAATAAGAAATACACTGATAGACATCTCATAGCATTGGATTGTCTAACTGGGTGATATACCTAACGAACGGTTCCTGCAACTACCTCATAAATAAACTGATTCGGGGGAATTTATTCTCATATGACCTACTAACAACTCAGCATCATATATACCACCTGCTTACTATAACAACAAAGGAATATCGTTCAATTATAGTGCCCTGCATAACGTATTGGAATAATCGCAGTAAAACGGAGGTTATTCCAAGGCGTGCACGCCAATCGCACTACATAGGTTAAGGTAAACTTTCCAGAAAGTTTTGCCATTAACTATATAACTGAAATTCTAATTTGTTTTGTTTGATGGAATTTTAATTTTAGGATGGTACGTGATATATTCGCAATACAAGAATATATCCAAAAAGTCATGTTCGAAACTGATGGCATTACAGATAATACAAATAATAACACCGGTGAATATGATGATGTATCTACTATCTGATACGTAATCTATAGAGAAAAAATATGTAACGGCTGCTGATCAGCAACATTGTAAAGATTATACGAACGTTACAGTATTCGACATATATCCAGATGAAAAAGAGGCATAATGGAAAATGACTAAAACGTTTTTCCATTGCAATCCAGGAATAACTACAATTATCCACTCCAGAGTGTGTGATCGAGAAGAATCTTCAGACCAATTGCAATGAGAATCGTGCCGCCGAGGATATCCACCTTCTTCCCAAGGATATGACCGGCTTTCCCCCCGAAATAGACTCCGATAACAGAGATTAGAGCGGCAACCAATCCTATTATTACTGCTGGCAGGAGAGGATTTACCTGAAGAAATGCAAAACCAATCCCAACTGCTAATGCATCAATACTTGTCGCAATAGCGAGTATAACGACGGGGATGAGATGAAGGACATCAGGAGGGTTTTCATCTTTTTCATCCTTCACACCCTCAATGAGCATTTTTGCTCCGATAATACCAAGTAATCCTGATGCTATCCAGTGATCATAGGCAGATATAAATTCTGCAAATCCGTTTCCAAGAAGCCAGCCGAGTATAGTCATTCCACATTGAAATCCGCCAAAAAAAGTCGCGAGAGTGATAGCTGTTGTGAATCGTGCTGTACGTTGGTTTGCCCCTGCTGCAAATGATACTGCCATGCAGTCCATTGCCAGACCAAGCCCAATCAACACTGAAGTAATGAGTATATCCATGATTAATTATTCCATTGATAATTAACTTTACATTTGAAGAGGAATTTCATCATTTAAGGTAATAAAGGAGAAGGAACATCTTTGGATATCCAGCATAGATAAGTGAAGCAGGGCATATATACAATGATCCTCTCTCCCTCATCCTTTTATCCGGAGCACTGATTCTTGCGTCGTGGATTGTGCCAAAGAAAAGACATATGGTCTTTACGGTTATACTATATTTTTATCTTCATCAGCTTTGTACTATATAAATAAACAGAATGTTTAAGCCTTTTTAGAATTATGATTTCCCTTACATAGCATCTCCTTACTGCTCGTAAAGAATACCTTCTATCGAACACCTTATCTTATCATAATGCTAAATGTTTTAATTTACGTATGAAATGCAACGTATGCAAAGGTGGCTATACAACCCCGGGTACATGCACAAAGAGAGATAACATGAACATGATTGGTGATTTACTGTGTTCCTTTGAGAGAGGATCCCATAATGCCGACCCTTGAGATCGACTCTGTTAAAGGTCTTTCAACAGACGAAGCTGCTGAAAAGTTAAGGACTGAGGGATATAATGAACTTCCCGGGTCAAAGAAACACGGCATTTTCAACATAATCGGTGAAGTTATCAGAGAACCGATGTTTATTCTGCTGGTCGCAAGTGGTCTTATCTATTTTATCCTCGGTGATGTTACCGAGGGTATCATGCTGATGAGTTTTGTGTTTGTCATCATTGGCATCACGGTGTACCAGGAGCAGAAGACCGAAAAAGCATTAGAATCGCTGCGAAATCTCTCCAGTCCCCGGGCGCTGGTTATCAGGGACAGTGAACAGAAACGGATTGCCGGCAGGGAAGTAGTAACCGGTGATATGCTTATCCTTGTTGAAGGAGACCGGGTACCGGCTGATGGTATCCTCCTCTCCTCCAACAATGTTTCTGTTGATGAGTCACTCCTGACCGGAGAATCGGTACCGGTCAGAAAAATTCCGTGGACAAAAGGAGCAGAGACAAAGAGGCCGGGCGGTGATGACCAGCCTTTTATCTATTCAGGAACTATGGTCGTGCAGGGCCAGGGTCTGGCAGAGGTCAGATCTACAGGTGCCAAAACCGAAATGGGCAAAATTGGCACGATCCTACAGACGGTGGAACGGGAAGATACCAGGCTCAAAGGTGAGATATCACGGATTGTCAGGTCAATCGCCATCGTTGGCATCTTCCTATGCGGTATCATCATAGTCGTGTATGGCATTAGTCAGGATAACTGGACATCCGGGCTCCTTGCGGGAATAACCCTTGCGATGGCAATTCTACCTGAAGAGTTCCCGGTAGTGCTGACAATATTCCTTGCCCTTGGTGCATGGAGAATATCCTTAAAACATGTACTGACCCGTCAGGTGCCTGCGATAGAGACCCTTGGTTCGGCAACGGTGCTGTGTGTGGACAAGACCGGAACGCTTACCGAGAACCGGATGACAGTCCATACCTTTTTTGCCGGCGGGCAGATGTGTGAACACGATGCCACGGGAAATAATTCAGTACTTGATATCTATCACGAATTGGCCGAATTTGCTATTCTTGCATGTAAAAAGGATCCATTTGATCCCATGGAAAAAGCATTGATCCAGTTATCAAAAGGGAATTTTGGAAAAACCGAACATATCCATACCGGATGGGATCTTATCGTTGAATATCCACTTTCCCCTGACCTTCTTGCAATGTCAAACGTGTGGCAATCTCCTGAGGGTAATGACTATATTATCGCTTCAAAAGGGGCTCCTGAGGCAATTATCGATCTATGCCATCTTAATGAGGAGAAACAGCAGGCACTTGCTGAAAATATCAATACAATGGCAGCACAGGGGCTTCGTGTTCTGGGCGTAGCAAAAGCCTCATTTATGTTACCAAAACTACCTGAAGAGCAGCATGATTTTACATTTACGTTCCTGGGACTAGTCGGATTTGCTGATCCGGTCCGTCCACAGGTAGCAGATGCTGTACGGGAATGCCATACCGCAGGCATCCGGGTAATTATGATAACAGGTGATTACCCCCTCACTGCCCAAAATATCGGGCGACAGATTGGTCTTGACCACACTGACCAATATATCACCGGCTCTGAACTTGAAACAATGAGTGAGGATGAACTCAGAACAAGGATCAGTACTACAACCCTCTTTGCAAGAGCAGTTCCTGAGCAGAAACTGCGAATAATCAATGCCCTCAAAGCCAATGGTGAAGTTGTTGCCATGACCGGTGACGGGGTGAACGATGCGCCGGCTTTAAAATTCGCAGATATCGGCATTGCTATGGGAGGGAGGGGAACTGATGTCGCCCGTGAATCGTCCTCTCTCGTTCTCTTGGATGACAACTTCACGTCCATAGTCTCTGCAGTACGGCTGGGACGGAGAATTTACGATAACCTGAAAAAAGCGATGGCATATATCTTCTCCATCCATGTCCCTATCGCCGGGATGTCACTTATTCCCGTACTATTCAATATGCCGCTGGTTCTGCTACCGGTGCATATTGTCTTTCTCGAACTGATTATTGATCCCGCCTGTTCTATCGTATTTGAATCAGAAAAAGAAGAGAAGAATGTGATGAACCGTCCGCCCCGGCATAAAGAGGAAAGCCTTTTCACAAAAAAGACCCTCGCACTCAGTCTCCTTCAGGGATTTGTAGTATTAGCTGTGGTCTTAATCATGTACGTGAATGCTCTGAACAGAGGCTTTAGCGATGCAGAGGTGAGAACCCTGACGTTCACAACCATTGTTATTGCAAATCTCTGCCTGATTCTGACAAATCGATCATGGTCTGAAACCATCATAAGAACATTGCGTACACCAAACAGGGCAATGGCCTTTGTGTTTGCAGGAACGATATTCAGCCTAATTCTTGTCCTCTCCATCCCAGCACTTCAGGATCTCTTCAGGTTTGGATCAGTACCATTCGTTGATATCATTACATGTATACTGGCTGGTATCATGAGTGTCATCTGGTTTGAATGTTACAAGTACTGGAACACACGATCAGTGGTGGAGAGATGAAGATCATTGAGGGAAAAAAACCTGGGCCTTAGTAAATTACTCAGCCCAGGGACGCAATATGATATATCAACAGTTTTGGTCAGGAAAATGATAATTATACGAAAGGGAACTATCTAACACCTGATGACGGTCTTGATACCATGGTAAACAGGATTCAAAAGAGAAACGAGCCATGATTAAATCGCAGAAATCACCGGAGTTTTTCCCGGACCACCATGGTCAGGTGCTCAATCTCATCAAACCGAGGATCTTCCATCCCGGATTTCGGTATTCCGCATTCGGTTGCAATCAGGTGAATGTCAGGCTCATACCCCTGTTCCTGCACCTTTTTTTTCCCGCAACAGTCAGTACATCCGTCAACGACAACAATTTGCTCTGCATAGGTGAGTGCATCTAATAGCCGCTCCGGATCACTCCGGGCAGAAAGACAGAGTTCTATCAGACCCGGGCATCGCCGGATGAGCATCTCTCCTGTCTTCGCGGTGAGTTTACCGGTATTTGATATCCCGGAACAGGTGATCAAGGTTATATCTGAATCGTCATGCATAATTAAAAGGTTAGATCAGCAGTATCTTTCACCACAACCACAGCTGCCTGAGTATTTCTTCTTTTCAGAGCCAGACTCATCCCGTTTCCCTTCCCCTTTCCATGCAGCAAATACAATAGTTTCCACCTGATCCAAACTGAACGACCGGTCACTACTCTTCTTTTCAATACCCATATCCGTAACCATCAGGTGCTGATGGACCGGAACTCCGGCCAGCTCTACGATCTTTCTGGTTCAATTCATCCCGCACCCATCTATTGCCACAACTTCGTCCACTTCCTTCGCCCGCCCGGCAAGAGATTCCGAACCCGGTGACAAAAGCGGTGCAGACAAAGGCACAATACCCCCCGAAAGAGAGCTGGATGGCTGCCTGGTTTGAGATCTGGCCGGTGTTTGCCTGTCCTATACAGGGAAAAATCACCCTGCTTTTTTCATTACTACCGCAGGAACACGGAGTCTACCCTGCCATCAGGCTCTCTACTTAAGAATCTCAACGATCTCATTCACGGTCGGAACTCTTCCGGCGATTTGCTCTTCTCCATCCACAAACAACGCCGGAGTCATCAGAACTCCACGGGTAATGATCTCGTTCAGATCCTCAATTTTTATAACTTCTACCTGAATTCCTGATTTCTTAACCGCTTCATTCACGTTGTCATACATCCGTTTGCATTTCGTGCAGCCGGTTCCCATTATTTCTACCTTCATCATTTCACCAAAATTTGAACTTTTCTAAATATATTTGACTTGCATTCAGTATCTATCCTTGTGATACACCCCAAGGGTAGCCTTACAATATGCTTCTTTGGCAGCCTTTAAGATATAATTATACACCTTTACCTTCTTAAGCAGGGTGTCTTGTACCTGTTCATAAGAGAGATCCATCTCTTTTATCTGCAACAATCCCGTCAGGTATCAGGATAGCAGTTGGCACCCCGTTTATGGGAACCTGGCGAATCTGTCGCATTGCATCTGCCTGACAACAGAAAATATCCAGGTTCATCTTGTTACCCCAATACATTTCCAAAAACAAAGCCGGCAAGAGTCGAGAAGACGACAACCAGTACTACATACACCCCTGTTTTCTTCGGTCCCATGACCCGGGAGAGGACCATCAGGCTCGGCAGACTGATGGTGGGGCCAGTCAGAAGCAATGCAAGGGCAGGTCCCTTCGCCATGTTGCCGGAGAGATACCCGAGTGTTGTTCCAATTACAGGAACTTCAAGCAGGGTTGGCATATAGAGGATAGCTCCGATTATTGCAGCAATAAAGTTCGCAGACAGGGAATTGTCCCCGATGAACGGCCGGAATGTCTCGGGCGGAAGGAAGTACGAAAGCATACCGAGTGCAAACGTTCCAACCACCAGGAGGGGAAAGATCTTCAGAGTCAAATCCCATATTTCATATCCCCACTCGGTGACCTCATCACGAGAGAAGTAATAAATGAGCAGGAAGGCAACCGCCATTGAGAGGATGTAGACAATCAGGAGTCTTAGGAAGAGGTCAATATGAGACGTGGCAGAGAGAAGAATTGCAATCAACAGAATAAAGAATGTTACCCCTACCCATCGTGGTCGTTCATCCTCTTTAAAAGACGCCCGCGGATTCTTCCGTGCAACTTCGCGGACTTCATCATCATGACCGGTAAAAAGAATCGCCATCAGAAGACCGATGACAATAGAGAGCACAATCGCTGCTAAGGCCCTGGCAATTCCAATATCAAGACCAAGCACATTGGCGGTGTAGACGATGGCAAGAATGTTAATTGCCGGTCCGGCATAAAGGAACGTTATTGCAGGCCCGATTCCACTACCCTTCTTCATGATCCCGGCAAACATCGGCAGGATGGTACAACTGCATACAGCGAGCACCGTCCCGGATACCGAGGCTACTCCATAACTTACCGATTTCTTCGCATCAGGACTAAAATATTTCAGGATGGCATCTTTCTTCACAAATGCTGCAATTGCTCCCGCAATGAAGAATGCCGGGATAAGGCAGGTGACCACATGCTCAGAGAGATACCCGTACAGGGTCGTCCACCCACAAAGCAGGGTTCCTACCAGAATATCAATCATAATCTTCTCACAGTTTCTCCTTTATACCAGTTATTCTGTCTTTTGAAATTGTTCTAAACATTACAGTGGGGATACTACAAAGCCCCCCACGCAGTGTCATTCTTTGCATGAAAAACTTCATTCCTATATCACCAGGATCAAATAAGCACTATCCTGATGAAACGAAAAGGGACGTTTCAAAGAATGACGGTATACATGGCAGACTATTTTTATCTCAATTGATTTTTCCATGTAATTGGTTTGTCAAAGTGTTTCAACATTTATTGAAATGGTCCCTGGAACTATTTAAGGATACGCATACCACAGAAATTGTGATCAAAGATTCAAACACCTTGAACAGCGTTACTTGATAGTTACACGTAATAATTCATTACACTACTGGATGTATTCACCAGTTCTTCTGCAAACTCTCCTATCGTCGTACATGTCCGACATCCATTAGTCAGGTGAAATTGATAGACTTCTACCTTTTCTACGGCTGATAAACCAGAATAATCAGTATCAGCTGCTGAACACATGGCAACGTTTACCATGAGTAAAAGAGCAGTAATCAATATGTTTTTCATGAAAAGAGCATTTTTCTCTTTACAAATTTTTATCGTAGATTAACTCCATTCATATAGCGTAAATGAAAAGGACACCGTAAGGAATCAGAGAGATAAAATGGTGTGTGTCAACAAATGCAATATATCGTGGGTAGATCGGATTATCCTCACCTGCCGTAAATTCAATTAAATTTGAAATAACTAAATACCTTTTAAAAAAAGATTTCCGGTAAAAAAGTGATTTGACTTCTTATTTTACAGAATGTACGCATTCAGGGTATAATACATCCCGATGATAACAAAGATAGAAGCGACAATACGGCGAAACCACCGCTCGGCTAACTGAACTTTATTCATTATCGTACTACACCGGCCAATTCCCAGGGAAAGAAGAGCCGCAAAGACGATTACAGGCAATCCGGTAGCAATCCCGAACACAAGGGGTACTCCAATAGGATCCTGCACACTGAGAGCCAGTGGCATGAGCATCCCAAAGAAGAGAACTGCGCTGAACGGGCAGAAACTTATGGCAAAAAGAATGCCCAGGAGGAAGCTACCAAAAAATCCTTTCTCAACCAGTTTTTTTGATATTCGGCCTTTGAATTGTGACAGTCCGTCATGCTCAAACCGGATGCCTATCGGGATAACTTCGAGCATGAGGATACCACATATCAAAAGGACCGGGCCGAGGAGAAGAAAACCGTATTGCTGGAGGAATAGGGAGATGGACTGCATCTTCAAACCGCCCAGGACAATAAGAGCTGCTATTGCAACATACACAAAAACACGACCAAGAGTATAGAGAAAACCAATGAGAAATGTATGCTTTCCGGAAGTCAGGGTTCGTGAGATGTATGCAATAGCAGTGATGTTGGTCGCAAGCGGGCAGGGACTAATCGCCATCATCAATCCGATAAAAAAAGCTGCCACGAGGGGTATGTCACTACTACCCATCGTCTCCATGAAACTCATCAAACCGTTCAGGATTGATCACCCTTCAGGAGCGGATCGAAAATATCGCACAGGACCATCTCATATTCTTCTTTATCATCGATACAATACCATGCCTGGACAATATCCGCTTTTGCAAAGGAGTCTTTGGTATGCACTCCAATCATCAAAGATGAGGTGGAGACTTCATACATCTGTACCAGTTCTGCATTCTTTGGATCCTGATAATTGACATGGCCAAAGATAAGTTTCCCAGACGCCAGCTCATCGGGGTAATACGTATTGGTTACATCTTCAGCCATGTCACCGAGTTTTTTGCAGGAGTAACACTGCTGATTCCCATGGAAATGATAGAGTTCAACCAGCGTTATCCCGGAAAGCGTCGGAGATGCTTGTGTTGTGTTCGTTCCTGCCTCAGTCCCGGTACATCCTACTGACAGGCATATCAGAAGGAGACAGATGAGAACTGCTCCGGTGAAAATAGAATGTGAGCTTTTTATCATAGAGAAATCTCCTGGTTACGCGGACATCACAAATGTGAAGAATATTTCAGGTATAGGAATACGCCTTTAACTGTTACAAACTTTTTTGAATTACTCATCTGAACTGATGAGAAGATTATCAGAGGTGAGGAAAAGGAAAGATAACATCAGATAGATCTGCTTTATTCACAACCATATCTGATTTGAAGGGAGGGGAAAAGTTACATACAAAGACATACCTTTATAACTTAAGCATAACCGGACTTCAATCATAACACCAACCACTGGTGCAAGGGTAGCCCAAAGACACAACGAAAATAGTTGCCGTGGCTGTCGCATCCTTAAATGATTGGACACACCGATAAAGCCAGAAAACGTATGAGAATATAGAAAATGATGAGATTTTCAGAAGATTTTAATCTATATCAGTTACGTGTTATGGGATCCATACAGAGCGAGAGGGCAAGGCTCCCCCGGTCGGTAATCGTATAAATAATCCAGTTTCCCTGAGGAGAACCTGAAATCAGGTCAAGTGTGCTGAGTTTTTTTAGGTGATAAGAGAGTCTGGTATCTGATATTTGTAGGAATTCCCGAATAATGCATACACACAGGGGTTGTATTGAGAGTAATGAAAGAATTTTGATCCTGAAGGGATCTGACAGTGCCTTAAACAATTCTGAATTTTTCAAAATCATCTCCGGAGACATGATGAGATCAAAAAGACCCTCCATCCCACCGTTCCGACAAAGGCATTCCATAACTTTTGGGGGAATATTTTGTGGAATTGCAGGTATTTTTTGTTCCCTGCAGTCAGCACGTTTCATTGTATATTGTACTCTTTCTGATAAGGTATAGGAGATTCGGTTGAAATTCAAAATGGTATAGAGAATAACCCTTCTTATAACCAATGTCAAATAACGCGTTATCGACACTTCAATCCATTCTACTGGAGAGCCCTTCTGAAATCATCCATGATGCCACCATTCAAAGGTTAAAAATCTCTATTAATCAGAAGGCATCCTCTTCAATAAACCGGAAAAGCTTTTTACAGGCACTACAAGTGGATCTCATTACGCCAGAAGATGTCATTATTGA
>CAYRYR010000027.1:0-28106 GCA_964428385.1 uncultured Methanoregulaceae archaeon
ATAAACGATGTAACAGCAGGGAAAAGGTTGTATCTGGTACGGTCTGGCAGCTAGTAACCCTTGATAATTGTCCAAAAAAGGAATTATTGAGATCAATCAGAACGCAGAGCTTCTATTGGATTGAGATTTGAAGCCCGCCATGCAGGATATAACCCGGAAAAAATACAAATAAAGATGCCAACAACAACACCATTGACAATATTCATCAGACTTGCAGGCATCCAGAAGTAGGAAGTGTTACTCAGCATAATAAGACACACGATATACCCACCAATCAGGCTCATCACTCCTCCTATCAGCGATCCAACAAGGCCGAGAATTGTAGCTTCATATAAAAACATCCTGAGAACCTCCCTCTTTTTCGTACCAATACTTCTGAGAATGCCGATCTCTTTAATTCGCTCAGTGACAGACATCATCATTACATTAAAGATAGAAGTCGCTGCAACAAGAAGAGAAATTGCTCCAATAGCGGTAACAAATGAGGTTAATGTTGAGAGTGTAGAGGTGATATTCTGAAGCATCGAACTTGAATCACGAACTCTGACTTTCTCCTCTTTCCGGTTCAGTTGTTCTTCAATTTCATTTCCCACTGTATTGACTGTATTGATATCAGAAACAATTACGAGAACCTGATCATATTCGTTCTCACCACCATACCAGTCGACAAACAACTTTGCATCGACAATAATTGCATTGTCAGGATTCAATGCCATGGACATTCCCTTTTCTGCAGCAAATCCAACAACCCGAACAACATGCTGGGTGCCTTCATCAGGGTCCCCGATTTTTATGCGGCTTCCAATATGAAGATCGTATTGATCCTGTAGTTCAGAACCGACAATAGCACCACTAGTCCCTTTCAGATACGAACCATCTGTAATATCAATAGAAGCAACTACATCTTCCGGTTCAAGGCCATAAATTGTAGATTTGGTCTCTTCATCTCCAATTGTTATTGTTTCGCGTGATTCTGAGTAGATGGGGATGACTGTATCTTTTGAAGCAACTCGTTCAATATCCCGTACCTGATCCCTGTCAATGTATTCGTTATCATCTGAACTTGTTGTACTGCTTATACCAGGCGGACTAAATCCTCCTCCGCTCGATCCACTAACCGGACTTACCGATAGTTCGTTTGCATTTTCAGAAAGACTGGCGGTGACTGATAATGTCATATTTGTCCCTAATATTCCCATTGATGATATGGCAACGACACCAATAACAATGCCAAGGGCTGCGAGTAATGAACGTAAAAAATGTAATCTCACACTCCTCATTGAAAGGGAGAAAAAGATATCTCCGATCATGACCCAATCCTCCCGTCTGTTATAATCACTTTTTTATGAGCATAGGCTGCAGTTGCAGGATCATGTGTAACCATGATAATCGTCCTCCCCTGTTGGTTGAGGGAACGAAGCATTTCCATAATCTGCAGACCTGTCTTTGAATCAAGATTCCCGGTTGGTTCATCACAAAGGAGAATGGGAGGATTGTTAACGAGTGCACGGGCTATTGCAACCCGTTGTTGCTGCCCCCCTGAGAGTTCACTTGGTTTATGAACTGCAAGATCTCTATCAATTCCAACCGATGAAAGGAGTCTGTTGATATATCCGGTATCATCATGCTCGTGATACCTGAGCAGGAAAGGATATTCCACATTTTCATAGGCGGTCAGAAGTGGGATCAGATTGAAATTCTGAAAAATATACCCGATCTTGTCTCGTCTAAGGTCGGTCAGTTCATTATCGGTAAGATGTCTGATATTGATTCCATCAATACAGAGTTCTCCTGATGTTGGAATATCAAGACTTCCAATCTGGTTTAACAATGTAGATTTTCCTGATCCTGAAGGTCCCATAATCGCAATAAATTCACCTGGCATGATAGTTAAACTGACATTATCAAGGGCTACCACATTACCGCCTGCAAGAGGGTAGATCTTTGTCACATGATCCAGCCGGATGACTGGCAAGTTTTCCATTCTGATCACCCTGACTGTTGCTCTATGAGCTTCATTCGTTTCTTTTTAAGGCGGGAGCGACGTACGAAAAGAATGCCAATGATTCCAAGGAGAAGAAGAACAATACCTACACCAATCTCAACAACAGGCAGATTTTTCATACCATTGCCAAATGATCCTATGCCCCCGGGACCTCTCTGAGACCCTCCCTGTGGTGCTGCCATAGATTCCCCTGAGCTGGATGAACTGCCATCAAATCCTGCACCTCCCTGAATTTCATTCAGATTCAGTGAAACTTCTTTAGAATAATCATTACCATATTGGTCTTTATAAGTAATGAGGAGCGGTATGGTATTTACTTTAGAACTAAATGTCAGTTCAAAACTGGAGAAGTCATCAGGTTCAAGAGAACCGACAATGTATGAGCGGTATGGATCGGTTGGCACTCCAGGATCGTCAATCGTTACAACAGTAGCATATGCATTTTCAAGGCCCGCATTATTCACATCCCCGGTGAGTGTGTAACGGCCGGCAGTTCCTGCAATTTCGATGTTGTTCACAATTACTTCTGCCCGGATCTTTCCTTCTCCTGTCTTTATTGGAATGGTCGTTTCAGCGAAATGTTCATTAATGCCATTTCGGTATGAGGCAGTACATAAAAAAGATGCAGGATGGTATGCAGTAACATCAAAGGTTACTTCTTTTGAAGAATCAGGAGCGAGATTACCGATAAAACCAACAGACTGGGTAGTCTCAATTCCCTCACCGCCAGGAACAACATTTACTCCGTTTACTGCATTATCACGAGGATTTGCTACAAGTACTGTTACTTCTTGTTTAGCTCCGGTCTGAAAGACTTCAGGAGCATCTATCACTGATACCAGGATAGGAGTACTCTCAATAGTGATTGGAATATGGGACTTCAATGACCCGGAATCACGGAAGTCAAGATAGAACCAGAGATAATAGATATCATCCCTGGCATTTGCTTCAATAGTAAAGGTTAGTGACATAGTGTTCCCTGCGCCAAGTGTTCCCACAGACCCGTATGTTTTATCATTTACTACCCTGAGGTCATTTGAGTACAGATCTGCAGTTGATATCGGAACAGGAGTATCACCATTATTTTTTATCGTGATAGTTACTGTTGCGATATCATCCATCATAAGGACTGCCGGATTAACAGTAACATTTGTGACCATAACCTGACCAGCAGCGAAATCAGCTTCTTCATCTACTGGAAGTGCAGCCTGACATGCTCCTGTAAAAATAGTTACAATGAGAAAAATTATAAACATTCTATTATTTTTTGACATATGTACCCTCTGTCCAATGCTGTATGCATACCATAGAAGATTGCATTATATGAATATAATATGTAAAGTATGTTTTACATAAAGCGTATAAATAGTTGCCTAACCTGATAGTTATATTATATCAGAAACCTGATTGCCTGTATCAGTACAACTGGATATCTATAATAAATATCAAAATGGAAGCCGTGGAGGAATTCCATCATCATCATAGAGAAATACCTCTTCTATCGATACTCCAAAGAACCGGGAAATTTTAAAGGCAAGAAGAAGTGAGGGATCATATCTTCCCTTCTCAATAGCAAGGATGGTCTGCCTCGTAACCCCGACTTTCTGAGCAAGTGCCTCCTGTGAAAGATCATGCAATGCACGGTATACCTTAATTCTATTCTTCATCAGTATCACTATACCCGAATTTTCGTGCATAATATTGTCTGAATCCTGTGTAAACAAACAAGAGTAATACCGGGAGAAAAAGTTGTGTAAATCCCATATTTCCAATTATTCTATCAGGGCGGGGAAAATGATGCTCAAAAGGAGGGGGAAGAGGATTGATACTGAACACTATCATCCCGAGAGCCAGGGCTGTGGTAAAAACAAGAGCTATCTGAAGTGTCCGGAGGGCTGCTTTTTCTGTTATCCGATGGGTGAGTTCGTCTTCTATCGTCTCTTCTACACGCCGTCGGGAGAGATATACAAGAGTAACACCGATGAGGAATGATATCATCGCGATATCTGGTGATTGTATTTCTGAAGCAATATACACTGATCCTAGTACACAAATAGAAACAATGCCAATAATGATGAAGTAGATATTTTTCTTCATGACGATATCTCCAGCTTTGATTTTAGTCCCTAATAAAATATGGACCTTTACCCAGAACTACCTTTATGCTACCCTTGAGAATGTCCTGGAATCATCAGACTAAAAAAATGATATTTTTAAGGTGTGAACGCTAATCGCACAGCATGGATTAACGCAAATAATCAGGAAATTCTTACGATTAGCTTTAATAGAAATCCACGGGTTTTTATAATATTCTGGTTTTCTTCAATTTTTGTTCTGTTTTATGCGTTTTGCCTTATCAATGGACCCGAATGTTAGTTACCAGATTTTACTGGTAATACTCTTTTTTTTTAAGATTCATGATATTATTGGATATTTATCTCATAGAATTTTCTGATAATTGCTGGAGGGCTTCAATCTTTTCATGTGTGTACTAGTTGTTCATTGTTTCAGATTGTACAACTGATGCATCTTAAATATCTCATTAAGCGAATATAATACGTAAATTCAATCCAAAATTAGTATGTAAATGAAAAAATCGTTACATCTATGTAGTCTGATAAAGCACATTCATATCCAGCATCTCTGGTAAACCTGATTTTTTTACTTCAGATGGAATCGGTACAGAATTATCACACCTTTTCTGTCTCCCGGTATGGTACTGCGATTCTCATCAAGTGTTACCTGTGCAGGATAACGGTACAAAAAAAACTGCACACATCACAGAGTCAGGATTGTATATATGACTAATTGCACGTTTTTGATATGGTATCAGTACGTAAGGAGAAGATCAGATTTTACCTCCAGTATTGCAATTCAGGATAATTATTACAAAAATTAGTGCTCATGTGGCTACCATCTGTACAAGGAATTAAATACTGATATAGAGATAATCAGATGGAAGGTGTTCCATGGCTCAAAATTCATTTGGTATTATGGCGAGAGTAGATGAGAAGAAAACAGACTCAGAGGTTCAGATTGTTGAATTTAAACTGGGCAATGATCTCTTTGCAATTGAATTGTATGACATTAAAGAAGTCATTCCATTTGCACCTACAACACCGCTTCCAAATACTCCTCCTTATATTATTGGCATAATCAACCTCAGAGGCGAGATTACAACGGTAATTGATTTAAAACAACTTCTCCAGATGAAATCTGAAACCACGCACAATGAAAATTCCTGTTTCATCGTTCTTGATTCTGCCTTTACCAAACGGCCGGTAGGGATTCTTGTTGACGAAGTACTGGCTGTCTCTACCTATACAGATTCTGATATTGACCGGCGTGGAAATAGTAGTGCTGGAGATGATAGCACGGATCATATTATCGGGATCATTAAAAAGAAGACAAAAGAGGGGGATAAAGAAAAAACTGATCTTATCATATGGATTCATATTCGTGACATCATGCGCCAGATTCATCTGAGTTAATACTCATATCTGGCACTTTCTCATCTCAACTACATTTTTTTATATACTATATAGATTGCCATTCAGAGCAGGATAATTCATGAAAATAGGGTGAGATGCATTGTAAGGATGTCTATTTAGTGCTCTATATTGTCTGATTCATACAATGACGTATCTCGTATGACTGTGATATGAAGACAGAAGGAAATCATCAACATGACCATATGTCCAGCTTCAGCTCTGATTGGTATGATTAAATGTCATGTTCTGGCATTTGAAAAATGAAATATACGCATTCGGTACCTTTTGTAACTACTCATAAAATCCATACATTCTTTTGGGTTAATCTGGTATTATGTGTGGGACAGATAATCAGGAGGAGGTATAATAACGCAGGAACAATGGGCAGTCCGGATTAATAAAAAACAGGGTGAAGATACCAGGCAGAAATTACTTGCTGAAAATCTCATTGATCGAAACCTGAAGATTGCACAGGATGGTGATGATATCCTGATTCCGGTGATATGTCCTCTGCCTGGAACTATGCGATCTCACTTTGACATCCTGCATCAGCATGAAGAATTACCCCGGCATGAACTCATTGGTGGGATTGCAATAATGCAGGAGAACGATACGCATGGTGCAGCACAAATCCTCACTGTCAGACCATCAGTTCATACCGTTCTCTATGCAACAAGTGCCGTTGCAGGCAGGTACAGAACACGGGAATTTACGGTCCTTGCAGGGGAAGATACTACAAAAACAGAATACACTGAGTATAACCAGACCTTTACCATTGACCTTGCTAATGCGTATTTTTCTGCACGGCTGGCAAATGAACGGCAACGGATTAAAAACCTGATGAATGACAAAGAACTTGTTCTTGATATGTTTGCAGGTGTTGGTCCTTTCTCGATAGCACTTGCCGATCGGGCATCGGTAATTTATGCCTGTGATATCAATCCGGCTGCTGTTGTGCTAATGCAAAAAAATATCAGAAAAAACAGAGTACATACGGTCATCCCTGTTCTTGCTGATGCCATGATACTGCCTGATATTCTGCAACCCGGTTTTGATAGAATTATCATGAATCTACCTTTATCAGGTTCTCAGTTTCTCCCTGTTGCGTTCTCACTCTGTCGTCGGGGAGGTATCATTCACTGGTATGTTCTCGTGAGCACACAAGGAGAACATCTGCGTGATATCTATCAGCTGGGAGCTGTAAAGATACAGGAACGGGTGGTCAGATCATATTCTGCAGATCGATTCCATACAGTATATGAGATTGTAACGAGTTGATAAAACTAATTGTATGGGCAAGCCGATAGAATTTCTTGTCCCTGATTAATTAACCAAAACAATAACTGAATTACCACTTTTCATGTACTGATTAAATACATGCCCGGGATATAATTCATGGGTTATATTGATAATAACACTTTTACAAAGTCAGTTGTTCTGGATGGGGGAAAAGAGATAGTATCTGATTATCATGCAGGAAATTTTTCTCAACGTTATATCGTAATGTGCTTTAGGTAATCGTATCCGGGTTAATGGTATAGTCAATTTATTTTAGATGGTAATTTTTATGATGTATTGTCCTATTTAAGTTTAGGAATGCAATGCAGTCATAAATCACATCACCCAAGGAGTACAATACCAGAATGCCGAGGATATTGTGCGTTATATCGTAATATTTATCCCTGAATGCGGGCATCTATAATTATGCGCACGCAGGAGAGCTCCTTTTTTATCCGCAATTTTCTAACGGTATCAGATACAGAGACAAAGATAGAAACTGATGAGGAGACAAAGTATTCGCCAGATTCAATCGTTGCCGATCTTATGTCGTTTCAGTCTCCTCTCATTTCTGTCTTTTCAGATAAGCTCTTTTCACCTGCATTACACACCATCAGGCAGGCTGCACGACTTTTGGATTGGTTACAATGGTACCCTACCGGAACAGAAGCTCAGATCCGGTATTATATAGGAACCGGCAGATGGGACAGACTCACTCATTATGATCGGTTAGCAGTACAGGCACTTTTTGATCTCATTATTAACGAAGAGAACTGGTCAGAATCGGACCTGTTTTCAGCACTTGCCAATTTTAATTCGCAGACTGTCCTTTCAGTTCTGCAACAGACACTGGCAACATCTAAAGGAGCCGCAGGAATTATCAGGGCTTTTGCGCATATATCTGATTTTAGATTATATCTCCCCCTTCTGCAACTTCTTGTGATAAAAGATGCCAAAAACCATGAAGAATCTATCAGGGCAATAGTACGTTCAGATATCAGCTGGGTTCCCTGGCTTGTAATGCATCTGTGTTCTGAAGAATATACAATGATACAAACGGTATCACACCTTTTAGATGAACTTGGATGGTATCCAACCGGTCAGGACTATCGTATTCGTTATTATATTGGAACTGACAGATGGGATAATCTGGTACAGACTGGTTCTCCCGGATGCAAATCCTTTCTACCGATCAGCGGATGCAGGGAGGAGAAAAGATTATGCCACTATATCTCAACACTTCGTAAGTTTAGTCATCAGGAAGTTATTCATGCGTTATCCTCGCTGTCAGAAAAGGATTTCAATACTGCTATTCAAACTCTGACTGCTGTCACAGAACCTGATGATTTATCCTATGTCCTTACCCTTTTTTCAGATGAAGACCTTCCTTCTCATCAGTTCCTTATTGCCCGATTAGAACCTGTGCGTTTTTTGCTCATATCCTTTATTGAATCATCTCTCTCTCTCATCAATCCGGATTTTCTTCCCGCTGCTACGAACCTCCTGCGCTATTTGATGTGGTATCCTACCGGTGAGAAAAAAATTTTATACTGGGCTGGTCAGAAGAAATGGAAAGAAATGCTTGACTATCTTCCTGCTGCCCGGGAACTGGTAAACCCGTCTGTGACCGAATGGATTGCTTCATCTCTTCCTCATACCGGATTGATGGATCTTTTCTCCCTTGCATCTGTTCTTACATATACTCAATGGCACCCTATTGGATATTTCAACCAGTTAGCCTATGCTATCGGTCGATATGACTGGAAACAGGTCAGCAGTTATGGTCCTCCAGCCATAAAACCCCTTATTTATCTGATCCACGATGCCAAGGGCAGCGTATGTACTGAAATGATTAAGGTTATCACTCAGTCTGGTTCTGTTGCCCTTGCATCGGTATGTTCAACACTGATTTGTGATGAAGAGAACATCCTTCCCTTTATCAGTGCCCTTATTGATAATGTAGATTTTCTCAGAAGAGAATCATCAGTCACAGACACTCTTTTATCTGCCTTTCTCTATGTAATTACTCCTCAAGAATCATCAAATTCTTTGCCAGAACTTTCAAAACCTGTTCGTTCATCTCTGATATCACTATTAACGAAACTGATGCCGGCCCTTTCGTATCATAGTCTTATCAATGCCTGTACTCTTCTTGATACTCTCAAATGGTACCCAACCGGAGAAGAGTTGCACATCCTGTATTATATCGGGAAGAAAGAATGGGATGCCATCGGACGCTATGGTCCTGCAGGGGTAGCATCACTGCTTCTCTATGTTGATAATATCGCAGTATCAGATGATTTTCCATATCAAAAGGCCTTGTCCCGATGCATGGTGCCAGATATCATTCAGACATTTTTCCGATTCCGGACCTATAACAAGAGACCGGATATCATTCAGACGTTTATGCACCAGTTGATGCAGGTTATTGATCCTACTTATCGTACTTTCTTTATTTCACTCCTTGTGGCAGGGGATGAAGAATCTACCAAAATATCAGATCTGCTTACTGATACAGAAAAAGACATCCTGGCATCCTGGATTCTTGACCAGATGAAGAGTGTCACCTATCCGGAACTCTGTTCACTCTGTCTCATTCTGACACGACTCAACCGGATGCCACTTGGAGAAGAAAACCGTATTCTCTATCAGATTGGAATGAATAATGGTTCAAAGGTCACTTCATTTGGTCTTCCTGCTATTATACATCTTTTCCGTCTTATTACTATTACGCAGCCGGATCAAACTTCAAATCTCTTTATGATGCTGAGATCATTCCCCGATTATCTGGTTTGTTTTGCATTAGCCAGGATGGTTTCAGATGAAAAAACAGGATCAGATCTGATGCAGAGTCTTACCCATATAAGCGATCCCGGTACCATCCGATTCCTGGTTGACTGTTTTTACAATGAGAACGATCTGCAGGAACTTGAGTCAGCCCTCATACAAAACAGGGCACAGGTTGTACCGTGGCTCTCTCTTCAACTGCTCTCACATGATGAAACTCTGATCAGCAGGTCAGCTGCCCTTCTCAGAAGGCTTGCATGGTACCCGGTTGGAGATGAGAAGCGATTTATCTATTTTGTTGTTACTCATGACTGGAATAATCTCATCCGGTTTCCTCTCTCAACACGTACTGATCGGACCTTTGTACTCCCGTTTATATCTCATGCTGTGACCTCGGCTTCATATGATGATCTGGTATTACTAACAAACATTCTTAACCAGATGGAGTGGTATCCAACTGGCAACGAAGCGACGATTCTCTATCTTGTCGGGTCTCATGATACAGACGGTATCAAAAACGCAGGAGCCGCTGCAACACTACCACTCATTCATCTTATGGGGCGATCAGTATCCCACCCGGAACTTATCCGGATGGCGGGACTGACAGGAGATCCACGTGTGGTTCCCCTTCTTATAGAGGCACTTACAGATTCCTCCCCTGTTATCTCGACTGAGGCAGAACAGACCCTGAGAAGAATGAGTAACACAACTCTGCATCAGGGATTTGAGATATTTTGTACTGGCAGGGATGGTACGACTGCTGCAACATATCTTCCTCTTATCACAAAAAAAGGAACACTCTCACTACTTCTCTCTCTGATTTCCAGTGCTTTAATTGCAAAAATGAGCAGTAGTCTTAGACAAACAGTTGCAGCCTGGCTTATAGATCAGATGGACAGTGTATATTATAGTGATCTGGCTTTCATTGCACAAATTCTTGACACTCTTAATATCTGCCCTGAAGAGCATCAGAATGAAGTGTACTATTGGGTAGGAAAGAGGGACTGGAATCGTGTCTGGGAACTTTCTGGTAATGACGTCACCCCCCTGACCGTTGCATTACGGCATGAGACACGGGATAACTGTTATGCAATCATCAGGGTTCTTGGACATATTGCAAGTTCAGAGTCAACAGATGCACTCATCTCGTGTTTGTATTACAAAGATCCCGGAATTCGCAGGGAAGCTACACATGCGTTAACCCGTATCCATGATGCAAGAAAGATTTGTCCTCTTGTACATGTTCTGGCGGATCAGGATCATGAGGTCCGAAAAGAGGCTCTTTTAGCAATTATCAGATATGGTCAGACATATGGAACCGGGGAAGTGGTCAGTTGTCTTATCTCCCAGGTCAGGAGTGTATATGCCGGAAACAAAAAACCGTATACTCCGGTCATTCGTTCTATCATTGATATTGATGACCCTGATCCGGTCAGATACTTTTTGTCGATTTTCTCTGATACATCTCTGTCATTGCATGATGAATTATTTGACCATGCACTCATCGAATATAAGGTTCAGATCTGTGACTGGTTAACCAGGATAGCAAAAGACCCGCGTTATGATCTGCAACAGATTCAGATTATATATCAAAGACTTGGGTGTCGGGGATACCAGACAGATTCCGGTGGTCAGAGATAGAGGAAATTGCATCAGCAATCGATATTTCTGCACTGAATTTACAGACTGAAAAAAGAGTAAACAGGATCAGGGACTGTTTGTATTACTCTCAAAGAAAGAGACTTTTACGTCCACATCTTTTATTGGTTTACCTTCTGTATTCGCTACTTCCACCATCACACGGATCGGTTCAATAGATCCGGTTTTTATATCCGGAAGTACTGATGTCTCTGTTGGAAATGTCTGTATAAGTCGAATCTGACCGTTGGTTCCATCATCTGATGTAATAATATAGCTCTCATTTGCAGGAGTAACTGAATCCTGCTGGGTGCAGCCAGATGTGAAGAGAAGGATGGTCACAATACCCATCAGAACAAAAAAGCAAATTTTCTTCATATGAATCTATTTGAAGAGTAAATATAAAAGGAATTCGATTGTCTCTATATCAGACAGGAAATACAACGCTATGAGGTTTTGTCTATTTTTCAAGTGACATTGGGTGTTGTCGATTTTTCCAGTTAAAATGACATTCGTTTGATGATAGAAATGATTTACCGCAGAGGCACGCAGAGAGACTGTTTCAGAATCAATAATTATTCATTCGATTGAAATGAGGTAACCCTGGAGGGGAGGGAGGTTCACAGAAAATTAGACACTTGGGTCCCCCCGCTCTGCGTTTCTCTGCGGTTTGAATTCTCAAGTAATAAAACGCGATGATGCAAGACGTCAGGCTCAACTTATGAAAATGAGGATCTATTTTCATGATAAAAAATATGAAAATCAGAATGTCATGTAATTACATCCGGCTCAAACATGATGAGGTATGACTTGTTTTTCAGACAGAGCCGATATGAACAACGCTATGAAACTACTTTTTTATATTTATGGCAATTCAGATTGCTCTCGTCAAAAAAATCAGAACTATTTGTATCTGAGTTACTGATCCTGAAACATCCATTCAATTAATGCCAGTTTTGATATGATACACGGTAACTATTGTATGTTATTCTACACTCATCTCATCAACAAAGGGTAAAATGCCTGTAATAAGGGGCTGGTCACTTGAATCCGTACGATATGTTCCAACAAATACTATCTCCACCAGGAGTGGTATAGCTTGTAGTGCTTCATCAAACAGGGGATTCATCTCACGTTGAAATGAAAGAAACTGTTCAACCCTGATAAACGGTCGTTCATGTTCACCTGCATCCTTCCAGGCTACTATATCTTTTTCATAGGTGGAATTTCTTGCCAGTTCCTCCTCAAAATACAGGACAATTAAAAGACCATACTCATTCATTACCTGATTCAGAACCCGGATGTCAATTTTTGTACCTGGTGTTATTCCAATCTGCTTACATTTCTGAGTGAAGGTATCACCAGGTATATTTTTTAATGATTTCTTCGCCATTACTGGATCCTCACAGTAATCCCTGAGTGTGAATCGCTTCAATAATCCGTTCAAGAACTTCCCGACGTTTGACTGATTCCTCAGTCTGTTCTTTCAACACCAGGAGAAGTTCATCCTGATTTGCAAGTTGATGACGCTGAATTTTTATCAGTTCATTCATATATTCAATCATCAGACCGCTACGTGCAAATTGCTCCTGTTGTATCTCTAAAAAACGGACTGAGTAATTATAAAATTCACCAGTATAGGGTTGTTCTGTAACTTCAAGACCGTTCACATGAATAATAGGTTCATCTGGTGCCCAGAGATCTTCAATAAACAATAAAAGAACATCATCCTCACCTTCAGCTATAATTCTGACTGATCCGTCAGAGAGATTTTCAGTAAATCCGGTTATCTGATGATATGCTGCCCGTGATGCAGAATATCCCCGATATCCGACACCCTGAACTTTTCCGGTAACAATAATCTCATTTCGTTTCATGAAACTATCCTGATGTTCTAATTATCAACCATCCTGCTATTTGGTGATTTCTATACATTGAGGGTATTCGGATATTCCCCCGGGATGTTTACGTCCGGGTAAGATACCATAAAAAAGAGCTAACCCGGGAAATGTTGTATTTGTTGTATATTGACCAGAGCAAGTAATTTTTTGTGCCTTTAGAGGGTTACTGTGCAGTATCATTCAATAATAACTACTTGTGATAGGAGAGGTTTTTGATTTCGTAACAGGTGTGGTATTGACATGTCAATGATGAAAATCTACCGGTAATTGCTGATAAATCAAAAAACATGTGGGTATCAGGAATTGTGGCCCTCATATATTATATCCGGATATATGTAGTGGTTACATTCATCCCACGATATCAAATCATTCAAATAATAGTGTAAGGATGCCTTTACATCCTATCTCTACACCGATTATCGAGATATAATTCCCATGTAATACAGATGTGACACCGTATCAAACCAGAGATATCAGTTCTCCAGAACCCGCAGATCCAGTTCAACCGCAGCCACCGGCTGATCCAGATCAAACGCATTCAGCACAGCCGGATGAATCTCACCAAACACACCTGCCATGGTTCCCGAAACGAAAACCGATGCCCGTCTGCCCGGGATGAAAGCATCGTCATCTGATTCCTGCACTTCATATTCCAGACCAAGTTCCCGCATCAGGGCATCAGCAGCCGCATATGCATGTGAAAAATCTGCACCAGAATGAATAGAGACTCCTGCCACCTTTTGATAGGTTACTTCACCTTCCACCACATCTCCGGTAACAAATATCTGCTGTGGTAGTTCCCGTCGTTTATTCATCTGCAGCATTTCCATGAGAACCGGAAGTAAATCTGTCCTGATTATAGTCTGCTCTTCGCTAATTGGGTGCAACATACGCAGACTTTTACTGTTTCGCGGCCGCTGCATCTTATCATACATCACCCGTTCATTCGTGAGTGTAAATGGCATCACTTCACAAAAACCCATACCTGCCATGATCCCCCTGACGGTTGTTGCAATCTTCATCACCGGGTGTTCCTGACCAATAGTGGCAGTAGGAGGCAGTTCTACTGATATATTTTCGTATCCGTATCCGATACAGACATCCTCAAAGATATCCCAGTCATGCATAATATCTGACCGGTAACAGGGAACCCTGACATATACCAGATCATCACCCTTAGGTTCTGCAAAGAACCGCATCCGTTGAAGAATCTGTGCTATTTTTGATGCAGAAAGATCAAGACCCAACAGAGCATTACATTCAGAGACAGATACAGTCCGTTCAGTCGGTGACAGATCAGGCCAGGTAACACCATCTATACTCACTTGTTCACAGGATCCACCAGCTGATATCAGGGTTGTACAGAGAATCTGTACTGCTGTCGTGACTGCCCTGAGATCGGTTCCGGTCACATCAAGAATGATATTGCGTGTCTTTTCAGTCACCCGTGTCAGTTCCCCGTTGATAATCGGGGGAAATGAAAGAACATTCCCGTCTGCATCCTCAATAAGTGGCATCAGGGGTTTATCCTCAACAATATATGCATACATCCGGCCTTTTGGATGAACAGAACAGATCTCTTCAAGTGTCATCTCCTCTTCAAAATCCAGCGGGACAAATGATCGGCTCTTTAAGGCTCCATAATACCGGAATGGCGGTCTGACCTGGTCAAGGTCATGCACACCGATAGCAACCTTGGCCCGGCCTCTTCCGACTACCCAGTGTAGCGCTTCCTGGACACCCATCAAAGATAGAATGGCTTCATTATCAAGCGATATCCCTTTAATAACCGCAGATCCAATAAAAGGACGAATATCTGCAAGATTTGGATCTACGGTAAACCTGACATCTGACTGAGATACAACAAATTGTTCCTCACCCGTTTTCAGCCCCAAAAATCCCTGCATTGCCCTGGCAACCCCTTCCGTAGAGAAGAGATCAGGTCGACAGGGAAAGAACTCAACATCAATCTGGTCCTCAAGGATTCGTTCTATATCACTCCCCATCATCGGCAGTCTCGTAATGATGGTATCCCGGTCAGCACCGGTAAGCCGTTCAAGATAGGAATAAGGTAGAGAGATAATAGGCATCAGCATTCACCGCCGTCTTTTTTTTCCCGACCAGAGTGGGTTGGTGTTTTTCTAATCCAGTCAATATCGCTCTGGTAGAGTTCACGCAGATCGAGAAGCCCCATTTTAAGCATCGCAACCCGGGAAACCCCGAGACCCCAGGCAAGGACAGGGCAGGTCACTCCCCACGGAGCAGTTACTTCTTCACGAAATATACCTGCTCCACCAAGTTCAACCCACCCAAGACCGTCCACGTACACTTCAGGTTCTACCGAAGGTTCGGTATAGGGAAAATATCCCGGTCTGAACCTGACATTCTCAAATCCCATCCGATGATAAAATTCACTAAGATATCCCATCAGGTGACGAAACGTTACTCCCTCATCCATTACTATCCCTTCCAGCTGTTCAAACTCAGGGGTATGGGTGGGATCAATTGCTTCACGCCGGTATACTCTGCCAATCCCAAACGCCTTAACCGGTGGTGTTTTATGAGACACCAGGTACTGGATAGAAAGTGACGTAGTATGTGTCCGAAGCACTGTTGCCCGTGCTTTTTCTGGATCCCAGACACCGCCCCAACCGGTTGAGGAAGTATTTCCTCCGTTCTCATGCATTGCCTGAATTGCTTCCCAGCCATCAGGAAGGGGCATTGTTCCGGCAAGATGAAACGTGTCCTGCATCTCCCGTGCCGGATGATCCTGCGGCTGAAAGAGAGCATCAAAGTTCCAGAATCCGCTCTGAATAACGCTGCCATATAGTTCTGTAAATCCCATATCAAGAAGAATCCTGCGCATTTCATCAATAAGATGTTGATATGGATGTGTTTTTCCGGGATACAGTGGCCGGGGTCTTTTTGTAATATCATACCGCCTGAGTGGCAGATTTTTCCATTCACCTGAGCTTATCTGATCGCTGGTCAGAGTCCCAACCTCTTCCCGTAAGTCAAGACCGGCTTTAGCCTTTTTCTCACCATCTGGAGTGATAACGATGGTATACGAGATAGATTCTTCCGAAGTGATAAGGCCCCGCTTGATCAGTTCCTGTACAGTCTTTGGATCTTTTGATGATGGATTATTGAGTGCAGCTTCGATATGTGATCGGGGAGCATCACCGGTCTTTGTTATTATCCCGTTTTGAATTGCTATCCAACCAAGTCGTTTCATCCAGCCGATACCAATCCGTGAAAGTGGGTTATTGTTCAGTTCTGCCACCGGTATGGAATTATCAAAACTTTCATACAGCTGCCGTTCCGGAAGGCCATCTTTGATATAGTGTTCTCCTTCCAGAGTTCGTACATAACTGACTGCCACTTCTCGGGTTACCTGACAAAGACCCCGATCCTCAAGAAGGTAACCGTACTGTATGACCGCATCTTTATCCCTGTTTATTATCTTTCCCAGATCCTCAGGGGTTCCATTGCCCTTCTCATAGAGGGCTGCCAGAAGTAGTTTTTCATTCAGAGTCAGAGCCATCCGCATTCCTCAACCTGGTGCTGTACTTCATCCATCTTCTCTTGAAATGTAGCTAAAAAGGTCTGTACCCGTTCAGCGGTGTCTTTTTTGCACTGTCCACACATCAGTTCTCCATTAACACATTGACGGTGAATCTCAGCCAGTTCTGTATCATCATCAACCATATGAAAGAGATTGAGAAGGAAAACAGGGCATTCATCTGGTTGCCCGCCCTGTTCTTTCTGCTCCGCAAGTGTCTGACGGCCACCGGTAAGTGCTGCCATTACTTTCTTTTTTACTGTGGTCTCGTCCTCACCAAATCCTATAATACTTTCAGGAACTGATGATGACATTTTACCCCCCTGCAAACCTGGCATAAACCGGTGAAACGTGGCTGATGGAGAGACAAAACCATATCCACCCTGTGCAATCTCAATACTTCGGACCGTTGTTCGTACAGTTTTATATGATGCCTCGAAAATATCAATGTGACCAGTATATCGTTTTGACTCTGGGAATGCAACTGCTATTGCATCCATTGCTGAAACAGGAGCATTCTTTGATCTGACGCTGATATGTTCTTTACGCTCTTCTACTGTAAACATTCTCATTTTGTGGGCTATCCCCCGGGTGAGTCTTATATGGGGATCCTGGTCAAGCCCGACCGGGACGACGGTAGGTGCAGGAGAACCGGCAACCTGTGGGTAGAGGATATCTGCGACCTGGGTTGTGACACTGATGGCATGACCCAGATCAGTATCAGGACCAAATCCATAGATTGCAGCAAGTTCAGAGAAATTTACCTTTGTTGATGCTTCAAAACAGAGATCCTGAAGATGCCTGTTCTTTCTTTGGCAGTAGGTCTCTCCGGTATAACCAAGTGCAAACAGGCAGGTGAGATATTCTTTTGCAAACCTGTCGCAGTCATCCCACGAGATATCCCTGACAGCATGGGCTTCGCGATCCGCTATGCAGATAGACCCGGTTCCGCCATTCTGTACATGCCAGACCACTTCTTTCATGACCATTAGATGTCCAAGATGCGGGTGACCTGATGGCATAAATCCGGTCATCACATAAAATGGATTTTTCTGCCTGATGGCATCTGTAATCAGATGGTAATCCCGGTGCCCAAATATGATACCCCGTCTGAAAAAATCAGGGGTTTTGTAAAGTGCATCCTGTACCCAATCGACAGGTTCTATTCCAAACTCTGAAAAAAGACGTTCGACTGAGAGACTGGACTCTGATGCCCAGGGATTTATTGATGATTCTTCCATGTATTCACAACCACAATTAGAGTTTTATCCGGGCAAATTCGATATATACGATGCCTTCTGTCTGTACGCAGGCAAAAAACATCTGTTTTTTAACACTATGAGCCATTCTGACGGATCGTGATATAATATTCATGGGAAGAGTCATCTGCGTTGGTATTGCCTGAACAAGCATCTCAGAGTGGACTTTTTTCCCTGAATACACCCGGAAATGATGTCCAAATTTATATCCGGTCTTTGGCGTATACCCCAGATTCCGAAGATCTTCATATACCGCAAGTTTTTCATACATCTCAGTATCTCCCTTCTCAAGTTCCTGTAGGAACTGATCTGCAGAGACTGGTTCATTATTCCGGTTGAGAAGAAGAAGTTGTGACCGCATCAGCCAGACTGCCTCTACATTAGAGAGCATGAGACGTTCATTGTCAAGTCTTTTTCCAAGAAATGCATCATCATATGATGACTCAGGTGAGACCTGAACCACAACTGAACGACCTGCAAGAGATCCTGTTGCCGGTTCAATTACTTTTTTCTCATCAATAGAGATTGGTTTTTGTCTTTTTATTTCATAATAGGTTATCTCGTTTTCATCATCAACGACACCAATCACGTGCTGTTTTCTCATATGTGCGGTTGCGCAGAGATCTGAGTGTATCTTTGAGAAATCAATCAGGTCGCGTTCTGATATGACTCTGACCATATACAGTGATTCACCCCGGCCAGGCCGGTGACCCCGCCTGAATACCCTGAAATCCTGTGGACCCGTCTGAATCGCATATCCCCGCTCCCGAATATCCCAATACACTAAAAATTGCCTGATAAATCCGGAATCCTGACTGAACAGTGTTAATAATGTATCAAACGTATGGTCTGGAACTTCAATCTTCCCACGATGGACTAGATAGAGCGCTTCTGCCGGACTCAGTCGAAGCCCGGTTCCAATCGGCCGACCATATCCGCTCTGCTCATATAGAAGTTTCCCTTCTTTCTCAAGCAGTACCCATTGCCCGTCAAGTCTGGCTTTCACTACAATCACATATCGTTTAGTCTTCTTTGATAAAGAAATGGTTATGAGAAAGATACGATTTTTTAGAGAATATCATTTTAATTGGTAAATCCGTGAACTGCACGCCATGTAGATGCATGAAATCCGCATCTGATATTGCATGGATGATACAGCACTTGATTCATGATACCTTCAATCAGAAACAAAGCCGGATAAATGCTATCTGAATAATTAATTTCACAGATAATTATTTATGGTAATAAAACAATGGAGATACAGTCACATGACAATGCGGGATGGTTATTATGATCTGCACCGCAGCAGAAAAAATAGAACAGTTAAAGAAAAATGCAGTTAGCAGATGCAATGAGAGACTTATGGTAGCAGCTGCCAAAAAAGGCAGAGATATAGATTCACTGGATATCGATTATCAGGATAATCATATTACTTCACGTCTGCGAAAATTACATGGATTGGGATGAAATACCCTGATCGTACTAAAAATCTGATGAACATGTGTATTATACCTGCATATTAGGTATAAGACTCCAGATATCCCTTTTTTAGCTTACAACTATTGATATTGGTATCATCTGATAATCATACATATCCTGTCTGCCAGAAACCGATTTTGATTAAACTAAAACCGGTTGAATTTTTCTCTGTCTTTATTATATCTTGTGTCATTTTGGATTGAATTGTATGTAATGGTTTAACTCGTTCCATAAGTCAGAACAAAGTATGGCACATTGAGACGATTATCAAAATTTCTGCAGTGAAAAGCATCCACATTAGTTATTGTAAAAGAAGCAATGGCAATGCCCGGATGAATCCCACGAGAAAAAATTAATGATTGGAATAAATTTTCTCTGAGTTTCAACCATTAAGCACGTTCAATAATTGATCTGATAACATTCATCCGCTCATTTGTTTGTGGTTGTATATTATCAGGCAGGGATGGTTTATTTACTTTGTACAGGATCCCAAGCGGGATTTTTGTATCATCATTGTAATTCCATTCCCGCGCTGCTAATGATGCCAGATCAAATGATTGACTGTTTTTCTCTTCTCTCTCATACACCAGGTTTTCATAGACTGAAGTTACGTTAAAGAAACTGGCACATATCTGAAGAACATCCACATGTGCAAACCCGGGATGGAGGATAGCTTCTCTTATAAGACGTTTTAACAGGGGGAGACGGCGGGAGTAGCCTCTTGCAATAAAGGTTGCACCTGCACTAAGAAGTACTTCAAGAACATTGAGCGGGTACTCATGGACTCCCAGAGGGGTTGATTTTCCTCTAAAACCATATGGTGATGTTGGGGTGTACTGGCCGGTGGTCAGCCCATAAACCCGGTTGTTATGGCAGATAACCGTAATGTCAATATTTCGTTTTGCTGCATGTATGAGATGAGCTATCCCTTCTGCATAGAGATCACCATCTCCTGCAAAACAAATAACTTTCAGATTTGGGTTTGCCATCTTTATCCCTGTCGCAACCGGAATGGTTCTTCCGTGCAGTGAATAAAAACTGTTCAGCTTCAGGTAATCTGCTATCTTTGCATGACACCCTATCCCGCTTACGATAACAATATTCTCCCGGGGAATACCTTCCTGTTCGAGCCCTGCAACAACTGCGATAAATGCATGCTGGATAGAGTAGTTACCACATCCCTGACACCAGGTGTTTTGTGCCTGTGTTATCAGAGTATTATCACTGGCCATGTTGTACCCTCAAAACTTCATTGATAAGTTCTTCAACCAAGAACGGTCTGCCGTCGTACCTGAGAATCTTTTTATGAACAATGAACCCTTCTGATGTAAGAATCCGGTCAAGCTGACCGCTGGTGCTTTCTTCTACAAGTATTATCGTTTTACTTCCCTTTATCGCATCTGAAAAAGTATTTTTTGGAAACGGAGCAAGCACAATCGGAGATACAATTTTCAGTCCCAGTGATTCTGCAACTTCACTCACAACTCCACGGGTTGAGCCCCAGCAGACTAAAACAGTTTCACACCCTATTAACCCGGCTGTATAAACTGCATCAGGGACATCTGTTTCTGCTGCCAATGCGGCTGTTTTGGCCAGCCGCTTTTTAACACTTGCGATGGCAGTTTCCGGGTCTTCCGTGGTAATTCCGGCTGAATCATGGGTATAACTGTTGACTTTTATAATCTCTCCGTGATATGGGGGGGCTAAAAATGGTGATATTCCGTCAGAGCCGTTCGCATACCGCTCGTAGGGAAACGAGGGAGAGGTGAGAGGTGCAGCAACCGGACTCTCCGGGAGGGATTCGCAGGAGAAATATCCTTCTGAAAAGTTCTTGTCTGAGAGGATGATTGAAAGGATCTGATATTTCCAGGATTTATTAAGAGCTTCAGCTGAAAAGCGATACGCTTCATCTGGTGTTCCGGGAGCAACGATGTACCTGGGGAATTCTCCATGTCCTGCATGACAGGCAAAAAGAAGATCGCTCTGGGCATTATAGGTGGGGATTCCGGTGGAAGGTCCGGCACGCTGTGCAAGAACGATTACCAGTGGTATCTCTGCCTGACCTGCAAGTGAGATTCCTTCTGTCATAAGACAGAACCCTCCTCCTGATGTCCCGACTGCAGTCTTTTTTCCTGCATATGCACATCCCTCGGCCATCAGAACTACGGCGATCTCACTCTCAGGATGATAAACTATGATACCTGTCTCTTCTGCCACATCCGCAAGGAAATGGAGTACTCCTGAAGATGGAGTCATTGGATAGGCAATATAGGCATCAAGACCGCCTGCAAGGAGACCCAGCCCTATCCATTCATTGCCAGAGAAGAGGGGATAATTGGCATCCACAAGAACCGGGATCTCAAACAGCGGGGTGGCAGATGCATAAGCTTCCTTTGCAATCTTAAGATTTTTATCTGTCCCTTTTGGAAACTTCTTCGTTAATACCGGAAGAACCCTTTCCCAGGGGATGCCTGCTATTTTACATAATGCACCGATAACTGCAGTATTTGCCATAATCGGTTTACCCTCTATTTTTTTTACAATAGCCTGAATTGCAACCCCCTGTCCTTTTGCGCGAACCTTTTCATTATCATAGATGATAACGCCTTTATCGTTTAATTTCTCTGCATGAAGATCCACAGTCTGCTGATCTAGAGCGAGGAGAAAATCGATTCCGGATCTATGGGCAGATATGGGTTTATCAGCAGCACGAAGGATACAAAAATTGTGTCCTCCACGGATCAGTGACTGATAATCGACATAGATGTACACATGATACCCCATACTTGTAAAGAGGGATCCGATGACCTGTCCAGCCTGTGTTATTCCGTCCCCTGCTTTTCCCCCGATAAGGATTGAATATTCAGTCATAATACTCATTTATAGTTGTTTTCATTCTTTTCCTGCCTTTAAAATTAAATCCGGTATCTTTTTTCATATCAGGCCAGAGAAAACCATTCCTGATAAGTACTATGGAAATATCATCCAATTCTGTTAATCCACGTATCGTAGGATGGTGTCACCTTATCATATCTTATATATCTGCTGAGCAGATGTCTATGATCCGGATCGATCTCTTATATAGTGCATACACTTTCTCATATTAATACTTATTCCGGTCAATTGGTATTCTGATAGCTTTTCTTTACCTAATGAGCCGCTTAAAAATCAATATGACTAAATCTGCTATGGATAGCAGATTCTCTCTAAAGTGGTTATTTCTGCTGAAAAAAAAGAGAATAATCAGTTCTGTATCGGATTTGAGATCAGCTCGGAAAAAAACCTGGCAATCTCTTTTATCCGTTTCATATCAAAAGAACCGGCAGCTTCACTAATGTCAACAGCAACCCGTTCTAAATCCTGACTGTTGTGCTCCTGTGCAAATTTCAGTATCTCATCAGCTAGCATTGCGGCCTTTTTTTGTGAAAATGCACCATTAAGCCGGTTTATACGTTCCCCAAAAATGGCCTGTGCATCTTCTGCCACATCTGGTAGGAGACCATGTTTTGTATATGATTGTTTTTCTGTTGCATCGGTATCATCTATTTTCTCTTGTAGTACCGGCAGATATAACAAAAGGATGTGGATTAGTTCTTTTGGAATTATTGGTTTATTTAAAACACTGTCAAAATTGCTCATATCCACAGTATTTCCTCCTGAAGAGAGAGCTGTAACTGCAACAATGGGAATACCTGATAATTCGTTTCTCTTTTTAATCTCTTTTAAAAGTTGATCCCCGCTCATTCCCGGCATTCGAAGATCGGTCAGAATGAGTGAAGGATGGGAATATGAAAGTAGCCTTAGTGCTTCATCTCCACACGATGCGACAACCGGGGTCAGTCCCATATGCTGTAAGAGGTCAGCAAGTACAATCCGGTTATTCTCCACATCATCAACCACCAGTACTGATGCGTCATGAAATCTGACATTAATGGCCATATCATCTAACCGGGTGGAATTAAACAGTCCTATATCTGCGATTTCGACATGATACAGAAGGAGGGTAAAGATACTTCCCTCTCCAGGTTTACTCTCTACTGTTATCGTTCCACCCATCCTTTCAGCAAGTCTTTTACTGATAGTGAGTCCAAGGCCGGTTCCGCCATATTGTTGCATTACTTCAGGGTCCTGTTGTTCAAAAGCCTGAAAAATTCGTTCCTGATCATGAAGTGGTATGCCAATACCGGAATCGTGGACAGATATCATCAGATTACACATAGTACTGCCTGCATCCTGTACGGTGATAACCAGGGATATATGTCCCTGATTGGTAAATTTAAGTGCATTTCCAATAAGATTTAAGAGTATCTGTTTTATTCTTGCTTCATCAAGCATGAGTTGTGGGGCTGATTCCGGCACTGAAAGGGTGAATAAAAGTCCTTTCTGCTGCATCTGCTGTTGAAACATCATCTGTAATTCATCTGCAAGAATATGGATATCTGTTGGTAATCGTGAAATCTCGAGTTTTTCTGCATCTATCTTTGAGAGATCCAAAATATCATTAATGAGGGAAAGCAGACCCTTACTTGAAGCATTGATAGAGTCGACATACCTTTTTTGTTGTGGTTGTGTAACCATTGATGCCATAAGGGCGCTAAAGCCGATAATGGCATTTAAAGGAGTACGAATTTCATGACTCATATTTGCGAGGAATATACTCTTCGCTCTGTTGGCAGCCTCAGCCTCTTTTTTTGCAGTAAGAAGATTCTGATGTGCGATGATAAGCCGGCTGACAAGATCTGATAGCACATGGGAGAATTCAGAGATTTCATCTCTCCCGGGAATGATGAGAGTATCAGGATCAATCTCCTGAGGATTCTGAATCTCAGCAAGGTTATGTGATAACTGTTTCATTCGTTTGAAAAAATCCCTGTTGAGTGTTAATAGGACGATAACAATGAACACAATGAAGATAATACCAATGGTAATGACGATATTATCTTTAACTTCAAGTATCTCCTGGACATTTGGCCGTAGGGCTGTTATAATCAGGATAACTCCTTTATCATCCAATATGGGAGTGAGTTGCCGATATGCAGTTATGGTTTTATCGTCAAGATATACCTTTCCGATAATACTGACGGAAGGAGGAGCAGGAAGAGGTTCTCCTTTCTTTAGATATGGTGCTGCTTCATGGTAGGGAATTATTTGTACATCAGCTTCCATGACTGAAGAGAAGTATTTTTCGTATTTTTCAGTTAAAAATCTGCCTCCTATCAGATATCCAGCCGGTTCAGTGTTTAATTCACGATAAATTGGTGTTGAGGCAACCATCATGATATCATCACCAAGATCTAAAAATCCGGATCTGGTTTTTGGAGTTTCTTCACTGATGAATTGCCGTGGATTTATCTGAATAAGACTTTGAAGTTGGTTTAATGACTGGTTATGCAGTAATTGAGATTTTTCTGCATCTTCATAAAAGAATATCTCTCCGTTTTTCGTAAGAAAACAGAGCATATCAAGATGGATAATATTTAAGGCATCATCACTGAGGGTTTTTTTTATATAATCATCCTGCTGTAATGCCCCCCCTGATGAAATGAACATATAGGTATCGCTTGAAAATGCCAAACCCTCCACTATTTCTTCGAGCGATCTGGTTTCATGATCAATGATATTCATTCCCTGGCTGATTGAGGCAAAGGTAATTGAATTTTCATTTTTAATTAGTTCTTCACTGATATAGTACGAAGGGATGAAGTATAGCAGGAACAGGGCAACAAGTGCGACAATACCCAGTTTTAATAGTACTTTCTTACGCAGGCTGTATCTGATTTGGCAAGAACCCGGAGGGATAGTACCGTTTATATTTTCTTTAAGGGTAGTCATGATGATGATGTTTGCGCAGATATTCCCTGATCTTGTCAGACTCGATAAAACCCTTGTCAATCTGATCAATAACTGCGTCGATTCGCTTTAATGCTTCAATAATGGACGACCCATTCTCAATTTCACTCATCTCGATCATGGCTACCGCAATAGTTAAGGGATTTCTGATCTGGTCATTAATTGCAGCCAACATCAGTATGTTTTTCTGGATTTGTTCATCCAGTGTCTGATTGAGTGTAACGAGTCGTCTCTGATACCGGCTTTTGTCTATATGAGATTTAAGACGGGCAAGGAGAACTTTCTCAGAAAACGGCTTTGTGACATAATCAGACCCGCCAATTTCAAGGCCAGTTTCAATGCTTTCATCCTCATCCATGGCAGAGAGAAAGATAACCGGGATATTACAAAGATTTTCATCTGATTGCAATCTCCTGCAGACCTCAAGTCCATCCATCCCTGGCATCATGATGTCAAGAAGTATTATATCAGGGTATTCTTCAGTGGCAAGCTCGAGTGCATGCACTCCGTTAGAAGCAAGGAGAACCTGGTATCCTGCGTTATGAATTACTTGTGCGGTTATCTGAAGATTATTTTCATTGTCATCAACGATGAGAACTACGATTTCTTCATCCTGTGTATCAGGTGTCAATTCTTTGGCACTCAATTCAGACAAATTCTTCCTCCTTTTTTAGTAAATACACCACAACCGGGTGTTATGTAGTAATGAGATGATTATGGGATAATCTTTATGTTTGCATATCAGGGTCTGCCTGGTAGTTACCCTGGAAAAGTAATCTGCGATGCTTCCAGAAACAATATCGGTATTTTTGATGTCTTTGAGAGTATGTGGTTTTTTTATTGTTTAAATATTCTGATGTATCAGTGTATAACCGGTATCATTCATGTATGCTGGTATGCAGGTTCTTGAAGCATATCAGTTTTTTCACTCATTGATACTATGGAAAAATCCAGGTTATCACTGATGTAATAGGTTGTATCCTGGTTACAGACAGAGATAATATTAACAGGGTAACTCTGTCAGTTCTATCATCGGTGATTGTGAAAGAAGGGTTTTTATGAGTATGCAAGCGTCAGTGTATGAGATGCAAGAGTTTCAAACCTCTTGAATCTAGGGTATAGTTCGTGCGTGCACCGGATTTTATACATTTATGTGCTACTGACTGGTATTCCTGATAGAATCAACAGTCCTCATACATGGTAACGATATTGCCGTTTTCGTTTTCAATTCTTTTTTATGTTCATTTTTTTTGAGATTGAATGCAGATTAATCCTGGCTTATCCCAGGTTGTTCAGGTCAGGTTTGTCAGCACTTGGAATTGGTAGAATATTAAGGCAAACCATTCTTATATTTATCATGAGATGCACCAGGTATAACCTACGCATTACGAGAAGAACGAATGGCAGGTCTGTAGGGTTTTACCTATGCTTACGATTTCGAACCAACTCAATTATGCGGATGATGGGCATGCATATCTGTGCAGTTGCCACAAACAATCGAAAGGTAATCCCTTCAAATTCCTGGGCAACATCCTGTAATCTCGCTGGAATGGGAATGTGTTGTGGGCAGGCTTGTATACAGGTATTACAGGTTCTGCACAGAGAAGCCCGGGATGTAGTGCCTAATGCTCCCCCAACCCGCCCGGCATAGGTAAACCAGGAGTGTTTCACATCTTTGAAAATGTGTCTTGTGTTATAGATCTCAAAACAGGTAGGGATATCAACACCAAATGGGCATGGCATACAGTATCCACAGCCAGTGCAGGGAATTTTCATAAGGGACTGATAGGTATCTGCCGCCCTTCTGATTAGTTCTACCTCGGCTTTGGACAATGAACCAGGAAATGCATTGGAAGCTATTTTCAGGTTCTCCTGTAGATGTGTTTCATCATTCATCCCTGATAATACGACTGTTATCTCCGGATGGTTCCAAAGCCACAAGAGTGCCCATTCTGCCGGTGTCCGCTTTATTTCGGCTTCGTTCCAGACTGCCTGCACTTCCTGTGGCGGGTCTGACGCGAGCTTTCCCCCGAGAAGCGGCTCCATGATAATGACAGCAAGGTTTTTTTCTGCTGCATACATGAGACCTTCTCTTCCTGCCTGATGGTACTCATCAAGGATATTATACTGGATCTGGCAGAATTCCCAGTTATATCCATCAACAATCTCTTTAAATGATGCAGTATCCTCATGAAATGAGAATCCTGCATTTATAATTCTTCCATCTTTCTTTGCTGTATCAAGAAAATCAGTCACGCCATAATCCAGTAACCTATGCCAACTTTCACGGTTGAGGCTGTGTAGAAGATAATAATCAATTGTATCGGTTTTCAATCTATTTAGTTGCATATTCAAAAACCGGTCCATATCTTCTCTGTTTTTCACCACCCACTGTGGTAGTTTTGTTGCAAGTTTCACCTTCTTTCGATACCCATCTTCTAATGCCCTGCCTAAAAAAGCTTCACTCTCTCCTTTGTGGTATAACCAGGCTGTATCCAGGTAATTTACCCCATTATCGATGGCTTTTCTGAGTAAGTGTATGGAACGTTCTTCATCAATAAATCCCATCTTTTCAGGGAATCGCATACAGCCGAATCCAAGAGCTGATAGTGAGTCATTTGTTTTTGGTACCGTTCTGTATTGCATAGTTACTCCATATTGATTGTTCTGTCAATCCATTCATGAGTGAGACGATAATCTTATTGGTACACCCGGCAATTCCTGTATCAGATACGCATATTCCATCATAAAAAGAATTCTCCGCACCCGATATCAATAGACCATTAATACTTTTTATTAATGGGCCTGTTGCATGGAGTTGGTTCAAAAGATAAGATACACCATATTATGATTAAA
>CAYRYR010000028.1:0-7160 GCA_964428385.1 uncultured Methanoregulaceae archaeon
GAAGTCCCATTACTATCAGGTATTCTGATAGAAATAGAGAGAAGAGTTGTTACGATGTTTGTTACTATCGCGGTATACGTTATGGCACTGGGGAATAAATCGATACCCACATCCCATACCAAAGATGATCTCCTTGTGCACTACCAAAAAAAGTAAGGTGTACGAGATAGTAACAGGTATCTACATTATTCGTATCCAGTATTGTGATAACCTGTAAGATAGATGTATTCAATGAGGGGAAATGTGTATAATGAAAATAAAAGTTCTTATTTCAATTATTATTCTGGTATCGTTCCTTGCGATTATGATTGTCTCTGCACAGACCGAGGATAACACAACCGAGACAGGATATTACCTGATTCGATCGAATATAGACGGAGCAGAGGTCTATTTTGATAATGAACTTATGGGGGTTATTGTTGATAATAAACTCACGATAGAGGTTCCCATAACTTCTACGCCAAGTTATAACACATTCTCTATCACTGCTGAAGGATACACAACCTATAACGGGACTATTCTACAGGTTCCTCTTTCAGGAGAGACCATCAGTATGCGGGGAAACCTGAAATTAAAACCAATTACCGGAAATGGCACAATATCAATCGGATGTTCACCACCAGGAACTTCAGTTTTTCTTGATGAGGTATTTCTGGGAGTTATTGACTACTCAGGAGTTATGAGGTTATCTGAGATAGAACCAGGTCAGCATGTTATGCGATTTGAGATGACTGATTATCAGCCACACGAAGAGTACCTGTATGTTACTGCAAATATTATCAATCAGATCCGAGTCGAATTAATTCCAATACCACGAGGAACCCTGCTGGTAACCTCTGTTCCATCAGGGGCATCAGTTCAGATTGACGGCAAATACCAGGGAACAACTCCTCTGACACTGCCAGGGATGGATATTCGTGATTATGCAATTGTCGCCAGTATGGCAGGGTATAATGACTGGAGCGGTTCAGTCTCTGTGTTGTATAATAGTACTAATCCTGTGGAAGCCATTCTTATTCCAATTCCAACACCAATACCAACAACCCCTGTCACGCCCACATCTACACCAATACCAACAACCCCTGTATCAGGGCCTCTTCCGGTGATGGTAGTCTCTGCCCTTGGTCTCATTGGATTATGGTATCAGAGAAAATTCTGAATTTTTTACAAATAGGATTTTCAAGGGAGTGATTCGTGAAAAGAATCCTTTTTGTATTCTGTTTTTCCAGATAATGGACGGATAATATCATAAAACTCTGACCGTACTAATATTCACTATTCCGATATGTCATGTTAAAAACGGGTTATATCCCGGGGGTTCCCTTATAGATACATTACCGGGGATAACCTGCTAAAAAGGATGTAGTACAGATATCAAGTGTCAGGAAAGTACTACAGAAGCGTATTGTGTATTTCTCACCTACGCCCTGACAAGGTCTCGTCATAGATCTTATAGGATTCGCCACTCTTGAACAGAACAATGACCTCTACACGATCCAACCCTTTTGTCCCCTGAATTTCTGTTATCGCTCCAATGCGATTACCAAGTTTCTCTGTTACTTCCTGACCATCAGAGAGACTGGCGTGAATATAGGTGTTACTGACAATTCCCTGTCCATGCCCTCCAAGAAATGTAGCAGTGATGACATTGTATATCGGATCTTTCGCTACATCAATAATAACTGACAGATTATCAGGAGGAAGGATAACTGGATCCTCAAAAGAAGTATTAAATGACCATGTTTGATCTGATGGTTCTCTTTGGAGAGGAGTTACCGGTACAACCGGAGTTATCTCACCAATTCGGGAACCTGAAAGGGTCTCATCATAGATCTTGTATACTTCTCCATTCATATACCAGACAACAACCTGAACACGGTCATTTCCTCCGGTTCCCTGAACCATAATTTCGTCTCCTCCCCTGTTATCCAGGCTGTTTTTAGAGACTTCTCCATCAGGTGTGGTGACACGAACTTCAATTGTCTTTACCAGTTTCTGACCAAGACCACCGGTAAATGTTGCCGTGATAACCTTGTATATCGGATCTTTTACCACATTGACAGATATTATCAGATCTTTTTGTGGGAAGGTAACCGGCCCGGTATAGGGATCTGATACCGGTATCGGAGTGGTTTCTATCGTTAATACAGGAGTTATTGGCAACTCTGGTGTTGGTTCATACATAGGTTCTGTAGGAGGTGGAAGAGGGACTACCGTTGGCTCATACTGAGGGGGAGATGAGATTTCGGTACAACCAGCAGTTAATCCAGTAAGAAGAATTGCAACTCCGATACTGACTATCAGAAAATGATTCATGCGAAATACGTATCTCTCTTATAGTATATGCTTATCTTCCCTGTTGGGAAAAGCACAGAAAATATTTATTTCCCGTAATACAGCTAAAACAGGAATTGATAAAATTTGATTTACAGGGAGGTTGTGGTTATGCAAACATTCTGCATCTGTCCTTGCACATTTCCATTGCCAGAAACAGCCAGTAATTGCTTATATGCTGTATTAACACGACATTTAAGATCCAGGAGGCATCATAAAATCCTATCTGTACCATAATTCTAATCCATACGTGAGGATATACATGGCTAACAGGGAGGTTTTTGAGTCAGGCGTATCGAGAGATATCCATACATTAAGATAGAGTAAGGCCAAACGTATTGGAACAAAATCCCAAAAAAACGAGAGATTATATCATTCAACGGGGTGTTATGTGAGGATCAAAAACGGGTTTGAGACAATACTGGATCGTATCGCTAAAAACGGGATCGAAGATACTGCTGATGAGTGGATGGAAGCAATAAAGGAGGACTATGGCAGAGTGCCTCTGATATTTGAGCGGATGCGACAACGTCCTGATGTACTTATCTCACACCTGCTGTACAAAAACTCTGTAGTGAAGACAAGTACATTAGAGGCAAAATATGTAGAACTAATCTGTCTTGCAGTCGGTGCAGCGCTGAATTGTAATCACTGTACAGAATATCATATGCAGGCGGCTCTCAGAATGGGAGCTACAAAAGAAGAAGTAATGGAGGCAATACTCATCGCCGGACTGACTGCACAATCATCCGTACTCGCAGATGCCTACCGGACCTATGATGAAAAGATTGATGCATGCATGGCATGTGGAGATGAGATGGTGGATATACTCCCTCCCACAGAGAGTACCTGCACAAATTCCTCTCCTCAATGTGGGATGAAGAAGGGAGAAAAATAAGGTGCATCCCTACCTTTTATCAGAATCAGATCCCTTTTTTCTCTTTGCGTCAGATACGTAAGACCTGTTTTTTGGAACTAGACACTGCCATCCATCTCCGATTAAATCCTTACGCCCTAATGAGATAAGTGCCTCTCTGACAAGATGAGACTTATCTGGATCCCGAAACTGGAGTAACGCCCGTTGTAGCACTTTTTCACGTCCTTTTGGTATATGAACCAAATTTTTGGTGAATGGATCATATCCGGTATAGTACATGCAGGTTGATGAGGTCATGGGAGTCGGAGTGAAATCCTGAACCTGCTCAGAATATAATCCGGTATCTCTCATGTACAATGCCAGTTCCAGCATATCAGCCAGAGTACAGCCAGGATGACCAGACATAAAATAGGGAACCAGATACTGGCGGGGTGCTTTTCCTTTCTGAACTTCTAGAAAATTTCTTCGAAACAGATCCAGTGATCCTTCGCCTGATTTATGCATGATTGCAAGGACACGTGGTGTAACATGTTCCGGGGCAATCTTGAGATGACCTGATACATAACGGCAGATATCTATCAGAATCCGGGGATCATCAGGAATGAGATCATGGCGTATGCCTGATCCGATAAAGACATGCTTAACCCCGGGTACCTGTGCTACCGCAGAAAGGAGTGAAAGGTACTCATCTATCCCGGATGTAAGAGAGGGACAGGTTGTACATATACTATCCTGACAGGTTCCCAGAGTCTTCCATCGGGAACAGGTACTCATGTACATCGTTGCGGTCGGACCTCCAATGTCTGTGATTGTCCCACGAAATTCCGGCATCTTTGTCAGTGTGTGGACCTCACGCAGTACAGATGCTGTGCTCCTGCTCTGTACTATCCGGCCCTGATGGTGAGTCAGTGCACAGAATGAGCAGGAACCAAAGCATCCGCGATGCGCAGTGATTGAGAAACGTACAGGTTCAAGAGCAGGAACAGGAGCATGATACGACGGATGTTCACAACGGGTATAGGGAAGTTCATACAGTGTATCAAGTTGATCCGGTCTTAAGGGAAGTGCCGGGGGGTTTTGTATAATAACCGTCTTTGGATGAGCCTGAACTACTCTCCTCCCTCGTATCGGATCCTGCTCATTCTGACTGAGTAGATAAGCATCTGCAAATGCTCGTTTATCAGTTCTCACTTCATCTAAAGAGGGCAGAATAACGTCATTTTCAGGAGACTGGTTCCGGTAATCACTAATTCGTTCTTTTATTACCGTTCCGGGAACATCAGTAATCTCCTGTACCGGGATTCCATTCTGTATCTCACTGGCTATCGCAGAGAGCTGCTGTTCACCCATCCCATACACGAGGATATCTGCGGGTGCGTCCGCAAGAATGGAACCTCTGACTCGATCTGACCAGAAGTCATAATGTGCAAAACGACGGAGACTTGCTTCAATTCCTCCAATGACGATAGGCGTTTTTGGATACAACCGGTGAACAATATCAGCATACACCAGAGTGGCCCGGTCTGGCCGGTATCCTTGCTCACCACCCGGTGTATAGAGATCACGTGACCGTTTCTTCTTTGCAGCAGTATAATGTGAAACCATAGAGTCAAGGTTTCCGGCAGATAGTGAAAAAAAGAGTTTTGGTGCCCCTAACTGTGAGAAATCTTGAGAATCAACCCATTTTGGCTGAGCAATTACCCCTACCGTATACCCGGCATCCCAGAGAGAACGGCCGAGAATGGCTGTTGCAAATGATGGGTGGTCAACGTAGGCATCTCCTGATAGAAGAATGATATCAAATGTATCGATCTCTAGAGCTTCCTTTTCTTTTAGAGTTGTTGGGAGGAACAGGGGTTGTGATGATCTCTTCTTCATAGGTTCAGGATAACAGAAGTGTCCCGACAATTCTCAGTTTGTCACTCTCAAGATAATGAAGGATTGCAGTATCACCGGGTCGGTAGATGAACTCACGTTCAGACATAAGATCGATGTTATGCACAAGAGGAGGAGTGACCGTTTTACAGCTGGTTACACGACAGGGGAGAAATTGCATCCAATGACCGATATACAGGATCATATCTTCACGAATCGGCTCTTTCCAGAAGGGAATCAATGTGAGTTCACCTGAAATCGTTGTGGTAACATTAACCGCATGTTCAGGAGCAAGCACATAGCCACGATCAAGTACATCTGAATCGATACCCTTGAGAGCAAGTCCGACCCGGTCACCTATGGTTGCATCAGAACAGTCATCATCATGTTTCTGGATAGAACGTATGATTGCGGTCTTAGTTGTCGGAAATACCTGCATCTGATCATGCTTATGGATTGATCCTGCAACTACCGAACCTAATATGACAGTCCCAATTCCTTTCACATTAAAATGTTGATCGATAGGAACAATTCCCGAGGATTCTGATGGACATTGCAGTTCTTCTGCATCTCTTATGAGACGTTCCCGAAGTTCATTACAGTCATCAGGAAGGATTTCATACTCACTGAGAACAGTTCCTTTCACCAATGGGGCTATATTATCATAGCTGATATAGTTCCTCAGTATCAGGTATCCTTTTTTTATACCCGCACAGTCGAGCATAATGATACTCTCACCGAGTGCTGCTGTTATCTCTTCAACGATAACAACTGCCATCGCTGCAAGAGAAACAGAGAAGAAGAGTGATGAGAGTTTCTCAGGGTATCGCGAAGGTTCAATAAGAGTAAGGGTAGTTTCTCCTTTCTTCAGATTATAAAAGGTAATATCTGTTGTGGTACCTATCTTTCCAATATCTTTTGCGAACGCAGGCGGACCGATAACCACAACGTTCAGGTTTGCCATGAGGATATCTAATTGATGTATTTGCACTTGAGTCTTTCACTTGTCAATGCGATAACCATAAGATTATTACCAAGCTGTTCGAACCTATAGGAATAATGAAGCTGCTCATTGCCATTCCGCCAGAAAAATTTCGGGATGACGAACTGATCGAAACTGTGAAGATATTTGAGCAGAAGGGTATTTACTGGGATTTGGCTTCCACTCATGCCGGACTGGTTCTTGGAATGTTTGGGAAACAGGCAAAGGTAAACAGAACATTTGAGGAGATTCTCCTGAAAGGAACCGAAGAATATGATGGCCTTGTTATTATTGGCGGACGAGGCACAGAAGCACATCTCTTAAACAGCAGGCATCTTCACGAACTGATACGAATATTCCATAACAAGGAAAAGGTTGTCGCCGCCATCGGTCTTGCACCTCTTGCACTCGCAAAAGCAAAAATTCTTGTCAAACGGGAAGCAACTGTCATCAGAGGTCCGGCTGTCAGACAGATGATGATTGATGATGCCATTATAGTTGACAAAGACCTCGTATATAAAGATAAGATTGTTACGGCTCGGGGACCGGAAGTCGCAGAACAATTTGGGGAGATCATTGTCAAATATCTCACCGGAAACCCGGAATTTCAGGCGACTAAGAGTAAGGCAGGTTTTGATTTCTGATAATGCAACAATAATTACCGGATTTTTTTTTCGTTTGTAGCCCTGATACCGGGATAACCTCAGGGATATTTTATTGTTATTTATAACAGGAAAAGGGCAGAACCACTCAAAAAGATGATGGAAATGGAGGAGGACACCGATTCCCTCACCACAGGGAATCTGTCTATATATACCATCTGCACGGCACCTTATAAACACAAAGACCACCGATAGTCAGAAGACTGAACCAGATGGTGGTACCAGGTAACCAATACTCTTTTTTCCCGGATTGACAGAAAGAATGGATAATGACAGGTAAAAAGGTCACAACAATAGCAGAAATAAATGATGGAAATGGAGGAAGACCGAATCCCTCACCACAGGGAATCTGTCTATCCATAACATCTGCACGGCACCTTATAAACACAAAGACCACCAAAAGGCAGAAGACTGAACCGGATGGTACTAA
>CAYRYR010000028.1:7260-27735 GCA_964428385.1 uncultured Methanoregulaceae archaeon
TCACAACAATACAAAAAAAGATCTGGAAATAAAGGAGGACTAAAATCCCTCACCACAGGGAATCTGTCTATCTATAACATCTGCACGGTACCTTATAAACACAAAGACCACCAAAAGGCAGAAGACTGAACCGGATGGTACTAACACGTAACCAATACTCTTTTTCCGGGATTGAGAAAGAATGGATAATGACAGGTAAACAGGTCACAACAATACAAAAAAAGATCTGGAAATAGAGGAGGACTAAAATCCCTCACCACAGGGAATCTGTCTATCCATAACATCTGCACGGCACCTTATAAACACAAAGACCACCAAAAGGCAGAAGACTGAACCGGATGGTACTAACACGTAACCAATACTCTTTTTCCGGGATTGAGAAAGAATGGATAATGACAGGTAAACAGGTCACAACAATACAAAAAAAGATCTGGAAATAAAGGAGGACTAAAATCCCTCACCAGGTGATCGGATCCTCATTATCCGTTACTATGGGTTCCTCCACGGTAACCCTGTGCTGTCCCTCCGGTACAGTAATCTCAAACCGTGCCCCTTTTCCAGGTTCACCTCTCTCTTCAATAGTAATACCGGTGATATCAAGGATCTCCCTCGAAATGTACAGCCCGAAACCGGTGTTCTTCCCAAAATCCCTTTTAAAAATCTTCTCTTTCTCCTCTGCGGCCACACCTTCACCATCGTCTTCACATACGATAATGAAGTCTTTATTGCGAATTGTATATGAGAATTGAATGGTTGATATTTTGCCCCCATGGCGCAGGGCATTGTCGATGAGATTAAAAAAGACCTTAACGATAAGCGGATCAGCAAAAATTTTTGTATTCGTGGGAATATTGTTTTTGAAACTTACCTGTGCAAGCATGGTGCTGTTTCCTGCATTATTCACGAGAGTCTGAAGATCCTGCCAGACAGGAGTATAAACACCAATCTGCTCATATTCCTGGGTGAACCGGATCATATTCGTTATCTGGTTTGTTACCTCTGTGATATGGGAAAAATAGGTTTCTGTCGAGGGAACTGGATGTTTTTTGTGTAAAAGCTCGACACACACATTCAGGATCGAGAGCTGGTTATTGATGTCATGCCGGGTGACACCGGAAAGAAGATTGAGCTTTTTATTTGCCTGCTGTAATGCTTCTTCTGCCCGCTGCCTGTCTGTAATGTTTCGGAGTGAGATAAGTATTGAGGGAACCTTATTAAAGATAATCATTTTTCCGATACTTTCAACCCATAGTTCCTCCTGTTTCATCGTGAGGATCTTGTACCGAGCAATGTATCCGTCAACCCCCGTTGCTACCCTGCCAAAATCCTGAAGGACATCATTTCGTGAAGCCGGGGCAATAAATTCCATGACGTTTCTTGCCCCGATTATTTCTTCGAGATCCTCTACATCTATCATCTCTCCTGCAGCATTATTCGCAAAGAGAATTGTTCCCATTGGATCAAGGATGAGAGTGCCGTCAAGGGAATGTTCCACAAGAGCCCGGAACTTCTCCTCGCTTTCAGAGAGGGCCATAAGAGCATGCAGGTGTCCTATTTCAGCTGCTGCTTTTGCGGCGATGATGTCGATGATCTCCTGTAGAGAAATGGGGAGATTTAGTGGATTTCGTGTCATTATGCAGAGGATTCCCACAACCTGCCCCTCGGAATTTCGCAGTGATGTCCCGGCATACCCCCTGATATGAAACTCACAAAGATACCTGCTGTCTGGAAAAAGCCTGGCAACATCATCAGGATAGATGCAGAACCCTTTCTCGACTGTATTCTCGCAGGGTGTCCCTTTCAAGGTGTAGGAATAATCCAGGATTTTTTTATTATCAAGGATCATGGAAAGCACCCGGACGTGCTCATGGTCAGGTGTAATCTCACCAATCATGATACAGTCGGCCCTCAGCCATACACCGATACTCTCCGTTATCCGGTCCAGTGATTCCCTGCCTGTTATTCCCACCATGCTGGAGACCAGTGCATGGAGTGCTGACTCCGTAGTCTTCTGCTCGGTTATATCACGGATAACAGACAGCATGGTAGGGCTTCCATTGTGATCGAAAAGACTGACACTAATGTCAATAATCTTTTCCCGGTTGTCTTTTGTCAGGTAGTTGGTCTGGAAAATGAAATGGTTATTACTTAGTATCTCATGTATTATCTCGGGAGCTCTTTTTTTCATATCTGGGGTATCGAGATCAACAAGACTGAGATCCTGCAACTCTTCACGGGTTAAGCCAAGGATATGGCAGGCTGATTTATTTACATCAATGAATTTTCCTGGTCCTTTCGGTGTCTGTTCATTGACAAGTATGCCCTCACTTGTATTCTTCAGGATCAGGCGGTAGAGTTCTTCGCTTTCCCGTATCGCGTCATCTGCCTGTTTACGTTCCGTGATGTCCTCAATTGTTGAGAGTATCTGGGGTCTGCCATCAATGAAAACCAAACTTGAAGTAAACCGGCAGATAAGGATTTTGCCGCTCTTTATGCGGCATCGTAATTCCATTCCTTTAACGAGATGCTTTTCCTGGAGAACTGATACCAGTCTGGCATATTCTGTATCGTCAGCAAAAATCCCTATCTCTGTTGCTGTTTTGCCGATCACTTCCATCCGGGCATACCCTGTACCCTGTACGAATGCATCATTGACATCGGCAAAAATGCCGTCGATTGCCGATACAAGAGTAAGTAAGACAGGATTGCGTTTAAAAACTGTGACAAATTTCTGTTCTGAATTACGCAATTCCCTTTCAGCCCGCATGCGGTTTGTAGCATCCCGAAGCGAGAGGAGTATGGCAGGCGAATTTTTAAAGGAAATACCTCTTCCAATACATTCAATCCATTTTTCCTTTTTCAACAGGGTAGTGATTTTATAATTCACCAGGGACCTCTCCTGTCCCCGCGAAACCTCAACAAGCATGTCAACTACCTTCTGCCGTGAATCAGGGCAGACAAAATCCAGCAGATTGATCCTGCCGGTTGTATCAAGATCCTCCGAACTATCAACAATCTCAGCTGCCCTGCAGTTGGCATACAAGAGTCCCCCGGAAAAATCAACGATGATGATGCCCTCGTTTGACTGCTCTACAACTGCCTGGAATATCTCACTGCTCTCACGGAGTGTCTGCTCTTTGTGGGTCAGTAGATCATAATTAAGTTTAAGCTCCTCATTAGTAGCCGTGAGTTCTTCGTAGGCTGCATTAAGGTCTTCATTTTTCTTGAACAGTTCCTCTTCAACGCGTTTTAATTTCGTTACTTCCGCGGTTACTGTCACAATGGCAGGCTTATCATTGATGGTTACCGGCATGGTTGAGAAGAGAACATGTACCCTTCTTCCTTCCTTTGCGGTCAGGACAAGTGGAACGTTCTCAAGTTTTCCTGAAACAAGGCGGTGTGAGATCAGTTTGAGTGCTTCTGTCAGGGTAAGAAGTCCCATCTCCATCGGATCTTTTCCAAGGACTTCAGCCTCGATATATCCACTGGTGCTCAGGAATGCTTTGTTGACCTCCAGGAATGAATTTTCAGGAAGACTGTTGATAGCAATGGGATACGGGCTGTTCTCGAAGATGGACCGGAACTTCTCCTCGCTCTCCCGTAGTTCATTTTCTATCTTTTTCCATGGAGAAATATCAACAGCCACCCCCCGAAACCCAGCACAAATCTCGTTTCGATAAATAGGGGATGAATAGATGATTATTGGAAATGTACTTCCATCCTTACGCAGTGCTGTATATTCTTTTGGTTCAAAGGCTGTTCCATTCATATTTTTTTGAACACTATCCCACACTTCTGCGTGCTGGGTTGGGTCAATGAAGGAAAGCATATTTATTTTTTCGTCGATATCCTTGTTGGTTAATCCAAAAAGCGTGAGCATATGGCGATTTGCATAGGTAATCCAGAGTTCCGGATCCGTTTCAAAAACAATCTGCGGAAGTAAATCGGCTAGTTCGTGGTACTTTTCCTCGCTTTCCCGCATTGCATCCTCTGCCCGTCTGTGTTCGCTGTTGTCTATGAATGTCTCAAGAAAACACTCCTGTCCATCAAGGTTTATCAGGGTTACAGATGTTATTATCGGAATTTTGTTGCCATCATGTGTCAGGAGAATACGTTCTGTATTATCGACAGATTGAGGAAGATCCCTAACCGGGCATTGGCAAGGTTCGGCAGGGCAGATAAATTTGTGACATATGTTGCCTATAATCTGTTCCTTTGGCAAACCAATCATATCAGCACCAGCAGGATTGATATCGACAATTTCCTGATTCTTTACATCAATTATCACAATTCCGGCTTGTAACGATGAAAAGATCTGGTTTAGGTACTCCGTGCTTTTGGCAATGGTTTCTTCTGCCCGTTTACGGTCAGAAATGTCACGAACAAATGCAAAACTGTATTCGATATCCCCCTTCTGAACATAACTTGTCATGATCTCGACATCGATAATCGTGCCATTTTTACATCGGTGCCGGGTTGTGATGAACAGGTTTTTTTGTTGACGCAAATCGGCTACTGATCGTGCCCAGACTTCGGGAGGAAAATCCGGATCCAGCATAAAGATCTTCATACTCTGGAGTTCTTCCCGAAAATAGCCGGTTGTCCGGCATGCTGCTTCGTTCACGTACAGAATGTTACCCTCAAAATCAAGCCAGAAGACCTCGTCGTAAGCCTGGTCGACAGAGATACTAAGGAGCTTCATTTTTTCCTCCGCCTGTCTCCTCTTCACCGCCTGCCGAATTTTATGTGCAAGCTCGACAAACTGGGCCTTCGGGTCACCACCCTTCTGGATATAGAAATCGACCCCATTATTGATAGCTTCTATCACAACCTCTTCGCGGCCCTTTCCAGTAAAAAGAATGAAGGGGATGTCCCCGAAACGTTCACGGACCGCTTTGAGAAACGCTATCCCGTCCATATCCGGCATTTGATAATCAGAAATGATGGCATCATATGTCTGGATTACAGGGTTAGTAAGTGCTTCCTGTGCTGAGGTCGCTGTTTCGACCTGGAATTCTCCCATTTTTTCCAGGAAGAGCATGGCTAATTCAAGGAGACCTGGCTCGTCATCAACATAGAGGACTTTCATTGTACCTGCCATACTGCATCCATTCTTGTTTATATCAAATTTCTTTCGATATTACAGGTTTGCTTCAATCATGTTGATTGCCGGGGTTGTTTGTTGATTCTTTTTCGGGCATGCCTTATTATAAGAAGAGAGTATTACTCGTCAGGATCGATATATGTTTTCAACAGATGTGAAATCCAATCAGATAGTATGGCATACAAGATACCCTCAGGGAACCGCGGAGAACTGGGAAATTGTAAAGAAGCATAATATCAGGGGCGTTCCCAAGCGAAGCATATCTCTCCAAAGCCGGGTAAAGGTGGGGGATACGATTCTTTGTATGTCCGGTCAGAAGTCAATACAAAAGAGACCCTCCCTTCTGCAATCATGGGAGAGTATACCGTAACTGAACTCTTTGAAGATAAAATCCCATTATTCACTGTTTCTCCACAAATGGGGAATGAAGCATTCTAGTTTCGGTTCAGATTACAGGAGGTGAAGATATTCAAACAGCTGGTTGAGATTAAACCCCTCATTACAGAACCTGGATTTGTAACCAATAAGACCATGTGGTCAGGACAGTTCCGGCAGGCCATGTGGGAGATCCCAAGGGATTATCGAACAATTGTAGGAACGGAACCTGATTCCTTACAATCTCTTTGGTCACAGGAGTAGATGCTCTCATAAAAACCGATTTTCAGGTTCTTTTTGAGATCTGCTATCTCGTAAACCGTGTATAACAAGGAAAAAAAAGATGAAAATGTAGGAGGACCGACCCCCTCACCACAGGGAATCTGTCTATCTATACCATCTGCACAACACCTTATAAACACAAAGACCACCGATAGTCAGAAGACTGAACCGGATGGTGTTACCAGGTAACCGGTACCTCGTTCTCAATGATTAAAAAAAATCTTTATTTGAGATGAACGGATCTCTATCTGGTTCATCCCTTCTGACTTTTAAGTATCATCACCATCATGAAAATCCATTGGAATTCGTGAGACTAACACCTTATTTATCCGGTTTTTATCCATATCTGCCACTTCAAACCGAAATCCTCCATATTCAAAATGATCCCCGGTAGCAGGTATCTGTTGCATGATGTATAATATAAATCCTGCAATAGTCCGGTAATGTCCCCGTCCATCTTCTGGAAAGAAATCTACCAATATAACATCCTTGATATCTTCCAGATGTGCATCTCCATCAATAAACCAGGATCCATCTTCCAATTCCACAATGGGTGTCTCTATTGGCTCTCCAAAGGAGTGAACATCGCCAACAATCGCTTCAAGGATATCATGCAGTGTAATGATGCCCTCAATGCCTCCATATTCATTAGTTACCAGTGCAATAAGAACGCCACTTTCCTTAAATGATTCAAGAAGGGTAAGAATCGTGATACCTTCTGGTATGAAGAGTGGCTGGGTGAGAGAGAGTGTAAGATCCTTCGTGTTGTTTTGTACAATCCTCGCTAGTACGTCTTTTACACATACCATACCGACAATATTGTCAACGCTATTCTCATATACCGGAAAGTGAGAACGATTACTTTTTATAATTATCTGTAGGTTCTCATCAACAGGATCATTCAAATCGAGCGCAATGATATCAGGGCGGAGTGTCATTAGAGATCCCACACGGCTATCATCAAGATCAAATACCCCCTTTACCATGCTCATTTCCGATTCCTCAAAGACTCCGGATTGTGTACCCTCAGCAAGGAGAATTTTTATATCCTCTTGTGTTACTGAAGGTCTGGTATCCACCTTGACCCGTGCAATATGTAAGATAGCATTGGTCGAACAGCTCAAAATAAATACCAGGGGCATTGCTATGATTGAGAGCATTTGCATCGGTTTTGCAATAACAATGGCAATACTCTCCGGGTTACTAAGTGCCAGGCGTTTGGGGACAAGTTCTCCTAATACCAGGGTGATATAGGTTATCACAAGTACCACAAGTGTAATGCTCAGGATATCACTGTAAGGCCCCAAAGCAGGGATTTCTTTGAGATAAACTCCGAATCTCTCTGCTACCATTGCTCCACCAAAGGCTCCGGCAAATATCCCTGCCAGAGTGATTCCGATCTGTATGGTTGAGAGGAACGCTGTAGGATCATCAGCAAGATCAAGTGCTATGGCTGCCCGGGGATCTCCATTATGTGCCAGTTGCATAAGCCGTGTTTTTTTTGCTGACACAATAGCAAATTCTGACATGGCAAAGATACCATTGAGTGTGATAAGCACAAGGATGGCAAATATTTCAACGAGATATGACATTTTCAGATAGTATTGTTTACCTGTATTCTTATACCTCTTTTCAGAGGCTCTGTCTAAAAAACAAGTGAAACCATCCTATCATACTCAGGCTGGAAGTAATTACATGACATTCTGACTTTCATAGTGACGATGTTTATATCATGCTAAGAATTCCAACCGCAGAGGGCGGAGAAAGAGGTCAAAAATATTCGACCTGATTCTCCTATGGCTATTTCAAATCACTTGAAAAATCAACAGAGCCCTAATATCAACTCAACACAAGTTTCTACACAATGGGTTTATTCCCAAAATATCCCGGGTATCCATGCATAATGCAAGAGTCAAAAAAAATATGTGATGAACTATTCAATAATCATCTGTTCATTAAACCGATCTTCTGTTGCAAGAAGGAAATCCCCACTCATCTGCAGGGATCCTTTCGGGCAGACATCATTACACTGACTACAGAAGATACAACTCGTGACATAGATTCTTATTCGTTTCGTCTCTGGTAAAAACTCTATCGCATGAGCAGGACAGACCCTCACACAGAGCCGGCAGCCGATACAACTATCGCGATCATAGCGTATCATGCCACGGAACTTTTCCGGCACAGCTATCGGGGGTGTTATCGCTGCCTCTCCAGCAGCCACTTTCCCAAGAAATCCCGTGATGGATGGAGGAAGATGTTTTGCAGGAAAGAGATTTGTTACAGGCTTTTTAAGAACCTGCCTGATGACCATCCCGAATGAGGGAAGACGCATCATACAAGACACCCCCCAAGGGGAGCGATGGTCCCATCAAGAACGATACATACAAGACCAACGAGTGCAGCGAACGCCAGGTACCCCCAGTATATCGTGACCAGGTGGTTAATCCGGAATCGTGCCATCGATACCCTGATGAGCGATACCGAGAAGAACATCACGATAAACATTTTTAGAAGGAAAAAGCCCGTATCTGCAATAGATGCAAATACCCCCTCAAGCGGCAGGAACCAGGAGAGGTTCCAGGGGAGAAAGAGGAGAACTGCGAGAGATGCCATCGCCACCAATTTTATCCCCATGGAGAGATAGAAGAGAGCTAAATTTCTGCCTGAGTACTCAACCAAAAGACCGCCACACAGTTCAGTCTCTGCTTCAGGGGTATCACAGGGTATGCGTGAGAGTTCAGCAGGTGTCACCCATGCAAGCACGAAAAGAAGGATAATAAGACCAATAATACCAAGCGGGCCTACAATACTCCAGACCGGCACGGTAGCAAGGGTTACCACAGAGAACGGGAACGAAACCCCAGCTGCCGCAAGACGCCATGCAATGGCAACGATGGCTATGGCGAGCGGGAACTCATATGCCATCATCGTCACCATCTCACGCTGTGCTCCGATACTGGCATAGGGTGATCCTGATGCAAATCCACCGGCAACCATTGCCAGTGCCGGAACGGTTAAGAGGTACATAATAAGGACGATATCACCCCATTCTGATATGCCGGATACCGGGGTAGCCACCGGCATGATGCTGCCGATTGGGAGGTACAGGAGCACAGAGATAGCACCAGCAACTGCAATGAAGGGAGCTGCATGAAATATACTGGTCACTGCATGAGCCGGTACAACACTGTCTTTACAGAGGAGTTTTCTTACGTCTATAAATGGCTGAAGAACAGGTGGTCCCTGTCTCATCTGCATCCGGGCGGCTATAACCCGATCTATCCCCATAAAGAGCAGACCAAAAACAATTCCATAGACTGATATGAGGACTACTCCAATGACAAACCAGATAATATCAAGAGGGAAAATCATGCCTGCATCCTCCGTGTTTTCTCAACCGATAACCGGTGCAGTTGCTCTTTGGTGAGTGTATCGGTCTCATTGTTTCTAATAATCATGACACGGTCAGTACAGGACATACAGGGATCGATAGAGGCAATGATAATTGGAATGTCTGCCACCTGTTCTCCCCTAAGCATCTCCAACCATGCCATCTGATTTGAGTACGTCGAAGCCTTGACTTTCCAGGCATAGGGAGCCTCGTTCCCATTCATTCTGACAAAATGAAAACACTCCCCACGAGGTGCTTCAACCCGGCCATATGCGTCACCTTCAATCTTTTTCAGATTTGAAAGCAGTTTTGCATATTTATCGAGAGAGAGAACTGGTCCCTCAGGCATCTGGTTCATACAGTCCCTGATTATCTGAATAGACTGGGGAATCTCGTAAAGTCTGACTACAATTCTGTCAAATACATCACCTTTCGTCTCTCCGCCCCAGATTTCAGGCTGGACATACTCGATATCAAGATCACCATACGCAGCATATGGCGTATCAATTCTGACATCTGCTTTCACTCCGGAAGCTCTGATGGTCGGACCGACCGTACAGAGTTCGAGAGCCTTATTCCGAGTCAGAATTCCGGTATCTTTGCATCGCATCGCAATTGTTTTATCAGTGAGAAAGAGTGTTGTCAGTTTGTTAAAGATCTGCTCATAATACTCTAGTGCTTTTTTTATCCGTGGGAACATGTCTGCAGAGAAATCTCTTCGTACTCCGCCTATCTGGATTATCCCGTAATTGACACGGTTTCCGGTGAGATACTCAATAACATCAACTGCTTCTTCTCTGACCTGCCATGCAAGATAGAAGAGCGTATCAAATCCAAGTTCGTGTGCTGCAACTCCTGCCCAGAGCAGGTGTGACTGTATCCGTTCAAACTCAGCTATTATTGTCCTGACATAATATGCCCGGTCGGGGACGGGAATATCTCCTGCCTGTTCCACAGCCTGGGCAAAGGCAAGCGAGTGTGATACACCGCATATCCCACATATCCGGTCACAGAGATGAAGGATCTGAACCGGGTTTCTTCGCATTCCCATCCATTCAATACCCCGGTGTACTTTGCCAGGGGCAAAGTCAAGATCCTCTATAACCTCACCATTCAGCTGGAAAGTAAAGAGGATTGGTTCTTTGAGAGCCGGGTGGATGGGACCTATCGGAATGGTATATGATGCATTTTTCTTCTCCATGCCACTCATAATGCCACCTCGTTATCTACTGCATTGCCAGTAATTTCAGGCTCACATACATCTGCCGGGTCTGATTCTTTCTTTTTCGCTTCCGTCACAGGAGGTGCAGGCCGATCTGTCGGGCGATCCACTTTCCAGAGCTCCTTAATCATATCATCGCGTATCCCGGTCTCATCCTTTCTCCATGGAAATACTCCTTTTGGAAAGTCATCAGGAAGAAACAGCCCACGATTATCAGGGATACCAGAAACGGTAACACCTATCATCTCCTGCTTTTCACGTTCTGAATAGACAGCTCCCGGGATTTCTCCTGTTATTGACGGGATTACCAGATCATGTTTTGGTATGGACACCGTGAATGTGACCATCATCTCCTGATGGGGATTGCCATACCCGATACCAAAATGGTAGAGGAGATCAACAGCATCACCGGTATCAACTGCTGATATAACCGTGAGATGAGGATAATCTATCTCTTTAAGCTCACGAATGGCTTCTATCAGCAGATCCCGGGGAATGGTCAGCCAGACTGAACGTCTTGGGATCTTTTTCACACCTTCTGACCTCTCGGTTACCTGTATCAGGGACACCTGATCTTTAAACCTGGCTTTGTATCTCTCTACCAGCTGGTCTGGTGTAATCATATGATCCATTATTTGTCACCACCTTTTTCTATTCGTTCAAGTTTCGCAATTGCCTGCACAACCCCATTAATGATTGCCTCAGGCCGGGGTGCACAACCAGGAACATACACATCAACCGGGATGACGTCGTTTATAGGCCCGTCAAGGTTATAACTGTCATAAAAAACTCCTCCTGACTGTCCACAGGTTCCGACACAGAGGACAACTTTCGGATCCGGAACCTGCTCATAGACTCGTCGTATCCGATCTGCCATAGGATGGGTGACTGGCCCTGTGACCAGCAGAACATCAGCATGCCGGGGTGAACCAACGAGTTTAATGCCAAACCGTTCAGGATCATACCGGGGGCAGAGAGTGGCGACAATCTCAATATCACATCCATTACAGGATCCGGCATTTACGTGAAACACCCAGAGTGACCGGTTAAATGATGGTGATAATCTCATTGAAACACCACCACCAGAACAAACAGAATCGCTGTTATCCCAAAGTACCAGAACAAATAATCAGAGAGATTCCCAGTGTGAAGCGGTTTTATTACCGCATAATACCGCTCCAGTGCATCAGTAAAACCCCAGTACAGATTACCGCCAGGGATATGAATCTGACCGTTTTCTGGTTCTGCATTTCCTGACAAATAGGGTGCTGTTCCAAGAGGATTCTGATTGTAGGTAGATTCTCCCCGCCTCCATATCAGCCATGCAATAAGGAGGGCTATCACAAACCCTATTACCCAGAACAAGGGGTTCCAGAATCCGAATCCGGTTGAAAGGGTTGTATATCCGATCATATTACACCTCCCATAACAGCACCAATATACCCGGCCTGGTTTGCAAGAGCTGACGCAGCAGGAATTACCATCATATCTAATACCTCCTGTGGGAAGACACCGAAGAGGATGACAAGAAGACTAAGTGCCCCCATTGCAATGAGCATTGGTAGTGGTGCTTCGGTAACATCTTTAAATTCAGGTCGTTTCGGCCCCATAAAGATTGAATGAAATACTTTCACAAATGAAGCCAGGGTAAGAATGCTGACTACCATTGCGATAATGGACAAGACTGGATTAAAGAGAAAAACAGACTCATAGATCATTAATTTGGAAGCAAACCCGTTAAACGGCGGAATCCCTGCAATTGCTAACGCTCCAATGATGAAAAAGAGCATTGTCCACTTCATTGAGTGCCCGAGTCCTCCCAGATCATTTAGATTTCGTGTACCACACCGGTAGAAGATGACTCCTGCTGTAAGGAAGAGAAGTCCTTTGTAAAATGCATGGTTGATGATGTGAAAGATACCACCTTCCATTGCAGTCATACCATAACTACTCAGAAGAACAGGAGTTGAGAGAACCGCAAGGCCGACTCCCACACCAAGGAGCATGTATCCGGTCTGTGATACAGCGTGATATGCCATCAGTCGTTTGACATCCTTTTGCAGAATGGCCATAGTCACACCGATAAACATGGAAAGGACACCAAGAATGATGACAAACCAGCCAAGGAGAACAGTATTCATAGTCTCTCCATACAGACTGAATAGTATCCGGAAGAGACCATACAGGCTCGCCTGACTTGAGACCACTAAAAAGGCAGTGACTGCTGCCGGTGCCATTGCATATGCATCAGGTGCCCAGAAGTGCATCGGAACCGCTCCGCATTTCATTGCAAGAGCAGTCACAAACAAGACGAGTGCTACTGCATCAAGCGTGGTAAAACCAGTTGTTCCCATCCGCTGTGCGATGAGTGCCATATTGAGTGAGTTGTACTGGCCGTACAACAGTGCTATACCAAGCAAAAAGGAGAGACCACCACAGGTAGAGATAACAGCATATTTTAGACCTGCTTCTACTGCAACTCCTTTATCTATCCGGAATGCCACGAGAGCTGCTCCGGAAAGTGACGTTATCTCAAGAAATACAAAGAAATTAAAGAGATCACCGGTACAGACCATGCCAAGAACACCGGCAATAAGAAGGAAAAAGAGTGCAAAATATCCATCTTTTCCACTGCCTTTAGAAGTTGCAGACAATGAGTACAACATGACACACAATCCGGTGACAACTGCAACGATTATCATGAATGCACTCATCGCATCGATATCAAAGATTATTCTTACCGGAATTCCGCCAGAATCCGGTGGAATGGCAAGAGAAGGATTGGAGACTCCAAAGGTATATGCAATTGTCCCGGAAGAGAATACTTCCTGAGCAAGGAGAAGCCCGATAATGAGAGTCAGAATCATCCCGAGTAATGCCCAGCCGTCTCTGATACGTGGTATGTACCTGCCAATAAGAGGAGTTGCAAAGGCAAACAATAACGGTACCGCAATAAGGAGCCCGGGCAGGTTTGTATAGAGATCCATTCCGGTCATCCTTTCAGCCTCCGTATTTCCCTCACGTCACACGTACCATATTTCTGGTATAGTACCATCACAAATGAGAGGAGAAGCGCCGTCGTTGCAAGGCCGATTACAATATTGGTGAGTGTTAACGCCTGGACTGTCGGCATTACCATTACTGCCCCAGCAGGTGATCCGGTAAAGATAGGAGCTATGCCACCCTCCCGGTATCCAAGAGAAACGAGAAAGAGATTTACCCCGGCCTCAAAAAGTCCGAGGCACATGATTATTTTTATCAGGTTATGCCGGGTCAGCATTCCGGTTATCCCTATCATGACCAGTAGTATTGAAACGATAAATGGAACATTTCCAATCATTCACTCTCACCTCCGTTATCAGGCTGCACACCGCGTAACATCAGGATAAGGATGATGCTTAAGCCTCCAAGAACCTCAAGACCCACTGCGATATTCATGATAGGAATGACCCCACCCGTATTGAGATATCCGGGGTTTGGTCCGTATTCTATCGGGGCACCAAAGAGCGAGCCGGTATTTACCAGCCAGTTAGTAAAAAATCCGCTCCCGAAAAAGACGGCAACAAGAGCACTCAGCCCAAATAGTAAGAGTCCGATTGCCTCAGCATTCTTTAACATCTGGAGGGAGATGAGAGATTCTATCTCCCTGATATTATGAGCAATAAGCAGAAGAATCACTCCGCTTGCAATTACGGCTCCTCCCTGAAACCCCCCACCCGGGGTCAGATGACCATGGAGGATGATATATGCACCAAATATCATGATAAAAGGGAACATGATATCTGCGGTTATCGTAACAATACTACTCGGTTTCATACTCCTCCCCCTTCATCAGACGCCGGAAGACGATTAACACTCCAAGCACCGCAGTACAGAGCACTGTTGCCTCACCAAGTGTATCAAACCCCCTGAAATCAAAGACGACATCAGTAACGATATTGTTACCACCGGTCTGTACCTGTCCGGAATCAATGAAGTACTGATCCATGTCCTGAAAAATGGGTCGTGCATATGTTAGATTGGACTGTGCATACAGCAACACAACCGCAAAGATAATGATGATGCATACGGCAGTTACGTTCCTTGGATTCATGTGTGTACCTCTCTTCGCCCGGTTCCCCTGATAGCAATTACAAAGATAGCTGTCGTAAGAGCAGCACCAATTCCTGCTTCGGCAATGGCAACATCAGGAGCCTGCATGAGATAAAACTCCAGTGATAACAGAAAAGAAAATGCCCCAAATGTCACCGCAGCATTGAGAAGATCGTCCTGCAGGATAATGAGAAATCCCGTAAGAAGTAGACCGATGAAAATGAGAATCTGTAGTATCTCAATCATAACTCCACATCCTTGAGCTTATCAGTAACAGAGGGGTCAGGCTTTTGTCCACTGATATACGCAGCCCGTGCTATTGCATGGGATCCCGTTGCATTTGTTATCATGAGAACAACAACTGCAATCAGTGTATGAGCTGCAAGCGAGATCCCTTCAGCACTATCTGACCAGATAAACAGAGCATACAGGATAATCGCCAGGCCAATGAATAGAATCCCAAACGTGGTTGCCTTGGTCTCAGCATGGAGACGGGTATAGACATCAGGGAATTTAATAAGGCCCAGGACACCCAGTAAAGAGAATAAAAGGCCTATTATGAGACAGACTAAAATTACCAGTTCTATTATCATGAAAATCTCCCTTCAATATACCAGGCAAGATAAATTGTCCCGATAAATGAGAGCAGGGCATACAAAACTGCCACATCTACAAAGATATTTTCCTCAAAAACAACACCAATGATGAGCATAATCCCAACCGTGAGTGTATTGATTGTATCAAGAGCTACAACCCGGTCAGGTGCTGTTGGTCCAAATACCAGCCGGTACGTTGACATGAGAACTAAAATTGCCAGGACCAGTACACACAATTCAAAGGGTACCCCTGTCATTTTGTTATCCTCCGTATCCAGCCGGGCAGATCAAAGAAAGAGAATACATCAGATGTATTCATGATATCTGCAGTTTCAAGGCCTTCTGGTATGTGAATCATATGAACAAACAGATCACCAGTCTTATCGTCCACCGCGACTGTAAGCGTCCCGGGTGTCAGGGTGATTGAATTTGCAAGCAATAACAACCCGAGATCAGTCTTCATCTCAGGGTGTATCCTGATTATTCCCGGACGAATCTTCCCGGTTATCAACCGGTATGCCACATCCAGGTTTGCCCGCGCCATCTCCAAAAAGAATGGAATGAACACATATAATAAAAGTCGGAGAATACGAAGCGGATTTGCCATGCGTATACTCCTTTTTTTGCAGAAGAACGGATGCGATATAGCACCAATAAGCAGGGAAAGTACTACACCTGCGCCCAGTTCCTCATATGACCACAAACCGACAGAACCACTTCCTGCGGTCAGAACGAGATATAATAGGAAAACAAATACTGTAGTTGCAAGAAAAGCAATCATCAATACCACCTGATAGTCCGGTACACGGCAGAAAAACCGACTTGTATCGATTTTATCTTGTAAGATCTCAATATAGCCAGAAGTACTGTCAGATCCAATATGAGATATTACTTATGATACGACCACTGTGAGAACATGAGGGGGATTATACAATATTATCCTAAAATTTTAATTCAGACAACCCAATACGACAAAATAATGACCGTGGGGGAATCCCACAGGCTACAGGAAATATAATCCGATATCCAGGGTCAGTCTCCTATCCTATTTGTTCTTGTAGAAAGAATAGGGAGTATCTGATCCTATCCTTTTATCCCCCGCCATATCCACTGAGTAGCAATGGGTGGTCTGTATCATGGACGAATTATGCTTCACTGGTGTGATGAGTGCCATGTCCCGGTATTATCAGAAAAATGTACCTGTGGCGCCTCAACACGCCCGGTCCCGGTAACTCCTCCCGGAGATGCCAGACCTGCATTTCCTGCAGATATTGCTTTTGTAAATAGTGTGTATCAAAACCATTACGGTGCTCCGCTTATCCCCCCCGGGCATCTGGTCCTCCTCTCAAAAGTCCCTGATGATGATAGAATGGAAGAGATTGTCATGGGAGGAACAATCATTGGTGCCATACGATATCTGCCACAAAAAGAGCGATGGGAACCACTCCCCCGTCCTGTTGCAGGCTCAATTTTCTCGCCGGAACGCGGGTATGTGATTGTCGATGACGGAGCAGTACAGTCTATAGAAGGAGAAGGATCAAGTGTTCTTGCCCCCGGACTCGTTGAGATTGCTGACGATGTACAAACCGGCGATGAAGTGTTTATCCTGACACGGGACCGCCGGTGTATCGGAGTCGGGCGGGCGCGGACAGATAGTGAAACGGCACGCACTCTTACACGCGGACAGATAGTAAGAACCAGAAAAAATATCAGTTCTGCCTTTACCTTTGGAACTGCATCATGGGAAGACGCAGTACAGGCAAATGAGCCAGAATTAAAACGAGCTGAGACTGCTTCAATCGGATTTATCAGGCAGGTTGTAGAGAAAAATCCGGATCTGATAAAGACTGTCTCATATTCAGGAGGAAAGGATAGCCTGGCAACCCTTCTTGTGGTTTTAAAGGCGTGTGGTCCTGTCCCTATCCTCAACATTGACACCGGACTTGAATTCCCGGAAACACTGGAGAACATCAGGACTGTTGCTCACCGGTATCAACTCCCGGTCATACAGATTAATTCAGGAGAAAAATTCTGGAATTCCTTTTCTGAGCTGGGACCTCCTTCCATTGATGACCGGTGGTGCTGCAAGGTCTGTAAGCTCCTCCCCCTTAAAGACTACATTAATGAACATTACGGTGAGATATTATCCTTCATCGGACAGAGAAAATATGAATCCTTCTCCAGGATGAAAAATCCGCGGGTCTGGCGAAATAGCTATGTGAAAAACCAGCTCTGTGCCGCTCCCATCCATAACTGGACTGCATTGCATGTCTGGCTCTATATTATGTGGCAAGATGCACCACACAATATATTATATGAAGAGCGACTTGATCGGATAGGATGTTACATGTGTCCGGCAAGCGATATGGGTGTTCTGGTAATGATACAGGAACAGTACCCTGATGTCTGGAGCGAATGGGAAAAGAAAGTCAGGGCGTATGGAGCATCCCATGGAATGTCAGATGCATGGATTCGCGGCGGCTGGAGAAAGAAAGGGGAAGGAAACCATACATGAAAACCATTGCTATCATTGATTATGGTCTTGGAAATCTTCGGAGTGTAAGTAAAGGCATACAAAAAGCTGGTGGAAAACCAGTCATCACCTCTGATATCAGTGAGATTGCAGGAGCTGATGGCATTATTCTTCCGGGAGTTGGTGCGTTTTCCGAAGGGATGATACATCTTGCCCCCTTACAGAAGGCTTTGGTTGAAGCTTCTGGAACGGTTCCAATTCTTGGCATCTGTCTTGGGATGCAGATGATGATGGAGGTCTCTGAAGAGCATGGCATTCATAGCGGTATTGGTCTGATTCCCGGAGTTGTTCGGCATTTTCCAGATGTGCAGGGATATAAAATTCCCCATATGGGATGGAACACTATCTTCTTTGAACAGGATGATCCCTTATTTGAGGGTATTGCTGATGAATCGTATGTGTATTTTGTCCATTCCTATTATGCTGACACAATTCCTGCCTATACGATTACATCAACACAATATATCTGCCGGTTTGCATCAGCAATACGAAACGGAACTGCATGGGGAGTTCAGTTCCATCCGGAGAAGAGTGGTGAGACAGGACTCCATATTCTCAGAAATTTTTTATCATTATAACAGGTGGAAAAACAGTATTAATCACTCATCATTACTCAATGCCATCTCAACTGATGCTTTGAGCTGATTATCAGAGAATGGTTTTACAATGTAGCCACGTGGTCCGGTAGACCGTGCTCGTTCAACAATACTATCATCATACAATGAAGTGAGATATACAAACCGGGAGTTGAACCTCTCTTTAATAATTCTGGCAGCTTCGATACCATCCATTCCTCCCGGCAGGTCAATATCCATAAGGATAAGATCAGGAAGTGTTTCTGTTACCTGCTCGATTGCCTCCTGTCCAGTTGCAACACACCCGGTGACGTTATATCCCATCTCAGTAAGGCGCCATCTGATGAGGTCTGCGATTACTGCATTATCCTCTACAACAAGTATAGTTGTCATGTTTCAGGCCCCCTATATCAGCTTTCAGGAGGATATTTTTATTCCTGAATAGATATAGTATCGCAATTTTCTTCCGATGCATATGAACGTATGCGTTCACCTAGGCACAGATTCGGCTATACTTTCCACCTGATGAAAACTCCCTCTTCAATCTGCTCAACTGATATTAGAGAAAGACTGGGAAAGTCTGTTTCCCTGATAAATCCCTCACCATCAGCAGGTGTTGGCGCTTCTCTCCCTCCGATTATCTTATTACCAATAAAACTACAGAATTCATCAACAAGACCCTTTTCAAAGAGGGACCAGATAAGAGTGCCACCTCCTTCCACCATCAGTGATCTGATACCTATTTCTGCAAGAGTCATCATAAAAGAGGTAAGATCCACTTCCTCCTCTCCGATAGTTATGATATCAGCATAAGGAGAAAGTGCAGTCAGACACTCACGAGGTGCTCTTTTGCTACAGGCTATAATCCTTTTCCCTGGTCCTTTATGAAGAATTTTGGCATCCGGAGGTGTCCGGGCCATGCTGTCAATAACTATCCTTATCGGGTGAGGCTCCTTTTGGTTCTTTTGACGTTTTGTTATTAATGCCTCTGATTTGACCGTTAGAGATGGATCATCTGCAAGAACGGTTCCAATACCCACCATTACCGCATCTGATCCTGCTTTAAGAGTATCTACCCGAATGAAATCCTGCTGGCCTGATATTGTCACCTGACAGCGCTCACTGGTTGATATCTTGCCATCTGCACTCATCGCGACATTGACTACAACATAGGGACGATTTTTTGTATCACATCCTTCTGATTTTCGGTTATCTGTGAACATCTTCATATTACTTCCTTTTTTTGTTGATACTATTCCGAAGCCTCTCAATCTCCTCTCCAGCCAGGTTCACCCTGACAAGGAATGTCCCGCGACATGGTTTTGTGAAGGGAAAGATGAGAGTATCCCCATCAATTGCAATCCTGACTGTTGGATTACCAATAAGGCGTACACCTGCAATTTTAAACCCTGATTCAACATCATAATACTCCGAATATTGTTCCAGATGTTTTGATGCTTCTGTAATTGATATATTTGATAGAATTACATCATATGGCAGATCTTCAAGGCAACCCATACTATTACTTCCTTGTAGTACTGTGTATCTCTCAAAGAATATGTTTTATTAGGAATATGGATATTAATCAATGCGTTTCAGCACGATAGATAATTAGACAGTAAATGGTATACAGGATAGTAGTACAGAACCTGGCTCTGCCGAGAATATCCGTTACATCTGAATAATTCCCTCTAAAAACAAGGAAAATAAAAGGGATAAACTGATATCAGATTATCATCTGAATCAGATAAACAGGTGCATTAGAGGATCTCAATATCTCCTTTATCTTCACCTGCTCTTTTTTTGAGCTGCACCTCAAGGACACCCTCCTTAAAGGTAGCTTTTACATCATCCAGCACGACGTACGCAGGCAATGGAACCTCTCTTACCACTGAACCTGAAAACCGTTCTTTAATGTAATATCCTTCAGAATCTTCCTCTTTTTCCTCTGACCGTGCACAGGAAATTTTAAGCCTGCGCGGATCCAGTAATCTGACCTTTACTGACTCTTTTTCACACCCCGGAACATCAGCATACACGGTAACAGTATCTTCCTGTTCCCTGACATCAACATGGAGATCCATGCGTGTACCGGAAATAAATGAAGGAACTGATATATCACTCATAAAAGGGGCGAGTGAGTATAACCGGTTCTCCATATCATCCATCAGTGTTCGAACATCATGCCGGAAGGGAACTAGAGATCTTCGATATGGTCCTGGCATTATGATAACCTCCTTTCCTGTTTATTACAACAGGTGAAACAATGGGAGGTAGTTCTTTATGCTACTTAAAAATTGTG
>CAYRYR010000029.1:0-27651 GCA_964428385.1 uncultured Methanoregulaceae archaeon
AGTTCAGCACACGGCAGATAAGGAAAAAAAAGATAGAAAATATAACTGGTAGTATTACTGCATCTTATATTTTTTAATAAGATCCTGCCAGTCATCACTTGCCATCAGATTTGCAAGTCCTGCATTAATCTTTGTTAAGAGTTCGGTATCTTCCGGTCGTATAGCAATTCCAAACTCTTCATTTGTCTCGATATATCCAATTATCTGTACTGGCAATCCCTCAATAATGTCTGCCATCACCGTACTGTCGTACATCACCGCATCAATCCTGCCACTTGTCAGGTCACCAACAGCTACAGGAGTGTTGTCATACAATTTCAGGTTTTCAGCAGGCATCTTGCCGGTTGCAATAAGATTATCTTCAATCCAGATTTCGGCTGTACAGCCACGCTGGGTTCCAATAATTGCTTTACCTGAGGAAATATCATCCATTGTCATAGCAGAATCATCTGGTACTACTACTGCCTGCTGGACAATCCAGTATACATCACTAAAGACAACCTTTTCTTTTCTCTCATCAGTGATGGTCATACCTGAGTATACCATGTCAATCTTTCCAGCAAGAAGTGCCGGGATAATGCCATCCCAGGCAATCTGCTGGAACTCCAGGTTTAAGCCCTGGTCTTTGGCGATCCAGCGCGCAGATTCAACATCAAACCCGGTTGCCTCTCCACTTTCATCGATCATTGAGAATGGAGGATAGGGTACATCGATACCAACGATATACACTTTGTCCTGAACCTCAGCCGGAGTATTAGTAGTTGTACAACCCGCACAGAGAAGACATACTCCTGCTATTACAATAACAAGAATCGCTGTAATACTTCTTTTCATCGATGTAATTGTTAGCAATACATTGGTATTATGCATTGTCAATTTGATTCAGCATCTAAATTCATGTACAACATGAAAAATATCGTTATCGTGGTCTTTTTATTATTGTTGGGGTTCTTTTTTGAGGTACTTTAGATGGATGATTCAGAGGATAGCCGTTTTTAAGAACCCTGTCAGGATAGTGATGCGTGATCTGATTTCAAAGAAGGGATTACATATAAAACACAGTTACTCAGTCGTTACAGAAAAATTAAATCTGTGTATGTAAACAGATCCCTGTTCACCTTTCCTTATCAAAAATATCATGTTATTTCTATATCGGGTAGTGCAAATTCAAAAAACCCGGATGGTAATTTTTCATAGTATACATATTATATTTATTTTGTGATTTTAGATTGAAAAACGGAATCCAAATTATTCACTTTTAGCAGTTACACTTAAATAAGCTTATGACGAAAGTATCATAACTAACCCTTTTTAGTGGGAATTTTTGTGGAAGAAAAAAATAGGAATCAGGATATCTCAATCAGAGTTGAACATCTGACAAAGGTATTCGGGCCGAAACCCGGCAAAATACTTAAATTAATTGAGAAAGGACACTCAAAAGAAGATATTTTTGCTGAAACAAATCATGTTCTTGCGTTGCATGATGTATCATTTGAGGTACATACCGGAGAGACATTTGTTCTTATGGGTCTTTCAGGGTGTGGAAAATCAACTCTTCTCAGATGCTTAAACAGGCTTATAAAACCTACATCCGGTCATATCTATATCGGAGACGATGATATTGTTGAGATGAATGCAGATCAGCTCATAGAGACCAGAAGAACCCGGATGGGGATGGTATTTCAGGGATTTGCATTGTTACCACACCGGAATATCATTGACAACATTGCATACGGACTTGAAATCCAGAACATTCCCCTAAAAAAACGGTATGAAGCAGCGCGAGAAGCTCTCAGTCTGGTCGGACTTGAGGGGTATGAAGATCAATACCCTGACCAGTTAAGCGGTGGAATGAAACAACGAGTTGGCCTTGCCCGTGCACTTGCGAGTTCTCCTGATATCCTTCTTATGGATGAAGCATTCTCTGCACTCGATCCTTTAATACGAAGGGATATGCAGAATGAACTTGTCGATCTGCAGGACCGTCTTCAGAAAACAATCATCTTTGTTACGCATGATCTTGATGAGGCACTGAAACTCGGAAACCGTATTGCACTGATGAGAGAAGGTAAAATCATCCAGATAGGAACTGCTGAAGAGATACTCACCAATCCAAAAAATAACTACGTGCAACAGTTTGTTGAAGGGGTTGATATGGCAAAGATACTAACTGCAGCAGATGTGATGAAACAGCCTGAACCCCTTGTCTTAATTTCTTCAGGGCCGCACGTTGCCCTTCATCTGATGAAAGAATTTGGTATCTCAACGATATATGCAGTTGGTAAGAATAAGCGTATCGTGGGACTCATTACTGTGGAATTAGCACTTGATGCAGCAAAAACAAATAAAACACTGGAAGATATTGTCATCAGAGACTGTCTGACAATTCCACTTGAAACCCCGGTCAGTGACATCATTCCACAGATTGCAGAAAGTCAGTATCCTATTGCAGTTACCGGACCGGATGACAAAATGAAAGGAATCATTGTCCGGGGATCTGTACTTGCCGGACTTGGTCGTCTTGAGGTGAGTAACTAATGTCGTATACCCTTCCTAAGATACCCCTGGGTGATGCAGTCGAGATTATTGTAGACTGGATTGATACCTACCTTGGATGGCTGTTAGATGCGATTAGTACCATCCTCAGCATTCTGACTGATACCTTTTATGCAGCACTGATAGCACTGCCTCCTATTGTTATGATTCTCCTCATTTCTGCCCTGGCATGGGTTATTCAGAATAGAACCTACTTAAAAAAAGAAAGCCAGGGAGAGAAACGACGATTAAAATTTAATCTGGCAATTCTATCATGTTTCGGATTATTCCTTGTCCTGGATTTACAGTTGTGGGATGAAGCAATGGAGACACTTGCTCTTGTTATTATTTCGGCATTTGTTGCCCTCCTGATTGGAATTCCTCTTGGAATACTTGCAGCAAAACATGATATCATCGAGAAACCTACACGGATAACACTAGATTTTATGCAGACGATGCCCTCATTTGTCTATCTGATTCCTGCAGTCATCTTCTTTGGTCTTGGTAACGTGCCCGGAATCATCGCAACAGTCATTTTTGCAATGCCTCCTGCAATTCGTCTGACCAACCTTGGCATCAGACAGATTCCAAAGGAATTAAATGAAGTTGCTGATGCATTTGGATCAACACCGAGACAGAAACTGTTCAAAGTAGAGCTCCCGGTGGCACTGCCGACAATCATGGCTGGTGTGAATCAGTGCATCATGCTTGCACTCTCAATGACCGTGATAGCATCTATGATTGGTGCCGGGGGGCTTGGGTACCAGGTACTGTATGGAATTCAGCGGGTTGATATTGGTGCCGGATTTGAGGCGGGTCTTGCAATCGTGATAATTGCTATCATTCTTGACCGGCTGACACAGGAACTGGTGCCTAAATCGCATTTTGAGAAATCACAAACATGAAATGAAATGAATTACGCAATTACAGAGAGATTACTGATATTCAAACAAAAAAACAGCAATAGATTTGATTTTATGAAACAACAAAAACACCTTCTATTATTTGCATTCCTCACTCTTTTCCTGTGCATACTAATTGCAGCAGGATGTACAGAACAGGCACCTCAGGAGAAAAATGGGAAAATTATCGGTATCGAACCCGGTGCCGGGATTATGTCAAACACAGAAAATGCGATTACCAATTATGACCTCTCATTTGATCTGGTTTCCAGTAGTAGTGCTGGAATGGCTTCAGAACTGACAAAAGCCATTAAAAATAATGAGTGGATTGTGGTTACCGGATGGACCCCTCACTGGATGTTTGCCCGGTATGACCTGAAATATCTGGATGATCCACTGGGTGCATATGGTAGCGAAGAATACATCGCAACTCTTGCCAGAAAAGGACTGAAAGAAGATAATCCAGGTGTATATGGAATTATTGAACGGTTCTCATGGACTCCTGCAGATATGGAATCTGTAATGCTTGCAGTTGAGGGAGGAGACGCTGATGAAGATGCTGCAAAGACCTTTGTTGATGCCAATCAGGATCGTGTTCTTGAATGGATTGGAGACGATACCACTCAGGATGGAGAAAAGGTTACTATTGGATATGTACTGTGGGATTCTGAAATCGCAAGTACAAACGTCATCAAACTGGTGCTTGAACAGGCGGGGTATTCGGTCAAACTTATTGCCGTAGATGCCGGCCCATTGTACCAGGCAGTTGCAAATGGTGATGTAGATTTTACCATTTCAGCATGGCTTCCGGGAACCCAGGCAAACTACTGGGACACCTATGGAGAGGAACTGGTAATGGTGCGTGAAAATCTACAAGGGGCACGTGTTGGTCTTGTCGTTCCTTCCTATGTGACAATTGATTCTATAGATCAACTCAACTCAGTAAAAGATAAATTCTGATACAGTCAGATTCCTTTTTTTTTTGATTAAACCGGTATTACATCACTTCATATCAGTGATGCTGTTTTTAAATTCTCTGCCAGGTTATCTATTTTCAGCCATCTTACGCTGATGGCTACGACATTGTGAGTATTATGAGAGAACCAATATTACAGATAGACGAAATATCCTGATTCATGTTCGCATCAATTCACAACTGATATATTTCTTCTTCTTCTAATACTACATCACATGAATGGTAAGATCTGTAGTATGCTGGTAGGAGTAATTCTTGTACTCCTTCTTCTTATGGTCGGATGCACAACAACGGATAAACCGGTTGTAACAGAGGAGCGTCCTCTGTATATCGTGGGAATCGATGGGGAATACCCACCGTACAGTTACATTGAAGCAGATGGAACCCCTCAGGGGTTTGATGTGGAATCTATATCCTGGATCGCAGAAAAGGAAGGATTTGATGTAAAGATCCAGCCAATGGCATGGGATGGTATCATTCCGGCACTGCAGGCAGGAAAGATTGACATGGTATACTCAGGAATGACCATCACCGACGAGAGAAAAGAGATGGTCAACTTCAGCAACCCGTACTGGAAAGTAAATCAGTCAGTTGCGGTCCATGACGAGTCAGGAAAGACCATGGATGATTTTATGGCAGGAAATCTTGTCATCGGAGCACAGCGTGGAACTACTGGTGCCTTCTGGGTTGAGGAGCATCTCATTGCAACCGGCAAGATGCCTGCAGGCAACCTTATCACCTATGATAATTTCCCGAACGTTGCTCAGGATCTCCAGAATAAACGCCTTGATGCCATCATCTATGATACACCACCATTGCTGGATGCGATTGCAGGTAAACCACTCATCAAGATCGGGGATATTGATACCGGTGAAGAGTATGGTGTTGCCATCAGAAAGGAGGATACAGAACTTTTGGCAATCATTAATGACGGTCTTTTACAACTTATGAATGACCCGTATTGGAAAGAACTCCAAGAAAAATACGAGATGTAGTCCTATTACATCTCTGATACCCTTTTTTCAGAGGAAGATCTGTAATTCTTCTTCTTTTGAGGGACTATGACAGCAATATTTTATTTCTCCGGATTTAACCCTGGTAATTTCCAGGATAAGCCAGAAGGAGGACTTACATGAGCACCCTTTTAATTCTTGCTGAGTGGTTGCCATACCTGGTACAGGGAGTACTGACAACACTCGGGCTTGTGGCATGCTCCCTTGGGATAGGACTTCTTATGGGATTACCAATGGCTCTGGGTCAGATTTATGGATCAAAACCCGTGCAGGTTGTAATATCAACATATGTCTGGTTTTTTCGTGGTCTACCTGTTCTTGTTTTACTGTTTCTCTTTTATTTTGGAATATTTCCAAATATTGGACTACAAGGAGTACCGGCATTTATTGTAGGAGGAACAGTTCTTGGACTGAGAGGAGCTGCGTACCAGTCACAGATTTTTCGGGGTGCTATTCAGTCTATCAGTGAAGGACAGATGATTGCTGCACGATCACTTGGTATGAGCAGGTTCATTGCGATTAAAAGTATTATTCTTCCCCAGGCAATGCGAATTGCACTCCCCGGATGGTCCAATGAATATCCTGAGATGCTGACTGAGTCATCAGTCTGTTATGCCATTGGAGTTGCTGAACTGTTAACACGGGCATCACAGATTGTCTCTCAGACGTACATAACGATGCCCATCTATATCGTCTGTGCATTCATCTTCATTATGCTTAACTATGCCGGGATGAAAGGGCTTAATATTCTTGAAAAGAAGACTGAAATTCCTGGATTTGGAGAATGCGGAGAAGGAGCGTTATAAAATGGGAACCACGGATTATATCCTCAGAGTAGAAGATATCCACAAATCATATGGAGATAAAGAAGTTCTCAAAGGAGTCTCCTTTCATGTCAGAAAAGGAGAGACAAAGTGCTTTATCGGGCCATCCGGAACAGGGAAGAGTACCCTTTTGCGGTGTATTAATCAGCTGACAATTCCGGATAAGGGGCAGATATGGCTGCATGAAGAAGAAGTAACTCATGCAGGGCCACGTATCAATTACTTCCGCCAGCGTATCGGGATGGTCTTTCAGAATTTTTATCTCTTTGATCATCTTACCGCTGTGAGAAATGTCGAGGTCGCTCTCATCAAGGTATTACGGATGAGTCCGAAAGAAGCTCGGGAAAAGGCGATGTATGAACTTAACCAGGTTGGCATGGCAGAATGGGCCGATCATTACCCGGCAGAGCTCTCTGGCGGGCAGGCTCAGCGGGTCTCCATTGCCAGGGCATTAGCCATGGATCCAGACGTTATCCTCTTTGATGAACCAACCTCAGCTCTTGATCCTGAACTGACCCGTGAAGTCATAGAAGTGATGAAGAAACTTGCAGCGTTAGGGATGACCATGCTCGTCGTGACGCATGAGATGGGATTTGCCTGTTCAGCAGCAAACGAGATCCTCTTTATGGAGAATGGAACCGTCATCGAACAGGGGAGCCCACAGGAGCTTTTAAATGACCCCCGGTATGAGCGTTGTAAAGCTTTTATCGGGCAATTCCGGGATTTTAACGAGTAACAGGAGTCAATATGGACCAGATACTATTCCTGACCACAATTCTTTTTCCTGCCCTTTTATATGGAACCGTCATAACCCTCCAGCTGATAGCAGCTACTGCTCCTTTTGGTCTGTTGCTTGGTATTGGTCTTGCTATCGGGAGGACGTATGGCTCAAAGATAGTTGTAGAGTTCTGTAAAGGGTATACCATATTTTTTAAGGGATGCCCTCTTCTCCTCCTTCTCTTTATTCTCTACTTTGGTTTTCCTTCAATTGGGATAACGTTCTCTGCATTTACCGCTTCGGTCATCGGATTTATCTGTTGTAATTCTGCATATAACTCTGAATACATTAGGGGTGCTATGCTGTCAGTGCAGCAGGGTCAACTGATTGCAGCAAAAGCACTTGGTATGACAAAAAGACAGGCAATCATTAATATCGTCCTCCCCCAGGCACTGAGGCGAGCCATTCCTGGAATATCAAACGAATTTATCTATCTTATAAAATATTCGTCACTTGCCTATGTGATTACGGTAATAGAACTGACAGGTGCTGCAAAACTGGTTGCATCTAAGTACTTCATGTTTACCGAGACGTTCATTGTTGTAGCACTTTTTTACCTGGCTATGGTAACTATTGCTACCATCGGTATAAACGCTCTTGAGAGACGGTTTGCAGTCCCGGGCCTCATGAAACAATAATTTTTTACACAACCCCCCCGACAGAGAAAGAACTGGCAAAGACACTTTGAACCAGTTGGTTCTCCCATCGTCTCAGGAGGATCAAGGCTTTTTTAATGAGGACCATCATTCCCTATTGTATTCATATCACAATAGGACAGTTACGATATCTGATATATACACAAACCCTGATGCCTGGGTTATCGCCATCAGGAATGATATCCACGTGTTTATCAGGCCGGATAGATTATATCACAGATGCCCAAGTACTAAGCAGGAGCTGATACCATATGGTTACCGGAGAGAATGTTCATACCCTGATTATTGATAAAGATCCTGAATTTTTAGAAGAGTTATCTGACTATCTCGATGTACTCGGAAGTGCTACACGTCTGCGGATATTAAAAGCGATTGAACATCATCCGAAAGATGTACGGGCAATATCCAGAGATATTGAAACCAGTTATGAAAATACAAAAAAACACTTAAATAAACTCCTTCTTGCAGGTGTTATTCGAAAAGAACCTGGAATGAGTGATACATCATCGAAAGGGATTCACCCGGTCTGGAAATATTCACTACAGCCAGGAGGACTGGAAGCAATCGTGAGAAATCTGGGTGTTTTTTCAAATATTTCTATCCCTGCAGCAGATAATGAACTTGCCGGACAACTGACTGCAATACGACAACAGCTAAGCGATAAAATGGAGGGTTCTGTACCAGTTCTTATGCAGATTGGAGGACACGATGACGGGAAAGTATATCCCTTGCGTGTGAGTTCGATTCTTATTGGTCGTGAGGATAAACATATACGGGATGGAATTGATCCGGATCGTGATATCATCCTCTCAAGCCTCTATGGATCAGTGACACGGATATCACACCCGCATGCACGTCTCAAGAAAATAGATGCAGTCTGGCATATCGAAGATTCAGGTAGCACTGGTGGAACCTTTGTGAATGACACACAACTTGGCCTTAAAGAGATGGTTCCACTCAGTGACGGGGATATCATTGTACTTGGAAAAGGACCTCAGGGAGCCCGTTTTATCATTAGCATACCAAACGTTGCCTGAAGAGAGCTAGCTATTCCTTTCCCTCACGAATACTGAGCAGACGTAATGGAATGTAACACAGAAACACCCTTGCTGGATAAGCGGGTAATATTCGGCCTCTCTGATCAAGGCATTCGCTCTTCAAATGAGGATGCAATTGCAATTGATGCACTACCTGATGGTCTCATCGCAGTCCTTGCAGATGGAATGGGAGGTCATGCAGCAGGTGAAGTCGCTTCTGCGATTGCAATAAAAACGGTTTGTGAAATAGTAAAAACCTCCTATAATCCACGGATGCGTGCAGAAGAAGTCACTGATATGCTGGTTGGTGCATTTACTGCAGCTCACAAGGCAGTTATCGGGATGGCACATGATGAGAAAGCGGGAATGGGAACGACACTTATTGCTGCAATTATCAGGGATCATGAAGCGATTGCCGCCAATACCGGGGATTCACGGTTGATGCTTGCGCGATCCGGGGTTATAGTCTGTGAGAGTGATGACCACACGCCGGTCAGGACACTGTACAGGATGGGGGTCATCACCGAAGATGAAGCGATGGATCACCCACACCGGCATATCCTTACACATGCTATTGGGATAGATCTTAAGACAGACCATTACCGCCTCTCCCTTGAGAGGGGAGACATTCTCCTGCTTTCCAGTGATGGCATCCACGATTATGTCAAAAAAGAAGATATTCTCTCATGTACACGCTCTGATGATGCACGGATTATCGCAACCGATATTATGAATCAGGCTATGAAGAGATCAGAGGATAATTATAGTATTATTGTCTATCTGCATTAATGACCATCTCAAAATGAGAAGTTTTGTTTTTCGTCTTTTTTGCTGTGTATGGCCATATGTGTTCTTCCCCTAAAATGGGAATATTGTTCTACTCATCCTGTATCGAGTTTTTTGACCGCTTCATCTCCATCTCTCTGAGATCTTTGCGCTTAATCTTACCTGATATCGTTTTTGGAAGTGCTGTGACAAATTCAATCTGGCGTGGGTATTTATAAGGTGCTGTTACCGTTTTTACATGTTTTTGCAGTTCTTTTACCAGTGAATCTGAGGGCACATATCCTTCATTCAGTACAACAAATGCCTTGACGATAAAACCACGAATAATATCCGGAGAACCGATAACTGCTGTTTCATGAACCGCCGGATGTTCAATCAATGCGTTTTCGACCTCAAAAGGTCCGATTCGGTATCCTGATGCTTTGATAACATCGTCATTCCTCCCTACAAACCAGAAATACCCGTCTGCATCCATATAGGCGCGGTCACCTGTGTAATAAAAATCACCATGAAATGACTCCTCGTGTGCTTCTGGATTTAATAGATAATCATCAAAGAGTCCGACCGGCCTTGGATTGAGATGAATAGCTATCTGTCCTTCCTCTCCCTGTGGTACAGGATTGTAATCATCATCATGCAGCTCGACACGCCATCCCGGTGATGGTTTGCCCATTGATCCAAATTTTGGCTCCATACAGGGAAATGATCCAAGCACAAGGACTGTCTCAGTCTGACCGTATCCCTCATAGATAGTAAGACCGGTTCCCGCTTTCCATGCCTTAATAACCTCAGGATTTATTAGTTCTCCTGCACTGGTGCAGTGACGCAGTTCTGAAAAGTCAAACTTTTTCAGATCTGCCATAATCAGCATCCGGTATATTGTCGGAGGACAACAAAACGTAGTAATGCCATACTTTTCTATAAGAGGCAATAGTTCAGTTGCATTGAATTTACAGCGGTAATCATACACAAAGATGGCAGCTCCCTCAATCCACTGGCCAAAGAGCTTCCCCCATGCAGACTTTCCCCAACCAGTATCAGATACGGTAAAATGGAGATCATTACTGTGTAGATCATGCCAGAACCGGGCGGTGATAATATGGCCGAGAGCATAACTATGTGGCTGGAGCACCATTTTTGCATCCCCGGTGGTCCCTGATGAGAAGAAGATTAACATTGGATCTGATGAACGGGTCTTTCGCATTCCTTCCATGTTGACAATATGAGATGAGACGGGAGCCGGATAATCAAGTTCAGTCAGATATGATATCCAGCCATCTATTCTGGAATCTACCAGCATTCGTGTTTTAACAGTCGGACACGAAGAACAGATCTCCTCAACTTTCGATGCATTTTCCTCATTCGTTATTATCATCTTTACTTCAGCAGCGTTAACCCGGTATTTAAGATCTTTTGGAGTAAGCATCGTCGGAGCTGGAATATAGACAGCACCAACCTTTATTAGTGCTATCACCGCAAACCACCACTCCGGAACCCGTGGTAGCATGAGAAGCACCCGATCTCCTTTGCCTATTTTATATTTTATAAGCATATTGACTATTTGATTTGAAAGTCGTGAAAGGTCTCTAAACGTATAATACCTCTCTTCACCCTGTTGATTGGTCCAGATCATAGCAAGTTTATTCCGATCTTTTTTTGCCCATGCATCTACAACGTCAAATCCAAAATTAAAAAATTCAGGCACATCTATTCTGAAATTACGATATGTCTCATCATAATCCTGCATATTATGTCTGATAACCGTAGGAGTATCTTCAGTCACCAAACCTGAATTATTGCAGGGGGGAGCGATTCCATACCCTGCAAGTGCACTCATCTGTTGTTCACATGCCTCACTTATCCATTCAGAACGTGATATTTTTCGGGCTGCGCATTCTGCATCAATACACGTTGTCATATTGTCATCCATGGTGACTGAATACCGAACCATCACGTACTTTTTGGTGCACACATACTAATATTATTTGTTTAGCTGCACCACTACTAGATTTGCATATGTAAAAGTGCACCACGATCTCCCGACCCAGCCTGATTCTGGTATGAAACCGGGGGTTACTGTAATGAGGCTGTCAGATTCCTCTTTATTGTGGTATTCCCTTCAGTGAAAGACCGTTTTTCAACATGCAACTGGTATATCGCAGGCACCGATATCATCTTGAAACATCTTTTCTGTCATCTCTGTCACTGATAATCGGAAATCAGATACGAAATATAATGAGTATGATAAAAACTGGATTTCCCTTTTATGGACGCATGAACGGGTATTTGAAAATCTACGGATTATACCTGAAACAAAAAGACATAATAGTGCCAGTAATTGTATGGTCCAAAGAACCATGTGGTTTTACCTATGAAGCCAGGTGATACAATTCCTTAAATATCAGATGGTAAAAATCAGATACAAGAAAAATACCATGGTTCAGAAATATTGACTACATTCAGTATCCTGCAGGTACCCTATACAAAACGATGACCATAGTACCATAATGTTTTTAGTACTTTATACAAAAAAATCCCTTTTTAGAAACGATGATACACCAAATACAAATTAAACGACATGCAGAACTAAAATTTCAAATAGGATACATAGAATGAGTATTACTAGTGATGAGATCCCCGGAGAAATGAGACGATATTTTGAGATATTACAGGATCCCCTTTCCCTGACTATTCTTTCCTGCCTGATGAAAGAGCATGGAACAATCAGCACGCTCGCTCAAATGGTGAATCGCTCGAAATCAGAGATTAAAGAACATCTCAACACCTTTGTTACAATGGGACTTGTCATCAGGTGGCCTGTAGTTATGCCCAGTGAAGGCACCCTTACCTGGTTTTATAGCACCCCCCCCTCTCTTATCCAGACGATTCTTGGAGAATGTGATTCCATAGGAAAGAATACGTCTATCGTATCTGCTGAGTTAGCAACTATTGCAGACCATACTGCAAAGCAGATGAAAGAGTATCTGAAACGGTCGCAATCCTCACTGGTCATCCTTGGAGGAGCAGGAGATGGGATGGTGTTTGAACTTGCCTACCAGTCATTGTCAGTCGGACGTGAAGATCAAGAGGGCATGGCAGGGGTTGAATCAAAGCGGGATATCATAATCCCGGGTTCATACCGGGGGGTTACGCGTATCTCTAAACCACATGCAGTAATTACCCGGGTATTTCCAGACTGGTATATTGAGGACTGTAACAGTTCCGGAGGGACATATCTGAATAACGAGATGCTTAAGCCCTTTACCCGGTATCACATCCACAACCAGGATATCATTGTCCTTGGTTCAGGACCAAAGGCGGCACGCATAAGAGCATTCATTGGTGAAGATCAGTTCTGTCAGGTTTCAGACCTGAAGCACCTGCCAATACATTCAATGGGAAGGGCGTGACCACTTATGTACATAAAAAATATGCCTGACTGGACATTGTGCGCTGCCGTACTGATTCTCTTTTTCATCTGTTCTGCACCTGCCATAGGAGCGGTATCAGAACCAGGTGTATCATCTGCTCTCTGTCCTGAAGGAAAGATGGTATATATCGCCAATACACCGGAACAGTTAGAAGATATGGTGGTATTACTCAATCCAATTTTGACGAAAGGGAGGCATGTATGGGCAGTTCCTGCACCTGGGCAGTCTCGAACAAATGCAACTGAGTTCACCATCCTCTACAGTACAAATGTTGACCATCTTATTGAGCAGGGGAAGAGTACCATGGATCAGGCATCAGCTCCGGTCAACTCAATGATGGTAATTGGTATCTATGGCGGCGCGTTACTCCTGTTAATAATTCTCTATGGCAGTGGCAGACGATTTTCTGCAGGTTATAAGGCTAATACGGGAAAATTGTTTATCAGAATCTGTATTGCCGTGTACCTGGTGCTGGCAGGCCTCCTGCTCCTCTCCTCATTTATTCTCACTGGCAGTGCTCTTGAAGCATATGAGCTCACTGCATTTCTCCTCTGGATTGCTCTCTTTTTCCAGCTCTATCTCGGACTCTCTTCTCTTGCTCTGGTATACAGCGTCTCTATAAAACAGGCATTTCCTGTTATCCACCTCTTTCATATTGTTTTTGCCGCTCTTGCGTTGGTCGTAACCCATTCCCTGGAGTATTTTTCAGGAGGGAGAATTATTCCGGATCTCTTTGTTTCAGCCATACTTGTTCTATCTATCATTGTTGCTATCATCCATTACCGGACATTTCAAAAGATAGAACTTGAACCGGTTAGAAAAGGCCATGAGTACATGCACTGGGAGAATGACCAGAACGATACCTTCATCGGAGGTGAAGAAACAACACGCACCCTGAATAATACCGGATTTCCCGTTGCTCTTGAAGAGAAATATGGAGAACTGTGTATGATAGGAAGAGGGGGAGCTGCCCGGGTGTATATGGGTATCCGGTTGAGTGATCGAAAACGAGTTGCAATAAAGGTTCCTGCCCATTTTGATGAAAAGACTGGCACGTCCTTTTTAAAGGAGATGCGCAACTGGAGAAACTTAACCCACCAGAATATTGTCAAAGTATATACCGCAAACATCCTGCCGGTTCCCTATGTTGAGATGGAATACGTTTCCCATTCATTTGATGAATGGATGCGGCCTTCAGCTGTTCCTGATGTACTCGAGGTCATCAGGGGGGTCGCCAGGGGACTCTTATATGCCCATGAGGAGGGCGTGGTTCACCTTGATATCAAACCAAGAAACATTCTCATTGGTGATGACGGGCAGCCAAAGATAACTGACTGGGGTCTCTCACGGCTGACATCAGATTCCAATGATACAACAATGATAGCATTTTCACTTAATTATGCTTCGCCTGAGCAGGTTTCTCCACGAACGTTTGGAAGACCTGATGCAAGGACTGATATCTATCAGCTTGGAGTTGTAATGTATGAATTTCTGACCGGATGCCAGCCTTTTATTGGAGAAGGAGTAGGCGAAGTTACATCCTCAATTATTACCTTTATCCCTCCCCTGCCATCTGTATCAGATTCTTCCCTCTCTCCCTTTGATGCTCTTATCATGAAATCTCTTGCCAAGCATCCAATTGACCGATATCAGGCAATCTCTGATCTTATTTGTGATCTTGATGCCGCCATTGAGGTTTACATCCATACTAAAAGACATCTTGATACTGACGATACAAATGGCCAGCCCTGATAGATTGTATCGTTTCACCTGATAACAATATTTTGGCTCTGTCGATTTTTTAAGTAATATGGATTAGTCATAATATCACTTGTTTTTCAGATAAAGCCATCTTTTACGCTTGTTCCCCTCCTGTAAATGCCCCTGAAAGAGAATATGAAAATCGCATTTCGCTGAGGTATTTTTGCATATCATTTTAGGGTCTGCCAGATCCTTCATAATCTTCTAAAATAAATATATAATGTGGATATCTTCCCCATTCTTCTAACAATAGCCGGGCTTTGCCTATTTGAGATCATCTGTAGTATTGATAACGCTATAATTAATGCAGAAGTCCTCGGGACGATGCAGGAGAAGTTTCGACGATGGTTTCTTGTATGGGGAATCTTATTTGCGGTCTTTGTAGTGAGGGGGCTTCTTCCTCTCCTCCTCATCTGGCTCTCTGCACCAGAGTTATCCCTCTGGGAAGCCTTTACTGCGATGTTTAGTGACTCTTTGGATGTAAAAGATGCAATAGAACAGTCTACTCCGCTCCTTCTTACCGGGGGAGGAGTATTTCTCATATTTCTCTTTCTTCACTGGTTATTTCTTGAGGAGAAACATTTCGGCCTTATTGGAGAACGGTATTTATCTTCAAAAGGAGTCTGGTTTTATGCAATTGTATCGATCTTTCTGGCAGCCATTGTCTGGTTAGCACTCGATAAAAATCCACTGATGGCGTTTTCTGCAGTCATTGGATCCACTGCATTCTTTATCGTTCATGGATTCAGACAAAATGCCGAGCTTCAGGAGAAAAAATTACTTGGCACTGGTCTTTCTGATATGAGTAAGATCCTATATCTTGAGGTGATAGATGCAACGTTTTCTATTGATGGTGTGGTTGGTGCGTTTGCGTTTACGTTATCGGTTCCCCTCATTCTCATTGGAAATGCACTTGGTGCTATTGCAGTCAGACAACTTACAATAAGTAACATTGACCGAATCCGCAGATATGTATTTTTAAAGAATGGGGCTATGTACTCAATCTTTTTCCTTGGGTTTATCATGCTGCTGGATAGTTTTGGTTTTTTAATTCCGAAATGGGTCTCACCGGTTATAACCTTTGGAATAGTCGGGTACTTCTTTATCAGGTCTGTTTCTTACTCCCGGCAGATGGTATCTGAAGGATAAGTGGATCTCACCACGTTACTTCTTAATATCTGCATCATAGAAGAACTTTTTTTTTGAAATGAGATGAGAAAAAAATACGATGAGAGGTGTAGTCACGAAATACACGTACCATGTCTGACACCTGCAGGAGAGGATAATTTACTCCCGTACTAATCTCTATGATTTCTTTATATTTAGACAATAAGCAGCCTTTTAGCAGTAAAAAAAAAGGATTCTCTTATCAGAAAAATAATTCATCAGGTCTGTTCAGAAAAGAGAGGAGTCTGAAAGTCAGATTCTATGAAATCAACCGAACGTTCTTCGCAGATCTCATTTCCTATCTCAATTGGGTACCGCCCGGTCAGACATCCGGTACAGAGATCTGATATCGGTTTTCCAATTGATTCGACCAGTGCATCCAGAGAGATATAATGTAGTGTCGTTGCCGTTATCCTGTCTTTAACCTCTTTTGCATTACATCTGCTCCCGATTAGCTCATTTCTCGTCGGCATATCTACACCAAGATAGCAGGGTGCTGTTATCATGGGAGAACCGATACGCATATGAATCTCTTTTGCCCCTGCCTGTCGCATGATCTCAATGATACGTCGTGAGGTGGTTCCTCGTACAATTGAGTCATCAACAAGCACGATTGACTTGCCTCTCAAGTGATCTGCTATCGGATTGAGTTTTATTCTGACTGCCATCTCCCTTAATTCCTGGGTTGGCATAATAAAGGTCCTGCCCATATACCGGTTTTTTATCAGACACTCAACAAACGGGATTCCTGATTTTTCAGAGTATCCTACTGCATATGCAGTCCCTGAGTCAGGAACCGTGCAGACTGCATCTGCCTTGACAGGTGCTTCCTCTGATATTAATCCGCCAATCCTCCGACGAACATCATATACCAGGACACCATCAATATAGGAGTCCGCGCGGGCAAAATAGATGTATTCAAATATACAGTGTGCTTTATGGTCAGCAACAGTGAAACGACGGGAACGAAACCCATCAGCGGTAATTCCAATCATCTCACCAGGGAAAACGTCTCGCTTACATGTCCCCCCAAGTGCATCAATGGCAACACTCTCAGAAGCAATAACCACTCCGTCTGTAGTGTATCCGAAACAGAGAGGGCGAATTCCATAAGGATCCCTAAATGCATAGAGATCACCATCTATCAGCATAACGACTGAGTATGATCCCCTGAGCAGCTGCATACACCGCCTGACTGCATCATCAATGGTGCCGCCACACCTGATCTCTTCTGTAATAACTTTTGAGATTATCTCAGTATCTGATGTTGACCAGAATATCTGACCTTTTTCCTCAAAATTAGTCCGTATTTCCTGATAATTGACCAGATTACCATTATGTGCAATTGCAATGGTATGATTCTGGAACTGAAATAAAAATGGCTGAATGTTCTCAGGCCGGTTCTCCCCGGTGGTTGGATACCGGACATGCCCGATTCCAACCTTTCCTTTCAAATTTGCGAGCTTATTTCCATTAAATACCTCCGATACCAGCCCTTGTCCTTTATGCTTACAAAAACCGGTTTCATCGAAGGTTGCAATACCCGCACTCTCCTGCCCACGATGCTGAAGTGCATACAGGGCATAATAAAGGGAGAATGAAACGTCAGCATTGCCAGTGATGCCAACGATACCACACATTGTTTAATGAGTGGGGATTTTTGGTCTTTTAGCTATCCAACGATATGAACGCAATTTGCTTGATCTTCCAAATCCGCATGATGAACAGATTTTATGTCGTTTATGATAAGATGTCTTACCACATCGCCTGCAGGTGATGTGACTCTGTGTTTGTCGTTTACCACGTGATGGTGTTCCTTTTGACATGAATTACCTCAATATTGATGTTATGGAGAAATGTAAATGACATTATCTCCACGAATGATTAGGGTACCGATTGCCTGCATAACCCCATTTATCTCTTCTTCTGCCTTGTCTAAAACAAGGTTCATGTGTACGTCATATCCCTGAAGTACGCCCCGGATCTCGCGTCCACCTTTAAGAGATACCAGTACAGGTTCACGATTTAAAACCTGGTCTAAAATATCCAACGGTCTCTTAGTCATATACTAACCCTGCTAATTCGTTTAGGTTTTTATTATTGCGTGACAGACCTATTTAACCGTTGCCTGTGTACTACACGAACCTTTTGTCAGGGAAGTTTCATACAGATATACGAATGTCAAAAATTCAGACAAAGAAGCGTCATCCCATAAAAAAATCTCATATAACCCGGATAGAGAATGAATTATTAAAGGAGATAGGGTCTTCAGCTGACCTTTTTGCATCAAAACAGATAGAATTCGTGAGTACAAGTGGAACCATCCAGATCTATCTTATCGACAAAAAACCGCTGTTACTGGAGCGGGAAGGAATGCTCTTTCCGACACTTGTAGGAGCTCTCGAGCGACCATTTCCCGAGAGACGGGTCACTATAGATATGGGAGCGATACCCTATGTGATTAACGGTGCAGACATTATGCGTCCCGGGATAGTACAGGTAACCGATGATGTCTGCGCCGGCCGGCCGGTTCAGATTGTTGATGAGACACATGGAAAACCGTTAGCTCTTGGGATAGCCCTGTATGATGCCGATGACCTTCGGGCCTGTACCACTGGAAAAGTAATAAAAACATTTCATTACATCGGTGATGATCTCTGGAATCTTGAGATGTAAGAAAAACCTATCTCTTCTGTCATCTCTGTTTCGCTAAAAACAGGAAATTTTAATAGTATCGACGTAAAAGGATGAACTATGGGAATTAAAGACCGGCTGCTTGGCAGAAAAGAACCTGCTGATGTTGATGATTACGTTGAAGTTGACCTTGCTTCTGCAGAAGCAGACGCGTTTAGTCAGCCCGCACTCTATGTCAGGATAGCAACCATTACTGATCTCAAAGAGAGTCAGATAATAAAAAACGAGATTTATGAGGGTAACATAGTCATCGTTGATATCTCAAAACTCAGAATGGATAAAATCAACTGTGAACGGATGCTCAAAGATTTCAAGCAGGTTGCTTCAGATATCGGCGGAGACATTGTTGGTCTTGGTGACCAGCAGTATGTTATTATTACACCCCACATGGTCAGGATCTCACGGGAACGGATCGGTGGAGGTGGCAGGTACTGACAGACAAGGGATTATGTGGGACCTGCCCAGTCTGTGGCGCTGACGGTGAATTTATCTATGATACTGAGACAATTCCATACTTTTCTGATATCCTCATCTGTCATATGACCTGTCAGTCATGCGGGTACCGGTATACTGATGTGCAGTCTCTCTCTTCAAAAGAGCCGGTCACCTGGAGGTTTGTTGCCAGTTCACAGGAGGATCTGTCTGTCCGGGTTGTAAGGAGCATGAAAGCGACGATAACTATTCCTGAGATAGGTGTTTCAATTGACCCGGGTCCGGGATGTGAAGGCTTTGTCTCCAATATTGAAGGTGTTATTCGTCGTGTTGAAACAGTTCTTGATACAATACTGCTCTCTGCTTCAGATGATGAACGAAGACAGGCAGAGACACTCATAAAAAAATTATCTGATGCTCTCACAGGAGAGCAGTCGTTAACTATCATCATACGTGACCCACTTGGGATCTCGTTTATAGACTCTGAAAAAGCGGTTCAGGAGTTGTACATCCCGGATAAAGAGATCAGGTGATCTCTTCTCCAAGAATACGGGCGGTTGCATCGGGGATGACTTTTCCGACAACCTGTGCATCAGGTATCATATTACAGACATAAGCAGCATCTGAAGGATCAACAATACAGGCAAATCCCATTCCCATATTAAAGGTGCGATACATGTCCTGCACCGGGACTGATGCAGCATTCTGCATCCAGGAGAATATCTCATGAGGTACAAGTGGACTGGTTATCTCAATCCCATAGGGCGAGAGCCGTAAAAAGTTCAGCAGGCCTCCCCCGGTGATATGACACATCCCATGAATTCTGCATTCGTTGCAGAGTGCAGGAATTTCATGATAAATTCGTGTTGGCGTGAGGAGTTCCTCACCAAACGTCTTTTTTGATGTCATCTGTGACGAGAATGAGGCATACTGTTCAACAATGGTTCGTGCCAGTGTAAGCCCGTTACTATGAATTCCTGAAGATGGAATTCCGATAATCAAATCACCAGGTCTGATATCCTCACCGGTAACAATATTGCCCTGTTTCTGGACCCCTAGGCATGCCCCGGCAAGATCAAGACCATTAACCAGTCCCTTTAAGGTAGCAGTCTCACCACCGACAATATTCATATTTGCGAGACGTGCGCCCTCATTGAGCCCTTCTCCTATCTGCATCATGGTTTCTGTATTAAAAGATGGGGATGCAATGTAATCAACAAAGGCTATCGGCTCAAGATTCATGACATACAGATCATTGACATTCATCGCAACACAGTCAATTCCTACCGTTCTCCAGTCGCCCAGCAGATCCGCGATAAGCATCTTGGTCCCGACCCCGTCCGTTACCAGCCCCAGATAATAATCACCAAATGAGATAAGACCCGCGAAATGTCCGGTTTTTCCTGCCATGGGAAACGATCCTTCACGGCGAAATGTCAGACGGCTGATGAGTGCAGATACAACCGCAGATTCGAGATCAATATCAACCCCGGCCTTCTGGTATGCATCTTCCCTGTTATGACTCATCAGCGACCTCTGATAACATAAATTCATCATGCAGAATTCTGACCGCTTCCGGCCCATCTTTCTGACTGACAACAAATGAGATATTCACTTCTGATGATCCCTGCGATATCATCATCACATTAATTCCTGCTTTTCCAAGAGCGGTAAACGTCCTTCCTGCTGTTCCCAGTGCACCTGTCATTCCTGCTCCAACCACCGCTACAGCACAGACATCTGTGTTGGCAGTAATCTCTCTGACCATGCACCGGTCAATCAGTGTTCGTAGCGCATTAAGAGCAGTCTGTGCCTGGGACTCTTCAACGATAAGTGAGATATTTGCCTCAGATGACCCCTGTGATATCATCATCACGTTTACATCTGCTCCGGAAAGACCTGAAAAGATGGTTTTAGCAACTCCCGGTCTGCCTATCATAGAGGCACCGGTGATGTTAATAGCCGCGACCCGGTTGATATAGGTAATTGCTTTGACGACGCGCGACTCTGTGTGCTGACTCTTGATAATACAGGTTCCGGGAATATGGGGGTGAAAGGTATTTTTTACCCATATCGGGATGTTTTTCTGCATCGCTGGTTCTACTGAACGTGAATGCATAACCTTTGCACCAAAGTATGAGAGTTCCATCACCTCGATGTATGAGATAGACGGAATCACCCGTGCTGAGCTGACCAGACGTGGGTCGGTTGTCATAATCCCGTCAACATCTGTCCAGATCCATATCTCGTCCACATCAAGGGCATTACCGATGATAGAAGCAGTATAGTCAGATCCACTCCGTCCGAGTGTGGTGATAATTCCATCCTCTGTACAGCCCATAAAACCCATGATTACCGGAACTGAATCTTTCATCAGTGGTTCAACCCGGTGTTTTATCCGGTCCGCACAGCCTGGGAGTGCAATGGCGTCACTATGGACCGCAGTGGTCAGGATACCTGCTTCACACCCGTCTAATACCACTGAGGGTACTCCCTTATGCCTGAGTGCTGCACTCACAATCGGTGCACTGAGTCGTTCACCAAAGACACTGATATAATCCCGTGAGCGTGGGGTCAGTTCCCTTAAGTGGTAGACTGCATGGAGGAAGTTGGAAAGAGTCTCAAGATGATGTCTGATGACCGTTGCTACCTCTTCATATGTGTCTGGTGCAACCCCCTTTAAAGTAGTCAGATGCTGTTCCTCCAGTGACTGAATATAGGGGAGAATCCTGTCACGATTCATCGCTTTTGCGAGATCATCTGCCATCCTGATAATGGTGTCAGTAACTCCGCTCTGTGCCGATACAACAACTGCTATCTTCTCACCATTCTCGTGATGCTCTCTGACAATGGCGACTGCACGTCCGATTGCATCAGCATTGGCAACAGAAGTGCCTCCAAACTTCATTATACGCTTCATTTTGCCGCTACCCGGAAATTTACTATCTTTAATTAATGGTGCCTCCACACTACTAATAAGATGCTGGGAGAGCAGATACATGAATGTCATGTTGCAGTCATTGGAAGTGGCGGTGCCGGTGTCAGGGCCGCAATACAAGCCGCTTCTCATGGCGAGACAATACTGATATCAAAGACAATTGCCGGAAAGGGTGGCTGCACCATTATGGCTGAAGGGGGATACAATGCAGTTATGTGTGAGGCTGACTGCACTGATGACCACTATGAAGATACCATGAGGGGAGGGGCATATCTTAATGATCCTGCCCTTGTCAGAATTCTCGTTGATGAGGCACCAGAACGGATGAACGATCTCATCCGCTGGGGAGCCGTATTTGACGTTACCCCTGAATGCACCATAGCACAGCGCCCGTTTGGAGGACAGAAATTTGCCCGTACCTGTTATGCAGGTGACCGGACCGGCCACGAGATGATGATGACACTGATGGAACGATATGGCGCATGCGGCGCAGAAACCCTCCATGAGGTCAGTGTTATTGATCTGATATCATCTGATGCCGGGGTATCAGGCCTTATCGGGCTTGACAGAAGGGGTGATCTGGTCATTGTACACGCAGATGCCGTTATCCTTGCGACCGGAGGAGGAACCCGTATCTATGATATCTCAACAAATTCCATAAGTGGAACTGGAGACGGGTTTGCCATGGGGTACCGGGCAGGAGCGACACTTATTGATATGGAACAGGTTCAGTTTCATCCAACAGGAGCAGTATACCCCTGGGATGCCCGTGGCAGGCTCATCACCGAGGCTGTCCGGGGAGAAGGGGGTGTGCTGAAAAATATCAAGGGAGAACGTTTTATGGCACGATATGATCCTGATAGAATGGAGCTCTCGACCCGTGATGTAGTTGCCCGTGCAGTTGCCACTGAGATACAAGAGGGACGGGGAACGGCTCATGGCGGGGTCTATCTTGATGTTTCACACCTGAAACGTGAAGAGATTGAAGAACGTCTTCCGGTCATGCTGGAACAGTTTTTGCAGTATGGCGTTGATATCAGGAATGAACCAATGGAGGTAGCTCCGACAGCTCATCATGTCATGGGCGGTCTTAAGATAACCCCTGCCGGTGCCACAACAGTCAGCAGGTTATTTGCCTGTGGTGAGGTGACCGGAGGAGTTCATGGGGCAAACCGGCTTGGTGGTAATGCTCTTGCAGATACCCAGGTTTTTGGAAGACGGGCCGGTGAATCAGCAGGATTATGCCCGAAGATATCACATCCTGATACCGATCACATGATAGATGGCGTTACTGATCTGCTTATCTCGTACCGGTCAGGAACCACCTCTCCTGCTGCTATTATGACTGAACTACAAAGGGCAATGTGGGATGGTGCCGGCATCTTTCGTAACCGTGATGCCCTGTCTGGATGTTTACAGACGATTGAGCGGCTCATGAAGCTGACTCCACGGGCAGCTGGCAGAGAAAATGCAGCTGAGTGCTGCACCGTCCGAAATATGTGTACAACAGCACGGCTTGTCGTGACTGCTGCTCTTATCCGGCAGGAGTCACGGGGAGCTCATGTCAGAACTGATATTGTGCAAAACTGGGATCCGCTTCATTCACCATTTGGTCACACCTGCATTAGTAAAACTGGTGCAGTCATTGAGAAGAGGAGAGATGCATGAAAACCATTCACGTCACTATATTCCGGTGGGATCCGGCAACTGAAGAGTCCGGGCGTCTGGTTCCGTATGAAGTATCTATAAATGATGGTGCACGGGTTCTTGAGGTTTTAAAGACCATCCACAATGAGATAGATCCCGGGCTCTCATTTCGGTACAGCTGCAAAGCAGGTCAGTGCGGGAGCTGTGCGGTTTTGATAAATGGGGAACCAAAACTAGCATGTGTGACTGAGGCGACTGATGGGATGGAAATAAAACCATTGAATCTTCCTGTCATAAAAGATCTCACTGTTGATCTTATCCCCGGAATTAATCAGATACCACGAATCTCCCCTGGTCCGAATGCAGTTCTTCCTTCCCATGATGCGATACTGACAATAAAACCTCTCCGTGACTGTATTGAGTGTCTTTCCTGTGTATCAGTCTGTCCGGCCTGTGATGTAACTGATTTTTTTGGTCCGACTGCAATGCGGGGATTCATGCGGATTGCCCTTGATCCACGGGACAATACAGATCGCATTGTACAGGCTATTGATGATGGTCTCTTCACCTGTACATCCTGTCATAAATGCTACGAGGTCTGCCCAAAGAATATCGAGACCCCGGGAAAGGCTATCGAGAAACTCCGTGAGATTGCAAATAAAAAGGGACTGACACTCCCCCGTCACCAGGAGGTTGCAGAACTGGTGCGGACAACCGGGAGAAGTGTTCCATCAGACAAACCAACCTTCCTTGAAGAGGTGGATGAGGTGATTGAGCCTGATGGTGAGGTCAGAGGAGAAATCGGGTTCTTCGTTGGCTGTATGTTTAACGGTCGTCTGCCAGAACGGGCAAAAGATATGCTTGCGGTGATGAAACGAAATGGTATACGTGTTATCATTCCCCCTGAACAGGTCTGTTGTGGCTCTCCACTTATCAGGACCGGTCAGACATCGTTTATTTCTGACCTGAAGGAGAAGAATATCAATGCTTTTTCTTCACGTGGAATAACAACGGTGATGACGATGTGTGCCGGATGTGGTGCAACCCTCAAGAATGATTATTCTGACACTCCTTTTGTTGTGAAAGATGTGACTGAAATTCTGACTGAGTATGGTATTATACCGGTGCAGCCATTGCCAATCACTGCGACATACCATGATCCCTGTCATTTACTGCGGGGACAGGGGATACATACAGAGCCTCGAGAGCTGCTCAGAAAAGTGGTCAGGGATTTTGTTGAAATGCCATCCATATGTTGTGGATCTGGTGGCGGGGTCAGATCTGGAATGCCAGAGGAAGCAGCGGCGCTGGGAGAGAACCGTCGTGAAGCTATCAGAAAGACCGGTGCTGATATCGTGGTGACCGTCTGCCCGTTCTGTGAATATCATATCCAGGAACACACCGATCGTCCTGTAAAAAACCTCCTGACCGTATTGCGTGAGGGATATGAAGCACAGGACAAACGTGACGATGACGGTCTCTCTCATGAATGACTATGAGAGAGTAATTAACCATCTCACTGGTTTTGTTGCTGCTGATGGAAACGGCCAGAATAGTTGTGATAATACAAATCATACCATAATAGACAAGATCTCAATTGATGGGGAGGATGGAGGGGATGTACACCGGTATATCAATGCGTTCTGGACGGCACGTCAGCGGCAGGCTGCAAATATTCATGAGATATCATACCGGGCGTGTTTTAAGCCTCAACTGCCCAGGTTTTTCATCTCTCTTCTGACCGCTCCTGGTGAACGGGTTTATGATCCCTTTGGTGGAAGGGGAACAACAGCTATTGAGTCAGGCCTATTAGGCCGGGTTCCTATTTCAAATGATATCAACCCGTTATCTTCGGTACTGATACGACCAAGGCTCTGCATTCCTGATTTGAGTGAACTTTCTGGTAGACTCAACCGGATTCCCGTGGCTGATGGTGCATCAGCAGACCTGGATCTCTCGATGTTTTATCACCCTGATACCGAAGCTGGTATTGTATCATTACGTTCTTATCTGTTAGATCGTGAAGAATCAGGTAAATATGACATGCTTGATGCATGGATACGGATGGTTGCAACAAACCGGCTGACCGGCCATTCGCCAGGGTTCTTTTCTGTTTACACTCTTCCCCCCAACCAGGCAACAACCCAGAAACGGCAGAAGAAGATAAATGAAAAGAGAAATCAGACTCCGCCATTACGGAATGTGAACGGGATTATCCTGAAAAAATCCCGCCAACTGATAAAAGGCCTTACCCCTGATGATATCCTGCGGTTACAGACTGCAGGCAAAGATGCAATGCTGCTTGCCGAGGATGCACGATGTACCAATACCATTTTAGATAACTCGGTCAGGCTGACCGTTACTTCTCCCCCGTTTCTTAACATGGTGCAGTACTCATCAGATAACTGGCTTAGATGCTGGTTTAACGGGATTGATGACAAAAAAGTGAGTACGGGGATAACTGTTCCAACCAGTATCAGTACCTGGAGTAATATTATGGGTGATGTATTTCATGAACTCTTTCGTATCACGGTGGATGGTGGGTGGGTTGCGTTTGAAGTCGGAGAGGTCAGTTGCGGCACGGTCAGACTTGATGAAGTAGTCGTCCCTCTTGGAAAAAAGGCCGGGTTTTCCTGCGCCGGAATTGTTATTAATCAGCAGGATTTTACAAAGACCGCAAATATCTGGGGTATCAGCAATATGAAAGGCGGTACAAATACCAATCGCATTGTTCTTTTTGAGAAAGAGGGATAGCAGGAAGGTACTTTCCCTCATTTCCATTTTACACCGGATTGTTAATGGGTCATGAGATACGTGTATACTTCAAGAGCTGCTTTCGCTCCTTCCCCTGCTGCGATGATTATCTGTTTACCTATGATGTTTGTGACATCTCCTGCCGCAAAGATACCGGGGGCACTGGTATGACAGTTGATATCGATAATAATTTCTTTCTCCTCATTAAGATCTACGAGCCCCTCCACAAAGGAGGTGTTCGGAACCCATCCAATCTCTGCAAACATCCCGTCAAGAGGTAGAACCAGTGTATCTTTTGTACTACGCTCCCGGATTGTTGCCTCCTCAAGCATCGGACTGCCTGCAAGAGCAGTCACTTCATAATTGAGATAAGTGGTGATATTTGTCTTTGTTTTAAGTAAATCAATATAGACTGCATCAGCACGGATATGACTCCTGACAATGAGATACACCTGAGACGCAATCCCACTCATCTCAATTGCGCTCTGAAGTGCTGAGTTACCTCCACCAACGACTGCGACAATTTTATTGGCAAAGAGTGGCCCGTCACAGGTCGCACAGATAGAAAGTCCCCTTCCGATATACTCTTCTTCCCGGTCGACACCAATATTGCGTGGTTTTTTTCCCTGTGCCAGTATCAGTGATTTTGTACTATATTCCTGCCCAGAGGCTGTAAAAACCTTGTAATTCTCTGTTGCCTTTGTAATTCGTGTTACCAGGTCCAGTTCAAAGTCAATTCCCTCTTCTCTGACTTGTTCTTCAAATCGGTGCATGAGGTCTTCACCGGTGACCATCCGAAACCCCATATAATTCTCAATAGCCCAGCTCGCAAGTGCCTGTCCCCCGATATTCTCAGATACAATAAGTGTTTTGAGTTTTTTACGTGCACAGTACACTGCTGCCGTCAGTCCCGCCGGGCCGGCACCGGCTATCAGAACATCATATGCTGTCTCTCTCTTCTCTTTTGTAATGAGGTTTTGCAACCGGTTCTGATCAAATCCTATTATTATCTCATCATCTACTTTGATAACCGGAACCCCGTACTGACCGGAAAGTTGTACCATCTCTTCTGCAGCAGCCTGATTAGTACCCACATCAATATTTTTATATACGATCTTATGCCGGTCAAGGAATGATTTCGTCATTTTGCAGTACGGGCAATTTTTTGTACTGTATATGGTTATCGTAGGCATATTGTGATCTTATACCTGGAAGTATTTAACAGATGAATACATGAATGAGTAGACTGGCTCTCTCGATTTTTCAAGTGATATTGCCAATCATGTTTTCACTCTTTACATCGATGTTTCCAGTTGAAAC
>CAYRYR010000030.1:0-26756 GCA_964428385.1 uncultured Methanoregulaceae archaeon
ACGAAAGTGATTCTAACATGACTATTTCATATCACTTGAAAAATCGACAACGCCGAATAATGAGATCTTCACTGTTCAGATTATATTCTTCCTGAGTGGTAAGGGAATCTGAATCTGACCATTATCTGATATTTCTCCAACTTCCATGCAAATTATCTTGCACTTCGAAATATGTATGCTTTCGCTCGCTATAAAAAAATGGATGGTAAATAATTAGTGATGATATGTGTTCTAAAAGAATATTGGTGTCCAGTAGATACATCAGACTTGCGGAGTCGCCAATTATCAGATCCCGTTCCTGCGGCTTTGCTACGTCCATTATGGATCAGTTTGTACTACTATTGAGAATCCCAGTCTGATGTTTTTTAAGTGCTCTGTAATGCTTTTCAGAGGTTCAGGGTCAGGTACGTGTTTCCTGGCAATCCCCTTGTTTATTTCGTGAAAAAAACAGTAAGAAGATCTCGAAAAAATGCAGTATTTCCTCATTAAAAATGCGATTTTTCCATTCATCACTGGTCATGTAACATAATCACCCGGTGATCGCAAAAATCAGGGAGATTACAGGATTCATGATTTAGATATACTGAAATAGTATGTTGATACTACATTTTCATTGGGAAAGGAATTTTAACCATGATGAAAAGAACTATTTTTGGAATATTGCTCATAATTGGAATTATGAGCGTTTGTATTTGTGGAGCAGCGGTTACCAAGAGCAATCCTTTGGATACTGTGAAAAAACCGGTATCGATGCCGGCAGCAGCGGAGCTTCCTGAGATGTGTAATCAGCCGTATGGCTTGTGTGATACTGCTATCTGTACTCCCATGGAATCAGATCCGACACAGGTGCTATGTACATGCCCGGTTGAGGAAGGGGTTTCTATGGGGATGAAATCCTGTTCTGCACGGGCTCCGGTTGGCATGTATCAGAATGAGGATAAAGAATGGATGATACAAGCAGGAGCTCCCGTTGGTCAGATAGTCTCCACGTACTCGTTTCTGCATGCAGCCCCTACTGATCATGGAGAGATAAATCCTAATACGACTCCTGAAGATTATTCCGGGGATTTGTATATCAGAACATGTGCTGGTGGGAACTGGGCAGACTGCTTTGATAAGCCATGTTTTGTGCCCGCAGCTGATCCTTTGGCAGATGTGATGACCGACAGGAAAGCAGCTGATTATGCCATCTGTCAGTGTGGTATCGTGACAAATATATCGGATTATGTAATAATTGGTCCAGAGGATCCCAGCTGTACGAGTAACACTATCTGTCAGGATTATCTCTGGTCAGCTGGTGATATGAGTGTAATGGTTCCGGGAACCGCTCTTTTAAGGGCATATCTTGCGAATCATCCAGAAGAGGATCCATACCAGGCGTATGTCATGAATAATTGTCCAAACTGTAAAACCTGTAAAGATTTTGTAGGTCAGAATCAGACCAGCACTGAAGAATAACGAAATCAAGACTTACGGGATATCTTCCCGCTTTTTTTATTCTGGAATCTGAATTTTTTCTTTGGATTCATCGTTAATAGTGCACTATAATAAATAACACAATTTAAAGCAGTCATTGTATTTTAAATGTGATTACTTCCTGCGGATCCATGTGTATGGATAGAAGAGAGTGCCCTAATTTTTTGTTGGCCTTTGGTTTACAATTTAAAATGAAATTTTAAATGGTTACCTTCTCCACGTTTTTTTAGATAGATCCTCCTTCATGATTGGAGTTGACCTCCTTTTATATCTATGAAATTTGATATAAATCGAAAAATGTTGAACATATTACCATCCTATTAACGGTATTAAAAATTGTATGTATCTCTGTTACTACGAAGTACTGATCTTTTTGATTCCTGCATAGGCAGAGGATGAAAAGAAATGTAGTTTTATTATTTCAGTGTAAAGGTGAATGGTTCAGACAGGATGAGATCATGAGTCTTATATTGCTCGTTAGAAATAGGTCCGTCTCGTAAGAAAAATTGTACTGTCATTGTCTTTTCTGTCAAGTCGGTTACAACCGTCCAGAGCAGTCGCACCGTCTCTCCGGTCAGTCCCCCTTCAGAGCTTGCATCAGCATTTGCCTGGACCTCTGCCATCGCGTCCCAGGCATCACTGGTATTGAATAAGCCCTTATGGTTATTGATATACTGATGAAGCTTTGCACTTCTCAGGTAATCATCATGAGTATCCTGTGGGTTTTCAGGCGCTAATTTGGTGATATCTGGTTTGAGATGGACTGCATAGTTTGTTAATGAGACTGGCGTGTCGTTGTAATCAGTAAAGATTACTTCGCGTGATGTGTTGTCAAATTCTGCTATAGTTGCTTCTCCGGAATCGTCACAGATGAGGAAGTGTTGCCCGATAAATGGCATGGAAATGCGACTTGTAAGCAACCGCATCTTTGCCTCTTTGACAGTGGCACAATGTTCAAGCACTGATCGGAGTGTCTGCATAAAATTCAGTCCGGTTGTTGTTCCTCCTGCAAGACTGCTCAGGGGATCATTATAGGTATCACCATCCTGAAGAGAGGCGACATACAGTCCTTCTTCGTTGATTCCATCAACAACCCCGTTGAGCAGATCAGTAGTTCCAATGACAATCGTGGCGTATCCTTCTTCAGGATATATCTCGACAACATGATTGAGAGTTCCCATCCTGTCTATGAGAATTTCTTGCAGGTTCCCGTCCTGGATTTCTGTAAAAACATCGAGATTAGGGTTATATGACCATTCCATGTTTCTGCCGGCAATTGCATGTCCGTCTTGTGTAAAAACAGGTGGGAAATATATCGCTGAGCAGGAGGGAAAACGTGTTACATAGACCGGGAATGTTGCATCAAACGTATAATCATCCTCTTTGAGATCATAGGCCTGTTTTATTCCTTTCACCCGGTTTTCGAGGACACTATCATACCCCCTGATGTACTCTTCTTTTGCTTTTCCGTATATCGAAGAATCAAAAGGAACAAGAACTGAGTCACATTCAATAATACCAATCCTCCCCAGTTCATATCCAATCTCTTCATCTGTCCCCCCCCTGATTACAATATGGATGACCTCCATGTAGGTTTCATTATCTGGCGATAAAAGAACAGAATAGGTAGTGTTTGTAACTGCATAAACACCAGCAGGGATGAGGATGAAGATACATATACCAAGTACCAGAAGTCTTATTTGAAGCATACATCTCTGGTATGTCTGCAAGTTTTATAAATGTTCTTTTATTACCATTTTGCACTGTTATTTTTATGAAAGATGCCTCTATCCGGGTATTCTGGGCTCAGTCTGAAAAACAATTGATACCATCCTATCATGTTCAGACAGGATTTCATTACAGGACATTCTGACGTTCATATTGACAATATTCCTTATCACGTTAAGAATTCAAACCACAGAGGGTGGATAAAGAATTAAATCAGCAACGTGAAGTGTCATAGACGGATCCGAGGCTGGTAGGGGGGAGTGGAATAAAAAGACGAGGGTGGTTACTATTATAGGTAATGGCGAAACTTTCTAGAAAGTTTTCCTTAATCTATGTAGTGCGATCAGCTTGCACGCCTTCATATAACCTCAGTTTCATTTCGATTATTACAATATGTTATGCTGGGCACTATAATTCTACCCGGGTAGAAATGCCTGAATATGCTAGGGGATGAATGAGAACCGGTGACCATCAGGACATGGAGACAACTGACTCATCCGGATTATCGTATTGAAACGGATACAATACTAAAAATGCACGTAAAAAACCGTATTGGATGGAAAATTATGAATGCCATAAATGAGTAGTATAATCATTGATAATGTCTTTGACGAAACTTCCCATAGGAATCCAGTCATTTTCTGAAATTATTATAGATAACTTTAGATATGTTGATAAAACACCATATATTTCATCCCTTGTAGGGAGGGGAAAATACTATTTTCTTTCACGGCCCCGTAGGTTTGGAAAAAGTCTTTTTATCGACACTCTTGATTGTGCATTTTCAGGAAAACGTAACCTCTTTACAGGTCTTTTTCTTGACCAACCGGAATCAGGATGGGACTTTTCAAAAAAATACCCGGTTCTCCGTATTGACTGGTCGGCCTCCCCTGTCAGGACACCTTCAGACCTGACAATGCGAATTCATGAGATCCTGGATACATGGGCATGTACATATGGGTGTTTGCCACAGCAGAGATCAATTGGCGGAAAATTTGATTTTATTGTGAAAACCATCCAGGAAAAAACTGGAATGCAGGTTGTAATCCTTATTGATGAATACGATAAACCGATACTTGATACCATAAAAAACCCTGCTATCGCAGCTGAAATGCGGGATCTACTCAGAGATTTTTATGGTGTCCTCAAATCACTAGATCCCTTTCTGAAATTTGTGATGCTCACTGGTGTATCAAAATTTGTAAAGACTGGTATATTTTCAGGACTCAATAACCTCAATGATATTACCCTTGATACCCAGTACTCCGCTATCTGTGGATATACTGAAGAAGATCTTGAGACTGTGTTTGCAGATTATATTGCCGGATTTGAAAAAGATAGTATTAGAGAATGGTATAACGGTTATTCCTGGACCGGGGAGAGAGTATACAATCCCTTTGATATTCTCCTTCTTTTTTCTAAAGGAGTGTACAGACCATATTGGTTTGAAACCGGCACACCTGCTTTTCTAATTGATTTGTGGCAAAAAACTCCTAAAATCCCGGCAGAATATGATGGAATGATTGCAGGAGATGAATTGCTGGGCTCTTTTGATCCTGAACAGATTCGAACTGATACTCTCCTTTTTCAGGCAGGATATCTGACTATCAAATCCTGGGAGAGTAATCCGGACATTGGCACCTGGTATACCCTGGGATTTCCTAACCGTGAAGTCAGAGAAGCATTTAATCGTATGATCTTGTCAATTCTGGGTCCTGATACTGCTACTATCTCACTACCACAACACCGCAAGGTACTGCAGGAGGGCGATACAGAGGGCCTGCGAAAACTTGTTCATTCATTATTTTCATCAATTCCTCATGACTGGTACCGAAACAATCCAATCTCTGAATATGAAGGATATTATGCGAGTGTGTTCTATTCCTGGCTTTCCAGTCTTGGATTTGTCGTTATTGGGGAGGATGTAACAAACAAAGGGAGAATTGATCTGACGGTACTTACAAGTCACTGGATTTGGGTATTTGAGTTCAAAGTAAAGGGAATTGATATAAGTGGAGATGCAATGCCACTCGAACAGATCAAGAAGAAGGGATATACAGAGAAGTATCAGGCAGATTCAAGGGAGATCATAATGGCAGGGATTATTTTCGATCCTGAAAGCCGGAATATTGAGCAGTGGGATGTCGAAAAGGTGTAAAAAGGATTTTGCAGGATTTTTAGTATTACACCGTATCGGGATTATTATCGTATTAGGTTTAGTATCTGACAGAACTCATTCCTACCATCTGGTAGGAATTTTGACAATCTATCCTCTTGGGAAAAAGATCAGGAGAAAATAAATCATGGTCTATCCTGATGTGAATGTTTTTCTCTTTGCTCTTTTATACGATGAGAACAGCATGCCTGAAGTTACCTGGAAAAGTTCAGTCTGAAAAATAAGTGATATCATACTATCATGATCAGGCAGGATTTCATTACAGGACATTCGACGTTCATATTGACAATATTCCTTATCACGTTAAGAATTCAAACCACAGATAGCAGAACCCTGGTGTCAGATACTCTGTGAAAAACGGCATAAGCAGGAATAAGGAAAAAAATACCGGTATCAGTTCCTTTCTTACAAGAGATTCTGGCAATAACCCGGCTTCCCATCCGTGAGACTGGTGTGTTACGGATAATACTCCCGATTTTTAAGAAAAGAGAAGCCAAAAGAATCGAAATTGTAATTCAAGGAACCGAACCGGAAGAGTGAACGAAAAAAATGAGGTTACACGCAGGAATATTCCTATAATAGTAGTATTTCACGAATTACCTTGGCGATCTCATTTAGTTGTTGATGAGCTACAACCCAGACAATATCAGGATCTGTGTTGAAATATTGATGTATCACGATATTTCACATTCCAATTATCTGTCGCCAGGGAATGAGGGGATATGTATCTCTCATTTCACTATCAATCTGGCTTGCTGCTTCTCCAATAATCTCAAGTCTCCGGGTTACCGCATCGATTGTTTTTTGATCTGATTTAAATGACTCTTTTGGAATTTCTCCTAAATAATCCTGAATTAGTTCAATTGCCTCCAGAATCTCCTCAAGAAATATGTTCTGTTCACGGGGTGACATACACAAGCTGATCCTTAATTAAATGGTATAACCGTTTATTTCTTATCAATCCATTGTGAGGGACAAGATCAACCGGAATTCCCAAAATCATTTCAAATTCATCTTTCAGGTCTACGATTTCAAGACCAATTGGTCTGTCAAAGTCTACCAGAATGTCAATATCACTATTTTCCGTGGCCTTTCCCTGGACATAACTCCCAAATAGTGCAAGAGATGAGATATGATATTTGGAGAACGTATGTGTTCTCAGTATTGTGATGATTGTTTCAAGAGTTGGTATATGTTTTTCCTTCATCTCTGTCATAGTAATTACCCGGACTTTTGTCTGTCTCCCAACAGATCACTAGGAACTCAAGAAAAACCCCTGATTTATCAGTGATTTATTACATATCATATTCAAAGTATGAATAATCTGTGCCTATGCAGGTATAGCAATATATCAGAAATGGTTGTTCACTGATAATCCTGAAAAAGGCCTCTATATCAACAGATCTGCTAGGTTTTAGCAGGGACGAAAAACCAAAACATCTTTTATTCAGGGTGTTATACTCTGCCAAACATGAGGGACACCCAAAATCAGATTAGATAAACATCTGGTGGTGATCCATGATCGTGGTAATTTACATTATCTGAAACCCTGTTAGCAATAAAATGTATCACCCGTAATATATGGTACACAATACCTGATTACCACCAGAAGATCTCATTCAAAAATGTATCTAATCAGGTTTCTATCGAGAAAATAAGATGCCTGAGGTTGTTCAATCAGAGGAATTCAAACTGCAGAGGGCAGAGAAAGAGATCGAAAATATTCACGTGATTCTACGATGGCTAATTCAAATCATTTGAAAAATCGACAGAGTCAGCGGGTGGGAAATTGGCAAAGAGGGGTGTTTCAGTAAAAATCCCGTATGGAGTCAGATGGACAAAATATCGGGAGTTGTTTTACTGTACCATTTGGCCCCAGTACACAAGATATAAATGGAAGGGAACGAAGTACAAAATAGACTGATATCATGATCGATCTGAATGGAGAACCTCTTGTCATTCTTCTGGTAGAAGATAATGAGGATCATGCGACATTGGTGATGCGAAGTATGCAGGACCAGCGGGTGGCGAATGTCATATATCATATGGATTATGGTCAGAAAGCTCCTGACTATCTATTCCATACACATGACTACGAGAAAGATGGAAGTAGTCCTGTTCCAAACGTTATCCTTCCTAACCTTCGTCTTCCCAAAGTTGACGGACTTGAAGTCTTAAAGATAATTAAACAGACCCAAAACCTGCAGCGAATACCTGTCGTTATCCTCACCAGTTCAGATGCCGAATCTGATGTTGCGCGAAGTTATGACTACCATGCAAATAGTTACGTGGTAAAACCCCTTGATTTTAACAATTTTACAAAACTTATGGCTGATTTAGGGTTTTACTGGCCTTTCTGGAATGCAAGGCCACACTTGCCTTTCTAATACCAACCCATGAAATCCCATCCAATTTCAGAAAAAACCACCCCTCATCATATCCTGGTCCTGGATGATGATGAGGAGCATAGTAACCTTATCAGTCGCGGATTTGAGAATTATTCTCTCTATAGGATCTCGTTTGCAAAAACCCTTGCTGACGCCAGAATGAGTATGGCAGCAGATCCTCCTGACCTGATACTCGCTGACTGGCTGCTTCCTGATGGCAATGGAATTGATATCCTGCAAACGAGTGATAAGCCAATCACTCTCCCTCTCATCATCATGACCAGCCACGGGGATGAGCGTCTTGCCGTGGAGATGATTAAAGTAGGAGCTATCGATTACCTGGTTAAATCAGAATTTATGTTCCGGGATCTTCCCCGGATTACCGGGCGGGCTCTTATCGAATGGGAGAATATACAAAGACGTAAGGAGGCTGAGGTGGCTCTGCACGCATCCGAAGAGAAATTTGCCGCTATTTTCCATGCAAATCCTGTTGCCAATATTATCGTGTCATTGCAGGACTATCGCATCATCGATGTCAATACGACGTTTGAAGAGAACAGTGGGTACCGGCGTGATGAAGTCATCGGAAAAACCCCGATGGAACTGGGATTATGGGCAGATTCCACTGAGCTGGAACGTATGAAGCGTGAACGTACCAGTACAGGCCATAACAGGGAGGGCAGATATCACGTTCGTACAAGGAGTGGGGAGGTACGGGTCTGTATCTTCTCTTCGGGAATAATTACACTTTGCCATGAGAAGTGTACGGTATCTACCCTCGTAGATGTGACCGAACATGAAGCAGCCACACAAGCATTGCGGGAAAGTGAAGCCCGTTTTCATCAGATCTTTGAATTGGGTGGTGAAGCCCTCTTTCTGATTGATACTGAGACCGGCAGAATATGTGAGGCAAATAAAGAAGCAGAGGCGATGTACGGGTATCGTCATGATGAGCTGATAGGACTTACCAACACTCATCTTTCTGATGAGCCTGAAGAGACAAGAAGGATTACGACAACGTCCCCGGTCGGATCTAGTATGATTCCTTTACGGTATCACCGAAAAAAGGATGGAACTGTATTCCCAGTTGAGATTGCCGGACGTTTCTTTACCTACCAGGGGAGCGGGATGTATGTCTGTGCCGTCCGTGACATCAGTTCCCGGAAACATGCAGAAGATGCCCTGAAAAAAAGTGAGGAATGGTATCGCCGGATCATTGAGACTGCACAGGAAGGGATCTGGATATTAGACCACATGTACCTGACCACCTATGTTAATCCCCACATGGCAGATATGCTTGGCTATACCCTGGATGAGATGAAAGGGCGTCCCCTGATCGATTTTCTGCATCCTGATCAACTTTCCCATCATGAACAGATAATAGGAGAGAGAAAATCAGGTATCACCGGACAGTTTGAACGTAAATATATTAGTAAAAATGAAACGATTTGCTGGGGCCTTGTCTCGTCAACACCTCTCTTTGATGATGGTATATTTTCCGGTGCCTTTGCCATGGTCACTGATATCACGAGACGCAAAGAAGTGGAAGCAGATCATATGAGGATGCATGAAGATCTTAAGGAGGCCTATGATGATCTCTCAGCATATGATGAGGAACTGCAGGATCAATATACGGCACTACGGATGAAACAGGATGAACTCGTGGTTAGTGAAGAGCGATACCGGCAGCTCTTCACCTCGATGACCAGCGGGTGTGCTCACCACTCAATCATCTGTGATGAGACAGGCAGACCTGTCGATTATCGGTTCATCGATGTGAACCCGGCATTTGAGAGAATTACCGGGCTTGTACGATCCAATATTCTGCATAAGACCGTACGTGAGATACTCCCAAAGACAGAGGAGTACTGGATAGAACTGTATGGAAAGACGGCTCTTACCGGGGAGGTACAGGTATTTGAGCAGTTCAGTTGTGCATTTGACAAATATTTTGAAGTGTCGGCATACAGCCCGCAGAAAGGTGAGTTTATCACCCTCTTTACTGATATCACAGCAAGAAAACGGACAGAGAAGGCACTCTTAGAGAGTGAAGCACGGTACCGGAACGTTGTTGAGGACCAGAATGAGTTTATCTCCCGATCTACTCCTGATGGTAGATATCTCTTTGTGAATGAAGCGTTTTGCCGGTATTTCAATAAGAAACGTGAAGAACTCATAGGGAAAAAAATTGATCCCGGAATTCTCGCAGAAGATATCGTCCGTATCAGGGACTACTTTGCCTCCCTGACCGTAGATAATCCTACTGGTAGTATTGATCACCGCACCCAGATGCCGGACGGAGAGATCAGATGGCAGCGATGGAGTAACCGGGCTATCTTTAGTGAGGAGGGAAATCTCATTGAGTTGCAGTCGGTTGGTCGTGACATTACCGAGACAAAAAAGGCAGAAGAGGCACTCTTAAAGAGTGAGGAAAAATTTAGAGATATTGTCACTCTTGCCCAGGAAGGAATCTGGGCAATTGATCCGGATTATAATACTACCTATGTAAACCCGAAGATGGCAGCGATGTTAGGGTATACAACAGAAGAGATGATAGGAAGAAACCTCTTTTCTTTCGTTGATGAGCACTGGATGGTGACGAAAAAACTACATCCTAAGCGACAGATGCAGGGAATTTTTGAGAGATTTGAGTATCCGTTTTGTAAAAAGAATGGAGAATTGATGCAAGCTTCTCTCTCCGTAGGGCCGATAAAGGATGAATCCGGCCACGTCTCCGGTGCCCTTGCAGTGGTCATGGATATCACTAAACAAAAGAAGTTACAGGAGAATGAACAGATTGCATTGAGACGAATTGAGGAGAATATTCACCAGATGGCAGTCTTAAATGACCAGATACGAAACCCCTTAACTGTTATCAGTGTCATGTGTGAAACTGACGACCCTCCACATAAAAGCGATATTATGGACCAGATTAACAAAATTGACAATCTTGTCCAGGAGGTTGACCTGGGGTTTGTTGAATCACTCAAGATCCGAGACTTTTTGCGGGATTATCATGGTATTACTCTAAAGAAAGAGGAATGAGATGATTCGTGTAAAACCTGATTTTTCAACCTCAAGACTCCATACATATCAGTATCATACGGTAGGTAAGTCCTGGTTAGTTTTTCAGAAGAACAATCTCCTCTTTTTTTAGAGGAATATATCACGAAAGGGAATAGTTTCATATGATGAACCTGATAAAAGAAAAAATCAGGCTCTGTCGATTTTTCAAGTGATAGTGCAATCGTATTTTCACTCCTTACATAAATCTTTCCAGTTGAAATGATATTCGTTTGATAATTTAATTGATTAACCGCAGAGGACGCAGGAGGACACAGAGAGACTGTTTAAACCTCAATACCATTCTTCTAATTGAAACTGGTGTAACTTCCGGAGGGTAGCTGGTTTGCAGAGTATCTAAAACCTGGGTTCCCCTCTCTGCGTCCTCTGCGGTTGGGATTCTAAAGTAATATAGTAAATTTTTAATATGAAAGTCAGAATGTCATGTAATTACATCCTGCCTGACATGATGATATAGTATCACTTGTTTTTCAGACAGAGCCAAAAATCATCGTAAAATATGTTTTCTCTTCTTTTTTTTATTGTGACCTGCTGAACTGATTTTTAAGTGACTGTATTGCATCCCTTTTTAGGTAGAGCGTTTTTTTTGTGATTATCACAACAATTTAATACTACCTTGCATAAATGACCATGCATGAAGATCATATGCTACCTCATTACTATATCTGTTCTATCTCTATTGTGTGTTTTCTGTCCTGTTATTGCTGACAGTCAGGGTGAATCTCTTCTCATTGAAGGTTCTTTTCTGGATTTACCTGCAGCAGTGGTAGCAGATGCTCACATTCAGTCATCATCTGACTGCGATTGTGATATATATACAAGAGAGCGGTGTGAGGGGTATATATGCTCTCATCTGGTTGAAGGAATAATACAATATGGTGCCGATACGGGAATCTGTCAGGATCTCTGTTGTGATGATGACTCTTTTGAGCCGGTGCCTATTGAACCGGTCCTCTGGCGGGGAGGAGGATGCTGTCCTGGATATGACTGTGGGAATAATTGTCAATATGGGGGAGATTATTCTGATTCCTATTCAACATGGACTGGTGGGTTTACGTTTTTTACCAATGAAACTTCGATGGAGAGCGTTACCGGCGAGTGGAAGACCGATCTTCTTGGGACCATGTATCTGAAGGTTACCGGAGATGATATCCTCAGGGGGATGTATACCGTTAGTGGATATACCGGATACCTGGAGGGAAATTTCACGGGAAATCAGACTCCCATGATGAAGGGATTCTGGTGGCAGGAACCTACCTATCAGCCACCCTACTCAGTTGGGACCATCCAGATGGATTTCAATGAGACTTCCCTTACTGGTATCTATCGGTATCTTGATGGAACATGGGAGCAGTTTACCGGTGAGAAGGTTACTGGTGATATTTCAGAAGAGACTGAAGAGCTCCTCTTCTCAATGCCGACATTAAACTGGACCCTCTCACAGGAGACGCTGAAAGTTATTCTGGTAAATAACACAGATGAGATGAATTCCATATGTTATGGGGAGACTGAACCGGAATACAGATCAGTCTGATTCATTTCTATGAGATACAAGGTCTGTCTGAAAACAGGTGATACTATACCATCATCTTCAGGCAGGATGCCTGTTTTTCTTATTCGACAAATATAATCATTTCTCCTGCACAGTAAAGAGCAACCGGAGGTTTTTAGATGAAGCCTGGATGTAAACCTGGCAGGGGATAAGCAGGCAGGCTGGATAGGATACCTGATTCGATACAGTATCAGACAGGACTTATTTATTCCCTATAATCCCAAGTCCGAACGGGTGTTCAAACACCTGCCAGCCGGAGAGTTTAGAATCTGAGAGAAGATGTTGAAGTTCCTCCGGGGTATATGCAGCCTGTACTGATGAAGTAAATCCTGGTCGTATCTCAGCAGGTTTGCAGTTTTCATACATATACTGATAGATGTCAGGTGAAAGATCCCTACGCAGGTCCAAGATGAGTATCATTCCTCCTGGTCTGACAACTCTTCTTGCTTCACAAAAGACCGCTTTTGCATCCTCCCATTCATGTAGTGAACCGTTAGAAAAGACCATATCAAATGAATCATCCTCAAACGGCATGCAAAGAGCATTTCCCTCCTGGTACGTAACCCGATCTGACACCTGATAGGATGCAGCATTTTTCGTTGCAACCCGTATCATGGCAGGACTAATCTCAAGACCTGTTAATCTTGTTTCCTTAGTTTTTTTCAGCCATTCAAGGCCGAAATAGCCGGGACCTGGTCCAATCTCAAGTGCTTTTTTGACCCCTTGTGATACTGTTACAAGGTGATCGGTGGGAAGATGGTCGGCATCCCGCAGATTCCTCTGCATCTGGTCATAGATATCTACGGTCACCTCGTCCTGGATTCCTGTATCAGTCTCTGGTATTCGTGTTTCAAACATTATATCACCAACATCTTCAAGTCTTTTCAGTCTGCCATCCTCTGCTCAATAAGAGGGATGCGGTACGTATCCTTATGCTTTTTGATATGATAGGGCATACAGACGAATTTGAATCATTTACTCAGGAGAATGATGCACAAAGGTCAGCACATTGTCTCTGCTACACGGGAGTGAGATAGGCACAACGAGACTTGATATAGCCAAATAGCCGTATTTCATCTATAAGATCCGTTCTTCTCCTTTATGTGTCGGGACAATCCGGATAACCCGCTTGTTTGTCTTTTCCCTGACTCTGCTGACAAATCTCTCCTGCTCAAGGTGGTTTATAAGGTCTACTTGCCGAACTGGGGGAATGGCAAGCATCTGTGCGACGTCACTCATGCAGATCCGAAAGAAGGAGGACGTATACAGAATTTCAGTTACTACAGGGCTTAACTGGCTCTTTTTATCCTGGTTGATAAATCCGGGTGGCAACCGGAGAGATACAACGGATTCATACTGCCGGTATAGGGATTGTCATTGGAGGCTGATATATCATACGGATATCTGCACCATTGATCCCGGGAAGGTTTACAACCCGATTTTGCAGCCTCATCATGCAGGTGCCTTAACAGAGGATTTGGTTCCATTGAAGACAACAACTTCTATTGAAGGTATTATTATGGTATACTACCAATTAGTTTTTCATCTGCATCTTCATACTGGTCTTTTTATGAAAACACAGGATCTATTCAATCAGGATATCGTCGATCTGGCTCCGCTTACAAGACGAATAGAACAAGTAAAAAAGAAATACACTTTTGATACCAGTCAACCCGAACTCTTAAAGATTCTGGTGCAACACGAAATCAAAAATAAAGAGATAAAAACACTCTGTGACACAATCGCGTGCAATAATGGTTCTGGTCAACAGATCTGCAATGGGTATATCAGTACCGGAGAATATCTTGATACTGAAAACCTGAGTGATTATGCCTATTATTGCTATAAACAGGCTGCAATATCAGATCCTCATAATTCCCTTGTATGGATCCGGTTAGGAGATTATTATACCAATAAAAATCGTCTTATTCTCGCTTTCATCTGCTATTTACGGACATCAGACCTGGCAGCGGTTCCACGACTTGCTACAATAATGACACAGCTTGGCTGGCCTGATGTTGCCAGAAAGTACCTTGATTCCAGAAAAGATGCAGAGAGATCTGACAATATAAAATGGCATTTTGCAAGAGCCATGACGTATGCAAAGGAAGAGCAATATCAACAAGCGATTCATGAAACTGACGGTCTTATGAAAGAAGACCTTAACACGGATATTCTGCACAAGCGAGTGATTTGGTTTGCCCATGAAAAAAGATGGGAAGATATCAATGAGGTACTCCCTGATATCCTTTCAAAATGGGATCTTACCTCTGTCTCGCTCGCCCTACGAAAGAGTTTATTTTTGGATACTGATACTAAATCCCCAGAGGAACGTTTTGTGACATCAAAACTCCCCAGTGGTGGGATACAGGATCTGTCAGAAGAAGAGGCAAATATCTTCCTTTTAACCTGTCTTATCTCAAATAAACAGAAAAAAGAGGCAGTTACATCCAGGATTAAGACGTTCATATCACAAACAGGTGTATCCATCCCTGACCTGTGGAAGAAAATTGCAGAAATACCGACAGCAGAATGGAAAAAGATGAAAAATTCAATGCCATTTCATCCGGTACTTTCACGGCATATGAATGTACATAGTGTTGCTGTGTACCTGACAAACCAGGGGAATGGTGATGCCAGATGGATCTGGACCGGTGTGACCCGTGGCGAAGTCCTTCGGAGGCTTCTAGAAGCAGGATGTCCTGATACCGTTACCAACCTTTTCATGTCTCTGGTATCTCAGTATCCTTTTGTATCATCTTCAGATTGTGTGTGGTCACCAGATAAGGCTATCAACCGGATTGTTGTACGGTTAATCTTTGGAAGGGGAATGGATCATGTTTTACTTAAATCTGAGCTATATCGCCAGTATTTTTCAGAAACTGATGACATCCTTCACAGGATAGGGACACATTTCTGCCTTGTCAGGACTCCTCACTGTTCTACCTGTCCGTTGTATTCCACCTACCGGTTTCATTCAGTCTGTACATATGCAAAAGCGAGTCAATTTCCGGAAAATATGCTTTATTCTTTCTTTGAAGAAGAAGATGAAGATATATCTGACATAGGAGATACCATCCGCCTGATGGAATCCGGTTTAGAGATCCCGGTGACCAAAGAATTTAAAACTGCATATATCGATTTTGAAATGGAAGAAACACTCAATTCTCTCTCTGACAGTAAGGATCCATATCGTGATCTGCTAGATAGAGAACCTGTATTTACTATTCTCTAATAGTGACCGGAAAAAATCGGTATCATCAGGAACCCGGGTGTTTCTATATGAGTGCCTCCCCATCATTATCCTTTTGATTACCATCCTTGATAACAACACTGGTGATATACATGATTCCAAATTAAGAAAGGCGCGGCAATGAAATACCTGCAGAGATAGTTTGGATCTACGTTATCAGGGGCAGTTCTCTGAAAAATCATGGCCGATATGAATGTAATATCACTATGATTTTGGCTATTAGGGTATAATAAATATATATTGATGAATTATTGATGCTATTATAATTAAATACCTGGCATCAACTCACCATACCATTATATTCATTAATTAAAACATTACTACTATGGTGCTTAGTAAGGTAAAGTCAAAAAAACCTTATGTTGTGGATGATATTCCCATGCCCACGATTGTCCGTGCCGGTGGGATGTCAATTCCTGAATATAAAGAAAAACCGTATCATATTGTGCTCTCTGTTGATGTCGGCAATACAACTACTGATTGTATCATCACCGGGACAAATTTTGAGACCGGGATGATGTATGTCATCAACAGAAAGGCAAAACTGATGAAGGACTTCCCCAAACCAAAACCCGGTGAAGAGATATTTGGAAAAACTCTTGATGGCATTCTCCTCTCAAAGGTGGCAGTCGAGGCACTGGTTAAAGATATTATTACTGAATCAGTGAAAGAATGTAAGCTTGACCTGCAGAAAGAGCTGGATTTTGTCGTGCATTCGACAGGTATCGTGGGCGAATGGGAATCATCCGGTCATATCAACAGTTACCTCAGTTCGATCGCAAAAGGATGCATTGACGCAGGAATCCCAATGTCAAAGATGCGGCCTGTGATGTCAAAGAAATCGCTCCCTGAGGATGACCGGAAATACAGCCTGCTTGATATGGTCCAGTATACCGGGTCTATAGCAGGGGTAATCCCGGCCACCGGATTATCAGGTGATGAGATTATCGCAAACGATATGGAAGGAGATCTCTCGCTTGCCGGGATTAAGCAGGGTGCCATTAACACTCCGGTAGACTTCCGGAATCCCTGCTTATCCATAGATTTTGGAACCATTCTCGATGGACGGATAACCGAATCTGTTCCTTTGGACCGGGACAACCCCTATGCACGAACCATAGGCTGTTTTATCGGGCTAGGGGGAGCTATCGCAGATACCCTTGTGAAAGGTACCGGTAAAGTAGACAAGCGGTTTGGAAGTGCCCATGAATTCTTTGGGGAAGAGCGGGTAACCGGCTTTTTTTCAAAGAAAGAATCATCGGTCTGCAAGGAATATACGAAAAAGATCAATGATCTTATCCACGTTGATATTGTTCCCCACCACAGGAAAAAATTCGGTCAGGTGCCTATTGATCCGGCAATCGCTGAAAACGAAAAGATAAAGATAATCGGTGTTGACTGTGGTGAAGACTTCTCCTCCTATCATGATCTCCAGGATATCGGAAGAGATCTCTATGAAAAACAGGGAATAAAGACCTTTACAGATGTCGTTGACCGGGTCTGTGCCCAGGTATCTCTCCGGATGATTGATGTTGCCCATTCTGAGGGACTTCTTCCTGATAACTCTGTAATCGGTTTTTCAGGACGGGCGATTATGTCAGGGCGAAAACCAGAATATGTCCTCGAAGGAATTATTGATCGGAAGATCTACCCTGATCCGTATGAGCGGGTTATCTTTGTCTCCTCAGCCCTGCCACGGGGGGCTGCACTGATGGCCCGGTGCATGGGTAGCCTAGGTACACCGAAACGCCCTATTGGAGGATGCAGGGGTGAAAGTTGTATTCTTACAAGGAGAAAGAAGTTTCATTCGATGTGAATAAAGGAAAAAGAGAATTGTTTCTTGATGAGATCTGTTCATAAAAAGATGGAAACCTTTGCAATACGGTATACTGTAGCAATAGGTACGGTTTCTCTCATAACGCTATCATGAGCGTGATTGCAGGCATCACGTGTTTTGATGCGAAATCCCTCTTTTTTTTTAAGATGGGATGAAAAGAGGATATAGTATGAACAGGGAAAACAGAAAAAAGAGAGATCTCTTATTACCTGTTATTTCTCATATTACCGGATAAGAAGAGGAGGTTACCCTCCCCCTGCCTTTAACAGGTCATAGACATCTTTTTTTCATTCTCGTTTTTTCATCGATACATGATATACCATACACATCATTTATCTGATAAACCATTATCAAAAAAGAAGGGATGAAGTGCATTATAAGAATAAGAACACACTAAACACACCTATAGAAAAAAGTATGTACATCTTCACACTCCTCTGTCCACGAACCGGAACCAAAAACTGTTTGGCATAAAGAAAATTGGCAATTTTGGCTAAACGTCCATCCGGTTTCCTTCTCCTGTAGGTACCGTATGTAAACAGGCCAAATAGTGACGCCAGAATCCTTCTAACAGCAAAAGGACCACTACTCAACGAAGAATTTCATGTTCAGATCTGAATTACTCGAGATAATCGCGAACGGTGAGAATTCCGGGGTCGAGTTCAAACGGGATGATATCCGACCGGAACAACTTGCAAAAGAGGTCGTAGCCCTTGCCAATTACCGGGGCGGGATAATACTCATCGGTGTCGAGGATGATGGGGCCATCAGTGGGATTGTGCGTGATGATCTCGAAACCTGGGTTATAGATACTGTCTTTGCCAGATATGTTCACCCCATGATTCTTCCATTTTATGAGACCGTAACTATGGAGGATAACAAACGGGTTGCAGTCATCTCCTTTCCCGAAGGAACATCAAAACCCTATGTTTTGAGGCATCATGAACGCGAAGAGATCTATATCAGGGCCGGCACATCATCCCGACTTGCGACACGAGAGCAGCAGGCCCGTCTCTTTGCTGCGGGTGGCATTCTCCACACTGAACTCCTTCCAGTCCCGGGTACCAGCATTTTAAGTCTGGATCTCATCCGAATCAGGGAATATCTCACTGACCTCGTCAGAGATCCTCTGATACCTGAAGATGAAGTGTCATGGATTCATCGTCTGACCGGACTAGGCCTGCTTACAAAGGCACCCGGTGAAAGAATGGTCTGCACGATAGCCGGCATCGTCCTCTTTGGGATTGCCCCGAGAAGATTTATCCGGCAGGCCGGACTGCGGGTAGTGGTTTACAATGGGTGTGACAAGAGCTACCAGACCCTGCTCGACACCATATTAGACGGTCCGCTAACCAGTAGATATCAATCTGACACTGACGGAACCAGAACCCTCGTCGATGCAGGTCTCATCGAACGGTTTACTGATATAATATACCCATTTATAACAATAGAGTCAGATACAATTGATTCGGGATTTCGCAGGACCAGAACATGGCTGTACCCGTGGGATGCTATCAGGGAGACAGTCGTTAATGCCTTCTGTCACCGGGACTGGACACGATCCGTAGATATCGAAGTGAGCAGGTATACCGATCGCATTGAGATAATAAGCCCGGGAGCCCTCCCTAACTCCATGACTGTTGAGAAGATGATTGCTGGTCAGCGTTCACCGAGAAATCCCCTCATTGTAGAGATGCTCAGGGATTATGGGTACGTTGAGAGCAGAGGGATGGGGGTTAGAACAAAAGTAATCCCCCTCATGTTACAGCACAATAAGGTGAGTCCTATTTTTGATGCAACCGAGGATTATGTAAGAACCGTCCTCCCTCTGAAAAAATAGCATCACTGTGAGAAGATAAAGACAAGATCATACGCTGATATGTATGTTCATTGTCGAATAATTCCCATAAAATCTGCTATCCTGGCCTCATCCTATGTATTACATCACTTACTGCTGGTATTTTTCATATGCTGTTGCACATTGCCTGATTCACACTGTGAGATAATTGAGATAAACCGAATGAATCCATTCATGAGATCCCCAATGAGAAGATAGGATCTAGGGTATTTTAATAACAAGAACACACTAAACACAATTATACAAAAATGAACGTCCTTGCACTCTTCCGTCAACACGAACCGGAATTAAAGAGACAGTTTGGTGTTGAGAAGATTGGTATCTTTGGTTCATATGCACGTGGAGAGGAGCGGGAGGACAGCGATGTAGATGTGCTCGTCATATTCCAGAAAAATAAAAAAACGTTTGATAATTTTATGGGAACCCGGTTTTATCTCGAGGATCTATTCCATCGGAAGGTTGATCTTGTTACGGATACGGCACTTAAACCCCTTATTCGCTATTCCATCCTACAGGATGTCGTTTATGTCTAGATCTCAATGGCTCTATCTCAATGATATTATAGAAGCTGTGGAACATATTCAATCATATCGTGGTGAACTATCATTTGAGGAATTCAGGTGCGACCAGATGCGAATTGATGCGATTATTCGTAATTTTGAGATAATCGGTGAAGCGGTCAAGAACCTGAGTGATGATGTAAAAAAACAGTTTTTGGCAACAGATTGTAAAGCTGTAGCCTGATTCCGCGATGTAATAAACTGGAAGGATTTTCGGACGGAAAATCTGTGGCCGCGGTAGTGGGGTGCGGAGTCCCGAATTAAAGAGTAACTGCTCTCGTTTTTTCTCAGGCCGTATGATGATGCCGCTCTTTATGGAACACTCAGGTCTCCCCTATATGGGGCTTTCTGATCCGCTGTTATATGTCATACAAACGTTAAAAGGCCTCCCGGGGGGCACAACACTCTACCGCTGGTTAAAGCAGTAAATCGCTTTAACTCCCCCGGATTTGACCATTGGGGGCATTACAGAGAGCAGAAATAATGCTGAAAAACTGGCTCTCATACACCGGCAAAATACCTGTAACCAGGTTAATCCAGAAGATCCTCCCCGAGTCAGGGATGCTAACCGTGTTCGGTGCTCTGCCGATGGGCGAGCAAAAGGTTGCAAATCTTGAGAAACTTATTAGAATCGTCAGAAATTGTTTGGAATCCGTGAGATATGAGCTTACCGATCTCGTGTCAGACCTGTATGATTCCATCACTGCACAAGAGCGTAAAGGAGAGGCAGCACTAGATGCTTTCTCACAGACTTCAGTGAACATCATGACGGTTCATGCAGCAAAGGGCTTGAATTTTTTGTAGTAGTCCTGCCTGACATGGGTTCATCTAGGGAAGGCAGGGTAGGGTCGATCATTGCCCGAGATCAGATCCCCTGGTCAGTATGAAGATCCCAAACCCTGACAATAGTTACGAGATAGACAAAACGCCTGTATACAAGGGACTTATGCTTATTCAGAAAGAATGAAGCAGCAGAGCGAAAACGGCTCTTTTATGTAGGGATAACACGTGCCCGGGATCATCTGATCCTCTGTAGGAGGAATCCTGGCAAGCTCTATAGAAGGATTGATTCCAGTAACAACCGTATTGACTGGCTCTGTACCATCCTGGAGATAACCTGGGATCTCCTTGATTATGGTAGTGTTATCTCGTTTGATCCGATGGACGGAGGAGATACGTTTGAGATTTTCATATATACAAATCCTGACGAACTTACGAGGAGATGGGCTCATGCCCAGTCATCAATGATTACGGTCCCGCAAAGAGACCAGGATAGTTTCGGAAAACAAAACCGGGTGAGAATGGTTCATGAGTAATTCAGATCTCTTTTATTTTTGAGATATAGAATAGGCGGGTTGAGGGTTCTTATACTCTTTGAGATCCATATAATTCTTGATTTTTTGAAAAATCAAAAATTTTTAGATTTCTTAAATGGGGGTGATTCATTCGTCCCGATGTAATGTTCCATACTTTTTATGAGCTTGTTCTATAGTAAGAATCTCCAGGATATGGACAGACTTATCCTTTTCATGAATAGTATAAAAAAGGGTCAAACTTCTTGAGATATGCATTCTCAGGTAATCCTTTCTCCCCCTGATACATAATCTCTCTTTATTTCCCCCGGGATAAGGATCAATGGATAGTTCCTGCAGTTTTTCAGTAAGTATCTTTTTACTTTTTTCGGGCAGATTTTCATAAAATCGCAGTGCCTTCTTCTTATTCAGGAGTAAATGGTAGGTCACAGGTCCAGCTCTGAAAAATCAGCTTCTGATTCAATAGCATCCATCTCATTAAGAAAGTGAAGTTCTTTCTCGTGATTCACTAGTTCCTCAATGAGTGAGTCATATGTTTGTCCAGGTTTTTTGAGATCATATAATAATGTCCAGACATGTTCAGACACAGGGATTCTCTTGGTTGCACTCATTCTATTATTGTACATATTGTAAGCACTTAACTTTTCGCACATATGATCAATCTTGCCCTTAAATTCCTCATTTCAGGCAATTTCCCTGTGTTGAATGTGCCTATTTTTGAGTTTAATGCAGCAATATGAATAACATGCTCGTTTACTTTCTCCAAACCCTAATGGTCTGTTGCACGGAGATCATTGATGGAATAAAATCGACAAAATTAAAATATATATAATTAAATAAAACCAATAATAATGTTAATTATGACTCGATTCTTATCGTCAAATTTGCTTCAAATGAGACTATTACCGACAGATCCCACTCAGTGGATAGAACAAAAAGATCTCATTTTTTTTGTCATTACAATTGTAAATTCACTTGACTTATCTAGATTCTACAGTAGGTATGTGGAAAGTAATTGGGGCGGAAAAGGGTATGATCTAAAAACCTTCTTGTAAGTCACTCTCCAAAAATCGGGTGATTTTGTAAGTAAACATTGAACCAATCGCTTTGTTTACGTAGAATCAGAATGTTTCAGTCAATTCCGCCTATATTTTGATGGATCGTAAAAATACTGTGAATATCCCATCACCTGATTTTTGGGTACATTCATCCGACAACTGGATATATGATAAGTATTAAACTCAACCCCTAAAAGTGGATATATGACACCATACACAAATCCCGTTCCATATGCAACAAATGATCTTGTCTATCATGAGAAACACACACCCCATACTGAGGAGCAATGGATTCTTGTTGATGGTTCTGCAGTTATCACCGGTCAGGATGGCTCTGTACTCTGTGACCCGGTTGCATGCAGGATACTCCTTGGTACAGAACCGGTTCGGTTCATGATAGGATCAGATGTAAGGGGAGTCTGGTATGCTGTACCGGTTAGTGAAACAACCATTCTTCCCGGAACCGTTATAAGAACAGATCTGCGATCCCTCTACGGAGTCATTCCTGATGAGATGCTTGGTATTGCATCACGTGCAGTTGCACTCACTATATTCTACAATACCCACCGGTTCTGCGGGATCTGTGGAGCTGTCACCGACAGGAAAGAAGACGAGACTGCAATGGTATGCACTTCCTGCGGTCATATCTTCTATCCGGTCATAAATCCGGTGATAATCGTCTGTATCAGCCGGGGTGATGAGATACTGCTTGCACGGTCACCTCATTTTCTACCCGGAGTCTACAGCATCATTGCCGGATTTGTAGAAGCTGGTGAGACCCTTGAGCATGCTGTTGCCCGGGAGGTCGCAGAGGAGGTCGGGATAGAGGTAGATACTATAAGGTACAGGCTTAGTCAGCCATGGCCGTTTCCTCATTCTCTGATGGTGGGCTTTGTTGCATCATATGCAGGGGGTATTCTCTCTATAGATCCCACTGAGATAGAAGATGCTGACTGGTATTCGTATGATAATCTTCCGACTCTTCCTGGAACAGGGAGTATATCACGAATTTTAATCGAACAGGTTGTACAGGAGATAAGCAGCCGGAATCAGGGTTCCTGATATATCTGCAACAGGATGAAAAAATGACATCTCCTCATCCCCACGGATTCTCCCGCTCACCGGTAGAAAATGTTGCATGTTCATGGATCTCTTCTCTTTCCCCTGCACCCATGGTAGAAAATGTCTCTCCCGGCACCCTTATCCCTGGTGCATCAGGACGATTCACCCTTTTATTTGGATCACCGTACCCGGGATGGCAGGTAATTTCAGGCAGGCTTGCAATGGTTCTTGGGTGTGTCACTGATGCACGAGGAACCATTTCCCGGTGCAGGCTCTCCTTTTCTGACAGGTTTATCCTCTCACCTGGTGATGATATCCCCTCTCTCTTCTTTTTGTCCAGGTTCTTTTCTGCTATTGTAAAACCAGGCATGAGCACACAACCACGTACCTGTACTATTCCGTCATCGTTATGTACCGATACGATGGTAAAAATATCGTTTTTTTGCGGAAATAAAAAAGAGCGTTTCGTTGATATCGAATTTCATCTCTGTTCAGTTTCTGATACAAATATTGGTGCAGAAGAGGCACTATCCTGGTTTGAGGCTGCACATAGCGAGATTCATCTTCTCTTTGATGAGATAGTATCAGAAGAAATAAGGTTACGACTTTTATAGAAAACTGGTCTTTATTCCCTGATTTTTTTCAGGTACTACAAACACAACAGGTAGCATTGTGTTTTGAGAGGCAGATTAATAGTGGATAACTTCAAGACCGGGACAGGAAAGAAAATGTGAATCGCGAGTGACTATTTTTCCCTCAGTTCCAAGAGCTGTCGCTGCGATAATTTCATCAAGTGCACCAATCCGGGTCCCGGTTTTTTGTAATGTATATACAAGGACTGCATATACCTGTGCAAGGGAACACGAGACGGGTACAACGTCCACTTGTTGTTTGATGAGTTCAATCTCTTTCTATCTTTTCATCAGGATGAAGAACGGTACGCTCCGGTAGTCATCTCAAAGACGGTAATGACAGATATGTATTGATATACTTTACCATCATCAAGTTCCTCCTGGATAGAAAGAGCGGTACTGTCTTTTCGGATAAGTCCAATAATATGGGATGTATCTAAAAGAGGCATTATGATTGAATCTCGTGTTCCGGTTCAGATCTCCTTTCATGAACAACTGATAAGATTGCGTCTGCAAATTCATCATCAGTCTTCATATCAGCAAAAATCTCTGATAATGAACGTTTTTTGGGGAAATATTTGATAATGAACTTTTTTGGGGAAATATTTGATAATGATCTGGGAAAATGAATCTGATTGAGAATCCTTTAATGAACGGAGACATTCATATGCCTCTTCTGTAATACTGATTGTTTTTGTGCTCATTTTTGACATCTCTCATGTATGTGTATGCATATAAATAACACGTGATTTCCTGACTAATAGTGAAAAACAGAAAAAGAATATGATACAAAGAATATTTCTTCTGGCATATCCAGCATCCGGGGAACGTATGCCAAAATAAAGTACTTTGACGGATAACTTATACCAATCGCTATCAGAACGAACTATTTGAGCTCCAATTTTTACCAGAAATCACTTAGTCCCGAAATAGAAGGTCAAATATTAGCACATCACAGATGAACTCTGACATAATTTATATATAATCCCGCACAAAAGTTAGGTATACCTAAGTCAGGCAAACCTAATTCTAATGATATCTATGAACACAATAGTAACGAATCTGAGCAATGGCATACATGCTACCGTCATTGAATTGCGGGGAGGTCCCGGGATGCAAAACCAGTTGCGTTCCATTGGGATACGGGAAGGAAAAAATATTACCGTCGTTACAATCCATCCATTCAGTGGGCCTGTAGTAGTAAAGCTGGATGGAAAGATGGTAACCCTTGGAAGGGGTCTTGCCAGTCGTATTATTGTTGAGGTCCCTGGGTGAAAAAGATAGTACTGATGGGAAATCCGAATGTCGGAAAAAGTGTGGTCTTTTCCCGCCTCACCGGAACCCATGTAATCACCTCCAATTTTCCCGGAACCACGGTTGATTATTCAAAGGGAACCACCTGTTTTCAGAAAGAACGGGTGTTTATCATTGATGCCCCGGGAACGTATTCCCTCTCTCCATCAAATCCGGCTGAAGAGGTGGCACTACGTATCTTACAAGACGCAGATCTTGTAGTAAATGTCATCGACGCCACAAATCTTGAGAGAAATCTTATCCTCACGCTTGAGCTTCTCACCAGAAGAATACCCCTTTTAGTCGTTCTTAATATGTGGGACGAAGCACATCACACCGGTATTGAGATCGATGTGGCACAATTAGAAGAATTATTAGGTGTCCCGGTAATCCCGACAGTGGCAATTACCGGTGAAGGGATTGCACAACTTGCAGAACATTGTTTTCAATCAGTTCCTCTGCCTCCTTCCTATCATTTGAATGAAGAGGAAAAATGGATTAAGATTGGACAGATTACCCGACAAGTGCAACGTATCACTCACCGGCACCATACAGTTCGTGATCTCATATCTGATGCCACGATTAAACCGATAACCGGAATTCCTATTGCATGTGGTGTTATCCTCGCTTCATTCTATGCAGTCATACTCGCAGGTGAGACCTGTATTACGTATATCATGGATCCACTCTTTTCCCTGTATCTACCGTTCATTACCCGGTTTTCCGACTGGCTTGGTGCAGGTTTTCTTCAGCAGATCCTGATAGGAGAACTGATAGGTGGTCAGATAGATTTTGAACAATCTATGGGGATTTTAACAACCGGCTTGTATGTTCCGTTTGGTATTGTTCTCCCCTATGTCATTGCGTTCTATCTTATTGCAGCAGTTCTTGAAGATTCAGGGTATCTTCCACGGCTGGCCACCCTGAGTGATACATTCTTTCACCGTGTCGGGATGCACGGGTATGGTATCGTTCCAGTGTTTCTCGGGCTTGGATGTAATGTTCCCGGCGTTCTTGCAACCCGGGTACTTGAGACAAGAAAACAGCGTTTTATCGCTGCGACCCTGGTTGCAATTTCAGTACCCTGCATGGCAAAGACCGCAATGATATTTGGCACTCTTGGGCATCTTGGTGTTTTATATGTTGTTATCGTTTTTCTGGTTCTAATTCTTGTGTACATAACCGTGGGTTTTATATTAAGCAGGATAATAAAAGGGGATTGTCCTGAGATTTTTCTGGAGATCCCCCCGTACCGCCGCCCACGTCTGAATATGGTTATAAAAAAGACCTGGATGCGAATTGTAGCCTTTGTTGCAGAGGCAGTGCCATATCTCTTTTTAGGTGTCTTTATCATTAACATCCTGTATGCAACCGGCTTTCTTGCATGGCTGGGAGTTGTTCTCTCCCCCCTTATCGTAGGCTGGCTTGGTCTTCCACAAGAAGCGTCTGCGGCATTAATATCAGGATTTTTGCGAAAAGATCTGGCA
>CAYRYR010000031.1:0-25831 GCA_964428385.1 uncultured Methanoregulaceae archaeon
CGGTTTATGAACCTGGAACTGAGCCCCGCCCAGACCTACTTTGACGGGAGAGCAGGAACATATTATCTTATCTGATTCCTCTCCCTATGATTATATATGAGAGATTCCGGGGTATCTGAGATTCTGGGAGGCCTTCTTGCCATCTCGATTGTATTCAGCGGGATTGCAATAATTGGAATTTATCTCACCTCAACCCCTCCACCGGAAGCGTTCCCCCAAATCTCGTTTCTTGTATATTGCTGTTCTGATGGACCTGGATATTCAGTTCTTATCTCTCATCAGGGAGGTGATACCATCAAATGGTCTGATATCAGGTTTAACATCAATCCGGAAGATGGAACTAATGAAATCCCGTGTTGTTCATACACCGGTGATGTTGATAGTAGTACTAATGTAACTAGTGGAACGGGTTGGAGTGAGAGTTCTCAATCAGATTTTTTTAAAACCGGGGATACTCTGAAGATTGTTACAGCAGTTCCCCCAGAGCGGTTACTCATCATTAAAACAGCCGGGACGAACCATGTCATCCTCGATACGAAATTTACCTGTTTTGTCTGCAATCCATAATACCCACTAGTTTTTATGGGACAGGAAACACCTGAAATTTTCAGGGAATTACAACCACAATGGGTTACCTGTGAGTAATACCTACAAAAATGATATCTTCCTGGTTTTTAGTGAATAAGAAAAAATCAGGAATTATTTTTAACAGAAAGGTTTTTACCAGAAACTGGTATCGCATTACTGGTGGTTCTGTCTCTTTTTCAAGTGGTATGGCAGTCATATTATAATCACTTGATTCTTTTCAACCTCTTTTTCCGCCCTCTGCATCCTCTGCAGTTTGAATTTTTAATGATATTGCCAATCCTGTTTTCACTCTTTATATTGATTTTTCCAATTGAAACGGCATTCATTTGATAATTGAACTGATTTAATCGCAGAGGGCTCAGAGAGCGTTTCAACCTCAATACTATTCCTCTGATAAACCCATGCAACCCCGGAGGGATTCAAGACTCACAGAGTATCTGCCACTTGGGTTCCGCCCTCTACGGTATGAATTCTTACCATGATATGGAATGAAAGTAAGAATATCAGGTAATTACATCCTGCCGGAACAAGATGATATAGTATCACTTGTTTTCAAACAGAACCTTACTTGTTTATCTGCATCAGGTTGAGGTGAGAGAAAATACACCCTCGAAAGTTTTAACCTGTCATTCGACAAATGCCTTGAACAGGTACCTGCCATGAAATCTCCAGAGGAATGCATAATACTATGAGTATCAGGATACTGTTTGTTGATGACGAACCATCACATCTTGAACTGGCCAAAGAGTACCTGGAGGATGATGATGAGTTATTGGTAGATTGTGCATCATCTGCCAGAGAAGCCATCATCATGATGGAAAAGACTCCTTATCAGGCAGTAATATCTGACTATTGCATGGATGAAATCGATGGTATTGCGTTTTTAAAGATGGTACGGGAGCGTTTTGGTCCCCTTCCTTTCATCCTCTTTACCGGGAAAGGAGAGGAGTGTGTGGTCATTGCAGCCCTGAATAATGGTGCCGATTATTATATCAAAAAAGGAGAACAACCTGATAATCCGTACCGTGAGTTAAAGCAAAAAATAAAACAAGCAGTAGCGCGGGCGGCCATTCAGGCAGATATGGAAGTCAGTCAGAAGCTTTTTTCCGCAGTAATGCGTATGCAGGAAGATTTTATCCTGAGGATTGACTCTGATCTAACGGTATTGTCTGTGAATGACGGATATTCTTCGTATTACCAGATTGACAAGGAAAATGCCATTGGAACCGAATTTCTGCCAGATTGTAATGAAGAGAATCGTGCAAAACTCATTGCACAGTTACAATCACTTTCTCCTGAACATCCGTCATCAACGACTGAATTATCATTCGCACAAAAAGATGGTTCTGTCACCAGGCAGAAATGGACCTTTGAATTAATTGAGCATGAAAACACAGATATACTAAAGAAGGAATTCATTGCTGTCGGGAGGGATATCACTCAGATGAAGACTGTCGAAGAGAATTTAACAGAACATCAGGAAAAGTACCTCGATGTAAAACAGGATCTCCCAAAGAATATACAGGATTTTGATGAAAATGTCCCCCTGAATTTTCTTATTGAAAATATTGTTCCTACCGGGAACTATAAGGCAAAAGACCTCTTTTCATATGCAAAAACTCATATGATATCTGCAATCGCTTCAGTTACAGGGAGTGAAGGCAGTCGTTTTTATCTGATTTTTCTAAAAGGAGAACCAGAGGGAGCAGTATATATCGACAAAGATGGTCCACTCTATGGTGATAAAAGTATCAGATTTCTGGATCAGGAGAGTACATATCAGGTATATCCTCTTACGAATGATACCAGCAGGCGCCTTATTACCGGGTGTCGCATCTTTGATACGACTCACTTAAAGGCTTTCTCAGAAATCAGTATTATTCCAGATATACGTCCCACTGCCGGGCGGAGAATCGGAACGGCAATGATAACAATACAGGAACATAATAATCCGGTTCAGGGAGTTACCGTTGCTGTCAAACAACAGGGAAAGATTGTCGGAACTGATATGACTTCAGGAGCAGGGGAAGTTCGATTCCAGCTCTTATTTGGAACTTATGATGGTGTTATTCATGCATCCGGTTCAATCCTGAAAGCCTTTAGGTTTGACTTCAAAGAGAATAATCAACTTGTTGTTGTTGATCTTAATTAATCCTTAAACCATGATACTCACGCGCTGGAATCGAGTATATAACCCTTAACCCTTAAAATCAGGTTCTGTAAGATAGCACAATGGCTTACAGTAAGGTAATAATATATGGAATGGCTCTGTCAATTTTTCTACGGATATAGAATAGTCATGGTATAATCACCCTCATTTGATACTTGAATTAATGTAACCGCAGAGGGTACAGGGACCGTTTCAACCTCAATAATTATTCCTCTTATTGAACTGATATAACCGAAGGAGATGAAGTTTGCAGAGTTCTAAAACCTAGGGTTCCTCCCTCTACATCCTCTGTGATTGTAATTCTTACCATGATATAGTATGAAAGTCAGAATATCGTGTAATTACATCCTATCCGAACAGGATGGTATGATATTACTTGTTTTTCAGGCAAGGCCTGTGGAATGACAAAAAAGGGATGTTATTTAGATTTCTTCATTCGATTTACACAAAAAACCGAAAGACTACCCAGGCAATTAACAACATAATTGCAGAATATTTAAGCCCCGCGATAACCCTGCCTTCCCCCATAACCCCGGCCGCGAGTCCGGAAAAAAAACCTTCAAACATTGCTGCATGAGAAAAAACTCTGATATATAAATTGAGATCAAAGCCGCCTATATTAAATCCGGGTGCTCCTTCACTACCAGATCCAAGGGTAACCATTGTTTTGAGAAAAGCGGTGACCAGGACATAGATGACAAAAAGAAAGACCGCAAAAGCAACAAGAATGATGACAACATAGATTATCATATTGTTTTTTCGATCCGTCTTGAGTGATATATACTCTAATGAATCCCGTCCGGCAGCCCGCAGAACCTCAACAATATCACCTCCGGCTTCAGTTGCCCGGGCAATCAGATCGACACTCCGCTCCACGAGGGGGTTACGTAAGTCATTGCCCATCGATTTGATTGCCTCAATAAACTGAAAATTCCATGACATCTGGTAATCCAGTTTTCTGATATACGGGGTTAGAGCCCCATACTCACTTGATGAAATGAGATGAATTGCCCCAGGTAATGTCATTCCACTCTCACGCATTCCAGCAACATCCCTGAAAAAGTTGGGAAGTGCATTCTCAATACTGTTTACCCGTGAGCTTTCTTTCAGATCTAAAAAAGAAAGGGGAACTATTGCAATAAGAACGGAAAAGACAACAATATCATCGATAAAGGTTGAAGTCAGAAAGGAGGCAAGACCACCTGTCATTAGTTGAGCAATGAATCCATATACAAAGAGGATGAGCGCTGCAGGAACAGAAGCAACCAGAATATGATCTGGTTTTAGGGTAAGAAATCTGAAAGGATGCGCAATAATCTGATATATCCCGGTCTCATATTTCCGATGACGTTCAATCCTGGCAAAAATATGAGCATCTTCCTCTTCTTCCAGAGACATTTGGATAGGACTCTCAACAAATTCCCTGTTTTTGTGTCTACGTGGTGAGAGATCCATAATTCACACCTCCGGTGTCATCGCATCAATCAATATGACAAACATAATGCTTGCAAAGGGAATGATGAGATAGATGATAACATACAGAAATATGGGAGTTGCTTCACCATTTAAGATAGACATTATTGACTGAAGCAGAATCAAAAAAAGACTCCCGGCAACAACCGCAGTTACATAACTCTCTGCTATTAATGCGAGTGTCTCAAGAAACTGTTTTTGTGTCTGCTTATTTTCATAACTGAATTGTTCAGATTTTGATTTAAAATATTCAGATATGTTACTCCCACTTGCAATACTGGCAATAGATCCCTGCAAAAAATCACGCATCCTCGTGCTGGGTGTTGTCAGTGAGACTGATTTTAACGCCTCAATCAGGTCTTTACCGAAAACATCCACCTCCAGGGAGACATATCGTGCCTCTACAGACGCCTCACCATAAATAGCAGAGTTCCCAAGTTGACGAAAGACTTCTGCAGGAGTAATACCTGCAGTAGACATTGCTGCAAGATAATTGATGGCATATGGGATCGATGCATCAATATTGCGTTTACGGGTGCCGGCGACCACCGATGGATACGAGAGATAAATTGCATAGGTGATACCACAGAACAGAACAAAAGCCACAATAAAAGCTATCAGGGATCCTGCAATCAATTTGTAGCCTGAAAGAGCATTTAACTGTGATGCCATATCACCAGGCACACTCCCACGATATGTTATTAATTTAGGAAGGTTTAACGCCCAGGTAATGAGTGCGATAAGGAGTGCTGAAATAAGTCCCACGAGGACAGAGGTGAATACTGCAGTTGAAAAATATGCCTCAAAGGGGATATTCATGCGGGAAGCTTTCAGTCCGTCAATGAGTTTATAATACTTCTCCCGTCTGCTTTTAACCCTTTTTCCTAGCAGGGAATAACAGAACCGCTCATAACTGTTCATGACTACCTGACCGGATCTTCTCCATTACACTTTCAGGATCACGGAAGAAGGAGATGATAATATTACTCACCTCTGCAAAATCCCGAATCTTATTAATGCGCATCCATTCAAGAACTTCCTGACGCTGAAGCAGATCGCGTTTAATACGTTCCGCATCCCATCCCTTTGACTCCATGATCTCTTCAAGGATAAACGACTTCCCTGAATACGTTATTTCATCTGTTGCCTGCCGCCATTTAAAGACTTCATTTGTGATTAACTCGTTAGTACGTGGATCAATGTCAAGGATCTCAATTATCTGTTTATTTCGTCTGATGCGCTGTCCGCCTACCTGTGCCTGGACCTGAACACTAACGAGATCAAGCGCTGAAAGCATATTTCTTGGAACAGACAGGGGGGGATTCTCAATACGATGAACAACACTTGCAACAGAATCTGCATGCATGGTCGAGTACGTCACATGACCAGTGCTCATCGCCTGAAAGAGGGTCTGTGCTTCGCGGCCTCTGACCTCACCCACAATCAGGTACTCTGGCCGTTGTCGTAGCGCAGCTTTTAAGAGTTCATACATATCGATCTCTCCCCTCCCTCCGGTATCAAAGGTTTCTCGTGTGACACTTGGAATCCAATTCAGGTGAGGCAGTTTCAGCTCACGAGTATCTTCAAGGGTCACAATCTTGGCTAAAGGAGGGATAAAGAGTGATAGTGCGTTTAACGAAGTAGTCTTACCCGATGCGGTTCCACCAGCAAAGATACATGACTTCCCGTTCTCAATAGCAAGCCAGAGAAATGCGACTGATAGAGGAGAAAAAGTGCCCCATTCGATGAGATCTGTGGGAGTTATTGGCTCATCACGGAATTTACGGATGGTAAATGTTGATCCATGTGCAGTCACCTCAGTACCGAGAGTCATCTGAATACGGGATCCATCTTTCATCGTTGCGTCTAAAAGCGGTTCTGCAACTGATATGTGTTTTCCTGCCCGCTGGGCAAGTTTTGTCACGAACGAATCGAGTTCATGTGCATCTGTATATACAAGATTTGTTTTTACCGACTCGTAGCGGTTATGAAATACAAAAATAGCCCGATCTACACCATCACATGAGATATCTTCAATATATTTGTCATGCATGACTGCATCAATGAGGCCATCCCCAAGAAAATCTTTCGTCAGTTGATAAAAGATTTTCTCCCATTTTTTGGGTGAAATTTTTATCCCGTAATCATGCAGGATTTCATTCATCATCAACTCAAGTGTCTCAAGAGCTTTTTCATTTGATATCTCGTTGACATTGACATCAACACGCTCAAATATCCCTTTTTTTAGCTCTTTTAACAATTCAATATCAGCCTGTGTCAGAATGGGTTCTAGGAGCTGGTAATAGTACTCATGAATAGCATAGTTATAAGTAACCCTGATATACGCAAATGGTTCATTTACGGGATAGAGTTCAGTCTCTTCCACACCGTGTGGGGGGGTATACGCCAGATCAACCAGCATTCCATGCTTCTGTACATCATACTTCTCACGTTTCCCAAAGATGGGAGCTATCTGATGTAACTTAGAGAAGAATCCACCTTTTTTTTCTGAACCGATATCTTTTTGCAGGTTGGAACCATTTATACCAACAGGTATTATGGCATCAACTTTTGGTGTCCGGTGAGGTAATATCCGCTTTTTTGTTTCAGTTTCATCGGTGATACGGTTAATATCCTGTGATGGCAGACCACCAGGTATGCCGGTAACATTAGGTATGATATCCAGTGCTTTCTCTCCCTCTTTATCAGGTTTCACCATCTGATGAAGAGAAAAATCAGTCCCAGATACTGATGAGAGATCAACTACTCCCATCTCTGCATCTGATTTTTTTCTACGAAGTTGTATCTTCATTAGTATTCCGGGTATAGGCAACATCTGCCACTGTGCAAACGAATCAATACAGTAACGTACCCGTCTGCAGGGTATGACCAATCAATTCCTAGGCTGTTGTCAGATGCTCCTGCTGTAAATACTAATTACGACATACATCATATAATTCTACCGTTACAATTGATACGATAGACACATGAAACCCAGGGATAAGATACACTATGACAGAAAATGAGGACCTTTTTCAGGAAACCATTCCCAAAAGGCGACCAAACTCAACCGGAATAAATGGTCTCGATCTTATTCTGCAAGGAGGGTACCCTGCCGGAACAGTTATTCTGATTACCGGATCAGCCTGTTCAGGAATGGATCTCTTTGCAACACAGTTCTGGCGTGCAGGGAGAGAAAAACGGGAATTTCTGATGATAGATGGCTATATGGAAGAGGGCATGGTTGATGCACGATTTTTGACCCCAGACCAGATCTTTCTCCCGGGAGAGGAATCAGGTATCATCATTGACTCACTCTCAACGGTAATCCTACAATATGGTATAGAACCGGTCCTTGAGGGGATTGCCTTTGCACGGGAAAATGCCCGTCATTCTGGGGATCATGCTTTTTTTATCATGTATACCGGGATACATGATAAAACAACTGAGATAATGTTGATACGGCGCTCTGATATCGTCATCGAACTGCATGATATCATACACGGTTCTGATATTGCACGTGTTCTTGAGATAAAGAAGATTATCGGATTTTCTCTGCCAGAAAAAGCCCTTCCATTCCTTATTCTCAAGGGGGGAATTGAACTCTCAACCACCTCACGGGTGGTATAATTTCCCTCTTTTCATAGTAGTATCCAAAGACCACCCATCCCAATAATCAGCCTGAAACGGATTACAACCAGTCAAATCCTTCACGCAGTTTTTTTGGCTTGTCACTATCCGGACCAGACGTATCCTTTTGTTCCTGTGAAAATCGCGTGTTGATATCTGCAAAATCTATCTGATCCATACCCTGATTTTTATTTACAGGTCTTTCATCAGCCCAGATAATACCTGATTCATCAGAATCATATGGCTGCACACCAGGGGTAGACAAACGGGACGGATCATCTGCAACCTGAGTTTTTGTTCTGGTCTGATAGTCAGATCTTTCCGTTTCCTGTAAATCACCAGCCGCATACTGACTCTGTTTAAAGAGCAGATAGTCAATAAAATCCTCTACTTCCACACGAAGCACTGGATGTAGTCCTGCAATTTTCTCTTCAAGTGTTTTCATGGTGTTCCCATCTCCCGTTGTAATTCTCTTACGACAAGAAGAACCTGGCAGGAGTACTCAGCAATTGACGTATACAAAAATGCTTCATCAAGGGTTTTTCCGGCAGCAAAGGTCCCATGAGCACGTGCAATACACAAATTTGTAAGACAGAGGCAGTCTGCAACATTCTCTGCGACCTCCTGTGAGCCAGGTTCTCCGGTGACAACAGGAATTGTCGGACAGAGTGCTGTTCCTTCACAATCCTGTGGTATAATCTCATCGCAGAAAAAAGAGTGGGCAACTGCATGGGGCGGGTGGGCATGAACAATCGCCACATGGCGGGTTTTAGTATACACCTCATGGTGGACCCGCCACTCACTCGACGCATTTCGTGGTACATCTCCTTTAAGCGGAACAAACACCAAAAGGCCGGGGTCATCAAGATATGAACCTGATGATGTGATATAAAATCCATCTTTATCAGGATCTTTCAGACTGATATTGCCAAAATTACCATTAACCAGGTACTCTCCTGATAGCCGCCTTCCAATTCTGGCTACATCAGATGAAATACCCTGAATTCCTATCATTTTTGGACCGGAATACAGCCGGCCGCCACGGTCACGCCACTGACGTTCGCCATTATTTAAACTGTATTCCGACATCTTTCATCCCGTTAAAACGGGCTATATTTAACAGGAGCGGGGTTATCGCTTCCACGATATGCGATGACGCCAGGGGTCCGGCATCGTATGCCTTAAGAAGTGAGATGCGGTTGATAAGATCCATCACGACATTCTTGGCATCCGGATCATCTCCACAGACCGGAACGGAATAATCAAGCTCAGCATCTAACGCACGCCAGCGGTTGCCTGAAATGTTATTAAAAGCCGTACAAACATGTGCAGAATCCGGAAGCAGACCTTTTATCATCATCGCAGCCGAGCCTTCTTTTGGAGGAGCATAGAGGAAATACCCTGCCCTCTCCATTGGATTGACCGGACTTATCACTATCTTGTTCTCAAACCCGGTAAGAGATTCAAGCGTCCCTAAGAGATGTTTAAACGGGATTGCAAGGATGATAATATCAGATGCATCTACAGCATCCTGATTTGTTCCACCTGATACTGTGCAGACAACCCCGCGCTCGTCAAGTAAACTGATACAGCATTGACACGAGGCCTCTGCCTTATCAGGTTCCCGGGACCCCACAATGACATCATACAGACATGAGAGGCGCATAGCAATACCCTCTCCAATCTCGCCGGTCCCCCCGACAATGCCGATAGTATGTGTCATTCAACCAGTGGCCTCAGAACCATCTCAAGGGTATCTGCTTCAGTAACGCCCTCATACTTCTGGATGACAACACCATCTTTCTCAATGATGATTGTGGGCACCACCGCGAGGCGGTAATGCTGTGCCTCATGAAGATGTTCATCAACATCCAGTGTTTTGATCTCTATCGTATCTCCCATTCGTGCCTTAAGTTCTTCAAGAATGGGACCCTGCCGTTTACATGGTCCGCACCATTCAGCATAAAAATCAATCACTATTGGTTTTCCCATGGTTATTACCAACCAAAAATAGGAGTAAAAAATAGATAAAGATTATTGTATGATTATTTGGAGAGGATTGCCATGATAATCCGTCCATATGCAGGCCTCGTAACAACAACTCCGATTACCACACCGAGAATGGTGATGATTGCAAAACCACGAAGTGATGAGAGGTCCATAACCGCAAGTGGAAGCATCGCAATAATGACGGTTGCAGCAGATGCCATAATGATACCAAGCGCACGCGTCAACCGTTTCAGATACAGATTCGGTGACGGCACCTTTCCTTCATGCAGAACTTCATCAGTGATAATCACAAGTTGATCAATACCAGTTCCAAGGACTGCGATAAGTCCGGCAATGCTGGCGAGATCCAACTGCTGAATAAACGTTGCAATACCAAGCAGTATGATTATTTCAGAAAAATTCGTCCCTATCATCGGAAGAACAATCGCAGGCTCACGATACCGGATAAAAATAGCAACTGCAACTGCTATCAGGGCAAATATACCCGCAAGGATACAGAATAACTTAAAATGGGCACCAAGTGTTGATGAGACGCTCCCGGCTCCTGCAATAGAGACGTCTACCGGAAGTGCACCTGCACGCAGATGTATCTCAAGCATACGTGCTTCTTCACGACCTTCTTCACCGGCTCCTGTCGATGCACGCATTGACCGGGTTGGGGCTACCTGTAGATCTCCGGCAAGTGATGGTGAGAGTGGGGCACTATAGACAACATTCCCATCCAGGATCATCTCAAGATAATGGCTGTTTGGATCCTTCGTTGCACCATAGGTAATTGCGCCCTGCTGGAACTGTTCTGCTCCTTCTGTAGAGAGTGCAAAGGGCACCCCCCACATGCCGCCAGGTTCCATATGAGGAGTCTGAACTGATGAGACTACATCTCCCCAGAGCACATGTTCGGTCTCATTAGTTGCAGTCTGAATTCGGATCTCAAATTTACCAGGTTTTCCAACAATCTCAAGTGCTTCATTGAGTGACACCCCGGCAAGTTCAATCCTCATATATCGGCAAATACCATTGATACCGGTAATTGCATAGACCTTCGCGTCTTTTGTCCCGAGGCTGTTTATCTTCTCTTCAAGAATTGTTTTAGCCTGCTCTGCGGTATCTTTCATGATACCCGGGTAGTATTCCTTGAGTGTTGCCCCCTCTTCGGTAAAGATAGTCCTCAGTTCGTCCTCAGGCACCTCTTTTCGAATCTCAATCATTCCTTCACTGACAAGATATACTTCAGCATCCAGTCGCTCCCGTAGTGAAGTGACAAACTCATCAACCGGTGTATCTGATACAAACGTTACCGTCTCTGCCTGAAATTCCAACTGGATCCATGAACCCCCTTCAAGATCAAGCCCGTACTGGATATTTGTTGTCAGATGACCGTCTTCAAAATGCGGATATATCGCTACAACCGCCAGCACTACCAGAATGATAAGTGCAGCAACGCGCCAGTCCTTGACAAGTTCAATGATATCGTTCTTCTCCATATCAGGCACCTCCCCGTTTACCTGATGAAAATCTGCCTTTCTCGGTGGTATTGTACCACTTTAAGATCCCGGCATTCGTAAGCCAGGTATTCATCACATCAAAGGCAAGACCTATGAGTAAAACTGCAGATATCTCCCAGATAATGGTTATCTGACCAATATATGAGACAATACCCATGGCTGCGATTGCACCAAATGTGGTCGTGGTCATGATTAAACCAGTTCTGAATGCTCCGACAATCTTCTCATCAAACGCACCTTTCCGTTTCAAAACACGTGTGGTAAGCAGTATATCACTATCTACAGAGTAACCGATGAGCATGAGAAGCGCTGCTGTGGTTCCAAGAGAGAGCGGGATCCCAAGAACATTCATGGCACCTGCAGTCATGGCAATATCAGCAAACGCTGATATTACAACGGCTAACGAAGGTATAAAGGTCCGAAAGATTACAAAAACCACGATAGCCATTCCAATGAATGATATCAATAGAGCCAGCGCAGACTGGTGTTGCAGTGTCTGTCCGAATGATTCACCAATAAGATCTATCTTTGCATCAGGATATCGGTCAGATACATGGGAGACGAGTGCCATATATCCGGTATCATCAAGTGTACTAAACTTTAGATACAGGTAACTGACTCCATCTCCGGAATCAATTCCCTGAATGCTTTCAATAGGATATGCAGCGAAATACTCTTTTATCTCTTCAGGGGAGTCACTCGTTCCAATAGTGACACCAATCCCGCCAGAGAAATCAATTCCGGGAGTTACCGGCATGCCGGTTGCCATCCAGGTGATACCAACCGACACCAGCGCCAGCACCAGAATAATCATCGGAATCGTGATGAGTTGAACTGGTGTGAACTTCCGGATATTATATTTTGGAAAATCCATACGTACCTACGTTGCACCGCTGGCAACATAAACTCAGCAACTCCTCCTACATGACACATAGTATCATGATTACCGCGCAAACACTGATAAAAGCAAAAAGATTTATGCTTCTCTCGTCGAATCAATGATATGAAATCTTCAGATAATATCAGACAAAAGGTGCAGGAACGCCTCACGTCATACCTGAAGAGGGATAAGCAAGGATTGCGTCATGCAATTATCAGGGTTTTTCTGAGTGGGAAAAAACTCTCAATCCAGCATATCTATGACGTCTTAAAAGACAGATTCAAAGTGACGTATCACATGGTTGCAGGGATGATAGGGATAATCTCCTCACGCATTGGGATTCTCCATGTATGGCGTGACATCGAGGAAGGTTGTTGTTTTTATCAGATTAAAGAACGGTATATTCTCCTTGTTTCAGATCTGGTCAAGTCATAATACTGGTTCAGTCATTCCAGAAAAGACCAGATCAAAACCGTAAATCTTTTGTGCAGGCAATTCTACAGAATATGGATGATTGAATATTCCAGTGACCGGACAGTAGAAGAGGTGCATGTGCCCCATACTGTTCAGGTTGATGACGAAGTAATCAGCTTCATCAATGAGAAAAAGACCGATTTTCGGATATCCACCTCATGTGGAGGGCCGGTACTACTTCCTCTCTCATATAAACCATCAAAGCCAAGTGATATTGCCATCAGGGCAGGCGATTTTACCATCTATATCTCAATATATCAGGCACGGTACATTGACCACATTAACCTTCATATGATTCCCTGCAATGTAGGTCAGTATCATTGCGATAGATACTAACATTTTACCAGATTTTTTCTGTTCTGACCACTGATTCCAGATATGAGCTTTTATGAGCTGGAGCATACTGCAGATATCATCGTGCATGTATCAGGGGAGACACTTAAAGAGGTATTCTCCTCTGCAGGAACTGCATTGATGCATATCATGTACTGTGGTGGAACCGGTACAACAATAAAAAAAACAATTTCCCTATCAGAACCTGATCTCGATACCCTGATGCATGACTTTCTCTCTGAACTACTCTTCCTGTCAGAATGCGATAATATCGTATTCTCAACGATAGAAGTCTCAATATCTGGCCCCAATCTTGAAGCAACGCTTCTGGGCGAACCATTTAATTCGGAGCGTCATGCAGGAGGGATGGAAGTCAAAGGGATATCATACTCAGGTCTGCATATCGTTAAGGACGAGAACGGGTATATACTGGATATATTGTTTGATGTGTGAATCTGATGATTGACGGAGTACTACAAACGGGTCCCCTTGAATGGGAAGTTCCCATTGGATATGTCCCAAATATGCGGGTTCCTGGGCGCTTTTTTCTCTCACCCTCCCTGGCATCCTCACTTGAGACCGGAGCGGTAAAGCAACTCGCAGAGGTAGCAACATTACCTGGTATTATTACAAACTCCCTTGCCATGCCGGATATCCATTGGGGATACGGGTTTCCTATCGGGGGAGTTGCTGCATTTGGCATGGATGACGGAGTTATCTCACCAGGAGGGGTCGGCTTTGATATCAACTGTGGCGTGCGGCTCATGACAACCCCATTGTCCCTTGCAGATCTAAAAAATAAGAAAGAGGTGATCGAAGCCCTCTATACCGTAGTTCCGGTCGGGGTAGGCGCACGCAGCAAAAGACGCCTCTCACAAGCAGAACTCTCTCTAATGATGGAGGAGGGGGCAGGATGGGCTGTCAGAGAAGGATATGGAACACAGACAGATATTGACCACTGTGAAGAACAGGGCTGTATGAAAGAGGCAGACATCTCTTTTATCTCGGATAAAGCCAGGTTACGTGGTCTTCCCCAGAGTGGAACACTTGGCGCAGGCAACCACTTTCTTGAGCTTCAGATAGTACAGGAGATCTATGATACAAGTGCTGCCACTGCCTTTGGGCTGGTACCCGGATCCATCTGTGTAATGATACACTGTGGTTCCCGTGGTCTTGGGCATCAGGTCTGTACCGACCATATCAAAGAACTCGAACATGCAACACAGAAATATAATATTCATCTTCCTGACCGGCAACTGGCCTGTGCACCTCTCACCTCACCTGAAGGGGAAGCGTATTTTGGTGCGATGGCCGCATCTGCCAATTACGCATGGGCAAACCGACAGATGATAATGCATGAGACAAGAAAGATAATTGAAAAAATGTGTGGTGTTCCCTATGATGAGATGCAGCTCGTATATGATGTCGCTCACAATGTAGCGAAAAAAGAGGAACATAACGTGCAAAAGTCCAAAAAAATGGTCTGTGTCCATCGAAAAGGAGCAACCCGTGCATTCGGGCCAGGCAGCCATGATCTCCCTTTTGATTATGCATCTATTGGCCAGCCGGTCATCATTCCCGGAAGCATGGGAACATCATCATACGTACTAAAGGGGACCGAATTTGCGATGGAGAAAACCTTTGGCAGTACTTGTCACGGAGCCGGACGGATAATGTCCCGGTCACAGGCAAAAAAGAATATCAGTGGGAAAGGAATCCGGGATTCACTCCTACAGAGAGGAATACTGGTAAAAGCCCCCCATGATGCGTCTATTGCTGAGGAGGCACCAGATGTTTATAAGTCAAGTAGTGAGGTTGTATCAGTTGTTGATACCTTAGGCATCTCAAAACGGGTTGCCAGATTAGAACCCCTTGCAGTTATTAAAGGATAGAAAGGGTCAGAACCAGTAGGAAGACAGAAGAAAAGGATGAGGAAATTTCGTGTCACTGAATAAAAATAAGGTTGGAATTATCTGGGATGAAACTCTCCTATTGACACGATACATTGAGGATTGTGGCTTTCCGGCAATAATGGTCACGTCTCATATGCTTGCCGCTCCTTTTTATCGTGGGAGATATGGAGCAGTTATCATACCGTCAGGGTTTGCTGATCTCCGGTATAGCAGGGTTTTACCTGCGCTTCGCGCATGTAGTCAGAGAATGCGTGACTATGTGAACAGAGGCGGAGTGTTACTGGTATTTGGCGGGGGTGCTGACAGGATGGATGCGTATGACTGGCTTCCTTTCTGTGTGAATTATCATTTTGGCTTTCTAAAAAAGACGGTGTCTGTCGTACAAAACGATCCTCTCAGTTCCTTCATCGATGACGGTAAAAAAGAAGAACCTATTGATATTGACGGATATCTGGCAGGAAATGACGGTGATGTCATTGCTCTGGCAGGAGAAAAACCAGTCTTACTAAAGTTCCGGTGGGGATTAGGATATATTGTCATCAGTACAATCCATGAATATCCATCATGCACTTTTATTGCTGATTTTTGTACCTCAGCTCCGGGAGAAATATTATTGTGAGCTGATACCAAGGGATAATGAGAGAATATCTATGGACCACTACACCATCTCTGCCAGTTCAGAATCAGATGACCTTATTCCCTTTGCAATAGCATTCCATGAGATAGTAGGAAACCTGCCAATTACAGCCCGTTCCCGTGACAGGCCAGGTATCCGCATTGAAAATGGAATTGTTGTTGATGCAGCCTACACGGGACCAGTTCTCGAAGAAGTCCTGCGTACCAATACAACGGTGCGGACAACACCACAGACCGGTGCATATAAGGGGGTTCCTGTTACTGTTTCGCCCATCAGGGATAGCAACGGTGAAGCAATCGTTTCAATTGGCCTTGTTGATATCACCGGAATATTTGATCTTGCAACACTGATGAAACACCAGTCAATGATCTTACAACAGGTCTGTGGCAAAGATCCATGCCCGCTTCCTGGTGAGCAGATCAATGCAAAGAGGTGACATATGTACAAAAATGCATTTCAGGTGCTAAAAATTCTGCAGGAATCAAACCGTCCAGTCCAGTGTGAAGAGATATCTTCTCAGTTATCCATCTCCCGGTCAACAGTCTGGAAGCATATCAATGAACTGAGGGCAATCGGATATGATATCACGGCCGGTGATAATTCAGGATATCATCTCCATCATGAACGCATGACACTCTCGCCTGATGCAATCTATCATTACCTCAAAACAAAAGTTATCGGCAGAAAGATGAGGTACTTTGAACAGATACCATCGACTATCTGGCTTGGAAAGACAATAGCAGAGCAGGGTGGTGTTCATGACCTCCATGGGATGGTCATTTTGGCAGAGGAACAGACAGGTGGTGTTGGAAGAATGGGGCGGGTCTGGGTATCGCCTCATGGCGGGATCTGGATAACCATCATCCTTACACCAACTATTCCCATAGATCACCTTTTTATGCTGACAATTGCAGGATCCGTGGCTGTTGCAAAAGTATTACGGAAGATGCTTGATATCGGCGCTGTCATCAAATGGCCCAATGATATCATGATAGGAGATAAGAAGGTGGCAGGTCTTCTTCTGGAACTTGGTGCAGAAGAAGATACGGTCAATTACTGTCTGCTAGGAATTGGGATCGATGCAAATGTCTCTTTAGATGGCTTCAATGATCAAATAAAAGACAATATCACAACACTTTCAGAAGAAGTAGAGCATGATGTTGACCGGGCAGCTATTCTCGCTGCCATTCTCAAAGAATTTGAGACGCGATATGATCTTATAGAGAACGGGGAGTACGATGCCATCCTTCGGGAATGGAAGAGCCTCTCAAGCACTATTGGCAGACGGGTCAGAGTAGACACCCTTCGGAAAAAATACGAAGGGATTGCACTTGATCTTGATCAGAATGGTGGCCTCGTCATACGAAAGGATAACGGCAACATTGAAAAAATTATTGCTGGCGATCTCGTGCATGTGAACTGATTTTCTGATGAGAAGTGAGAACTGCTTGACAAGCACACGCTTCAAAGAAGTACTCAGGCGCTCAAAAATCATATAAAATTAGATTATAATTATTGAATCAGGCATAAAACCGGCAGATTCTATTCGTTTTTACCGGCATGAATCCGGTTAATAATAACCCATGTTTCGACGATGGTACAAGAATCACTCAAATCTGGTAATCAATAGTACACTTATGTAGAATTATTCATGCGTCACACACACCTCATTCCCTACAGCGCTCTCTTTATTGCACTGATTGCTGCATTCTCGTTTATATCTATTCCCTTCTTTCCTGTTCCTCTCACCCTCCAGACCCTCGCAGTACTTCTTGCAGGAGCAGTGATGAAACGATATGCCGTCTATCCGGTGACACTGTACATTATACTTGGTATCCTTGGTCTCCCGGTTTTTCATAATGGGATGGCAGGAATTGGCATGCTGTTTGGACCTACCGGTGGATACATCATTGGATTCATCCCTGCTGTATGTATCGTCGGTATCTGTTATGAGAGAAGTACGATAGCACGGGCATTCGGGCTCGTGTCCGGGACACTGATAATCTACCTCTTTGGCATCAGCTGGCTTATTGTCTCAACAGGTATGGATCCTTATGCTGCAGTCCTTGTAGGTCTCATTCCGTTTCTGCCAGGAGATCTCATAAAAGCATTTCTCTGCTTTTTAATAGCTAAAAAAATAGAAACAGCAGGATTTACCCTGCCGGGTCGTCCTACATGATAACCTTTACCGGTATTGTTCACCCCCCGCTTTTCATACCTGAGCTGTGCATCACTCCGGGTCATACTGCAATAATCGGACCAAATGGATCAGGAAAGACAACACTGCTCAGGATGCTTGCCGGATTTATCACTCCTATTGAGGGAGAAATTACCATTCGCGGAATATCAGGTCCCTCTGATTCTGTCGGATGGGTCGATGAAAACCCGGATAGAAACATTCTCTTCTCACGGGTCTACGATGAGATAAGCTCAAGCCTGCGGTTTTCTCATCTTCCATCTGATGAAATAGAACAAAAGGTCTCTGGTATCTGCACTACATGGAGTATAGACCATCTGCTCAATCGAAGGATGGAAGAATTATCAGGTGGTGAGAAGATAACTGTCGCGCTTGCTGCAGCTACCATCAATACACCAGAGATCCTCATCCTTGACGAACCTGATGCCCACCTGGACAAAACCCTCTGGCATACGATAATAAACCATATCAAAAAGATTAACCCGGATTACTCTATAGTAGCAACCCACCAGATGGAGATTGCCTCAGAGGCGGATCAACTCATCTACCTTGAAAAAGGAACGATCATGCATTGTGGCACACCAGAAAAAGTATTCTCACAACTGAAAGAAACCTGCTATTACCCCCTGTTATGGAGAATGAGAAATGGTTATCAGTATTGAGAATGCTCTCATAACCAGGGGTGCTTTTTCTCTGCATATAAACGGTATCTTTCCATCAGGAATACATCTGATAACAGGAAAGACGGGATCAGGCAAGACAACCCTTGCAGAAGCACTAATAGGCAGGATAGTGCCTGAAATAGGAACTATCAAATGTACAGGGATCTCAAAAAAGATGCTTGCAATGCAGGCTGCAGAGCGCCATGTTACAACCTCAACTGTTACGAGGGAGATAGCATCCTTTGGTGCTGATCGAGATAAGGTCCTGTTTCAAGCGGGCCTCAGGGGATATGAAAACCGCCAGATCCTCTCATTAAGCCGGGGAGAACTGAAAAAACTTATCCTTATGTGTATTCTCACTTCTCATTTCGAACTAATAATTCTTGATGAACCTTATGCAGGGCTTGACTGTACTGCAAAAAAGATGATATCAGATACAATATCAACTACAATACCTGATTTTAGATCTGATATTTGCATCATCCTGACACATGATCTCTCCTCTCTCCCCCCTGTTGATTACCTCTGGGAAATAATAAACGGGAAACTTATATTCCTTGGTCAAATGCCAGACGCCCTTTTTCACTGGAATATGGATTTTAAACCGTTGAAGTATCTTCTTTCAGAGAAGATTACTCCTGCAAACATTGATCAAAAATCACTTATGGAGGCCGCATGCAGGATTCGCGAATCCGTACCGGAGTGATGGTATATCTCTCCCTCTGTGCCATGCTTTCGGTCTATGCTGCTCTGTATGCCTTTTTCTGGTGGATTGTTTGCTCTGGAAGAACACAGAATAATAAGACACTGTACAATCTTGTATGGATTTTTTTATTTACCGGGATAATCACCCTTCTTACCTGGTATACCGGAGGAGACGCAATCTCCTATTTTATCAGAATAACCACGGTCTTTTTGATTGCCACATGGGCATACCAGTATCAGAAAGATGGTGATCTGCTGGATGTTTCTGTCTGGATAGGAGGTAACCAGCTGGGATTTGAACTCGGGCTTATTGCAGAGATGACGCTTGGTACGATCAGGATAATTAGAGAGGATGTTACACAAATCAGAACTGCCATGTATCTGAAAGGTCAGAAACTGACAATATCATCATTATCGGCGATTGTCTCACTTGAGCTCTTCACTCTTCTTGCTCGTGCCATGCAGCAGGGAGATCTCTTACAGAGTAGAGGATACAAAAAAGGGGGAACCTATACACCGGAATTTGTAACCGGATCACAGGATATTATCTTAGGTGTTCTGGCAATTCCTGCGGGGTTTTTACTTTTTATTCCGGTTCAAGACATTTTTAAGTACCTGCTTCCATATTTATGTAGCTACCATTTCTAAATTTCATCAGATTGAGGTGAATCATGAGCAGCTCCGGCGGCACCAAACTCTATATTACAGACACTACATTGCGGGATGCCCATCAATCCCTGATTGCAACACGAATGCGCACCGCTGACATGTTACCAATAGCACAGGCCATGGATAATGCAGGATTCTGGTCTGTGGAAGCATGGGGAGGGGCAACATTTGATACCTGTATCAGATTTCTCAATGAGGATCCGTGGGAACGCTTACGGGCATTAAAGAGTAAACTGCCGCACACAAAAATTCAAATGCTGCTTCGGGGGCAGAATCTGGTTGGATACCGTCATTATTCAGATGATGTTGTTGACAAATTTGTAGAACGTTCTCATGCAAACGGGGTAGATATTTTCAGAGTTTTCGATGCCCTCAATGACATACGGAATATGGAACGGTCTATGAAGATGGTACGGGAGGTTGGCGCTCACCTTCAGGGAACCATTTCCTATACCACAAGCCCGGTTCATACCATTCAGGGTTTTGTCAGTTTAGCAGAAGATCTCTATGCACATGACTGTGATTCAATCTGTATCAAGGACATGGCAGGACTCATTATGCCACAGGAGGCACGTGAGCTGGTAACAGGAATTAAAGATAATGTGGATGTATTACTGGATCTTCACTGTCATTCCACAAGTGGAGTAGCACTGATGAGTTATCAGGCTGCAGCCGATGCCGGAGTTGATATCCTGGATACCGCAATGTCGCCATTCTCTCTTGGAACAAGTCAGCCGCCGACTGAGAGTGTTGTTGCTGCATTCGCTCATACTCCCCGGGATACCGGTATCGACCTTTTGAACCTGCGTGATGTCAGAAATCTCTGTCTGAAGCTCAGAAACAAATATGAGGGATTCTTTACCCCGGTTGCAGAACGTGTGGATAGTGATGTTCTTATATACCAACTTCCAGGAGGTATGATTACAAACCTCGTCTCCCAACTCAAAGAACAGGATGCATCTGATAAACTTGAAGAAGTGTTACGTGAAATTCCCTGTGTCAGAGAGGATCTCGGCTATCCTCCTCTTGTTACCCCGACTTCCCAGATTGTAGGAACTCAGGCAGTCTTTAACGTGCTTATGGGCGATGAACGCTATAAAAACGTAACAAAAGAAGTGAAAGACTATGTCAGAGGGTTATATGGGAAAGCTCCGGGAACAATCAGCGATGAGATTAAAAGAAAGATAATTGGTGATGAAGAGGTTATCTCATGCCGGCCTGCTGACCTGTTAGAACCGATGTATATCAAGATGCGGGATGAAGCTCTTGAATATGGTCTTATCACAAAAGAAGAGGATGTCCTGACATACATTTTGTATCCGGCTATTGCGCCCTCCTTTCTGAAAGGGGAACGTGTTCCTGAAGAAATACCGAATGTGAAAGCAGCAACAGTTCCTACAACAGGAGCCATTCCCGGGAGGCTTGAGGTCGAGGTCGATGGGGAGATATTCTCAGTCAGAATCGTTTCAGTCGAGGGTCAGGCAACAACGCAGGATGTGTTGGGAACAGGTAAACCACCCAGGGGAGCTATTCCCGGGGGAATAAAGAGTAATATGCAGGGAATGGTACTCCAACTACTGGTTGGACGAGGTGATGTCGTAGAGAAAGGTGACACCCTCGTTGTTCTTGAAGCCATGAAGATGGAAAACCCCATCAACAGCCCACGGTCTGGTACGGTAAATGAGATCTTTATTGATGTCGGTGATACAGTCCAGAGTGGTGATGTGCTGATGGTGATTGAGGAATGACGTTCTTTGATAAACTCCTCATTGCAAACCGTGGAGAGATAGCAATACGGGTAATGCGGGCCTGCCGCGAGCTTGATATAGAGACACTTGCCATCTACTCTGAAGTTGACAAAAATGCACTTCATGTCCATTATGCTGACGAAGCATTTCTCGTTGGAGCTTCTCCGCCAAAAGAGAGCTATTTAAACATCGACCGGATCATTGAAGTCGCACACAAAGCAGGTGCAGAGGCAATCCATCCGGGTTATGGATTTCTTGCAGAGAATGCAGAATTTGCATTACGTTGTGAAAAAGAAGGGATAAGTTTTGTCGGACCTACATCCTCAACCATTGGTATGATGGGGTCAAAGATAGCCTGCAAACAGAAGATGAAAGATGCCGGTGTCCCGGTTCTTCCCGGAACCGATGGCGGGGTTACTGATATTGAAAGTGCAATCAGAACCGCAGATGCCATAGGCTACCCGGTCATCGTCAAAGCAAGTGCAGGTGGTGGCGGAATCGGTATGCAGATCGTCTCCTCGCCAGAAGAACTTGAGGAGGCAATCGAAAAATCAATGCGCATTGCAGCATCAGCGTTTGGCGATAAGACCGTCTTTATCGAGAAGTACCTGGAAAAACCACGACATATCGAGGTTCAGGTTCTGTGTGATCAGAACAAAAACCAGATCCATCTGTATGAACGTGAGTGTTCTATCCAGCGAAGGCATCAGAAGCTGGTTGAGGAAGCTCCCTGCCCCATCATGACTGAAGAATTGCGTGAACAGATGACCGATTCTGCACTTCGGGTTGCAGAGGTGGCAAATTATGTCAATGCCGGAACGGTAGAGTTTCTGTACAGCAATGGTGAGTTTTACTTCATGGAGATGAATACGAGACTGCAGGTCGAACATACCGTGACTGAGCTCATTACTGGTATTGATATTGTCAAAGAGCAGATAGCGATAGCTGCAGGAAACATGCTGATGTTTGATCAGAATGAGATAACTATCAGAGGTCATGCATTTGAATGCCGTATCAATGCTGAAGATCCCCTGAATAACTTCTCAGCAAATCCCGGTAAGATTACACGATACCGATCTCCAGGGGGGCCTGGTATAAGACTGGATTCAGGAATCCACCAGGGATACTCAATACCTACCTATTATGACTCAATGATTGCAAAACTCTGTGCCTGGGGAATGACCAGAGAGTTTGCGATAGGACGGATGAAACGGGCAATCTATGAATATGTCATCCTCGGTGTCAAGACGACGCTTCCTCTTCATCATGCAATCATGCGTAATTCAGATTTCAATGCCGGGAAAACACATACGCACTTTTTGCAGGAGCCACATATTCAAAAGACGCTGAAACGATACATTCAGGAAGAAGAGACTCGTATGAACCAGCTCTCAGTTCCACTAAGAAGTGAGAAGAAGATAGCAGCAGTGGCTGCTGGTGTACAAGCCTATATTTCACAGGGAAAAGGATCTCAGTAATACCTTGTTATTTCTTTTTTGGGATCTCATTTATTACCCACTGTAAATAATCCTTTGATCCACCTGTTACTGGCAAAACTATCACTTCAGGCTGTTTATAGGGATGGATCTGCTGTATCTTTTCTGTCAGTTCATCGACAACATCAGTTCGTGTCTTTATAACCATAAGAACTTCAGCTTCATCATAGACCGCTCCTTCCCACCGGTAGACTGATTGGACCGGAACCAGATTAACACAGGCAACAAGCCCCTCTTGTAAGAGAGTGTGCGCCATTGCCTCTGATTCGTGCGGAGGGGCGGTACAGTACACAACTACTACCCCGGTATCAGAATTGTTCATATTTTATTTGTCTGCCTTTCCGGTATGAACTGAGGCTTCCACTCCTGTTACACATCAATAATTCCTATGCGACACTCATGGAGACAGGACAGGAGACACGTGTCAATGGTGTACTTGCCACAATTCATTGATTTATGTAGCTGCAATTTTTCCATTGTTTTTATAGTCATACCATCTCAACTCCGGGGGTTCTGCGAATGGTTTTACTAATAACTGCTATGGTAATCAGTTCTCTATTAAGATATTTGCCTGAATTGCTCATGATATGGCTGTGATGCAAAAATGAAAGAGAGATTATTACCGATTAAGAAATCAGGAGCGAAAATGTATCCAAATTGCGGTTTTAGCTCTATTAGCGTATTCGTTTTTCAGCTCCTGGTAGTAAGAGCCTTTTTGTTTCCAAACCCGAAACACCGCGGACCGGAGGCTTACAAAAGAGTATCCCCTGTCCCTTTCTGGTCGCCTGAATCGGCCTGCATTTTTTCTTTTTTTTCTACTTTCCGGGCTTTATTATCAGCCTTCTTCTGTTCCTTTTCCTGAATAATCTGTTTGATTGGTCTGACTGTATCCGGCTGTGTCTTCTTAAAGTGTTTAAGATATATTTTTTCGATAAAAACAGGGAGAGGATCCTTCCAGGGTTCTTGTTTCTGATTCCCAATACTGCCAAATTTTTTTGGATTCAGGCCAAGTTCCCGTGCCATCTGTATGTGCATATCAGAGAGGTGATAACGCTTTTGTGCATCAATCCAAGGCTGAAATTTGGAGGAAATATTAGTCTTCTTTTTTGTCATGATAATCGGTTGTTGCAGGGGAAGATCCTGTAGCTAATGAAATGAATCATCTTTGTCATACCTATCGTGCAATGCCAGTTTAGTCCTTATGTAATGATATGTGCTCTGGTCAAACCAATCCCTGGATTAAACCAGAGATATTACAAGCAATGGTACGCCCTGGGATTGACATTTTTTGTAGCCACCATTGTTCAAACAGGCATATGTGGTTTTTTTGGATTGAAGCCCAATATGGCATTGTAATGAGATGATTGTTCCTCACTCTTATTTCCTTATCCTGTTTTCAAGTTCGGTTTTTCTCATCTCAAGATCGTTTATCTTCTTCTTCAGGCTGGCAATCTCTTTTTTGATGCCTCGAATATCTGCCTGATTTTTCATATTCATGTAAATTTCTCTGTCTGGTTGTTCAGTGATGTACTGTTCAAGCTGACGTCGGAGAATCCGTATGTATGGATTTCCCCAGACGACCCCTTCCCGGTATTCAAGTTTGCCTTCATTGATACCTTTGATGATGAGCTCCCGTTCTACACCATACTCTTTCTTTGCTGTCACATCGCTGAGGGTTGCCCCTTTTTTAGTCCACTCCCCATATTCCGCCATTTTTCATCTCTCACAAAACGTCCGGCATAATCAGTTATAACAAAGTGAAATAGTCTTCCTGTGCAGTACCTGAAAATACCGCATTATAGTGAGTATATTTCTTGTCCTGCCTTCATGGCACTTACCACCGTACCAGTAACAAACTCACTACCAGGAAAGAACATCTTTACTGGATATATATTTTCATAGCCCATTTATAAATTCCGAATTCCCAGGCATCAATATTCCCTGAACACATGAACCAGCATAATGTTTGTAAGATTACCTTCAAAATTTAATTCTTTTTGATGGAAATACGTATAAGGGATCCTACACTGTTCCTTTAGATATTCCTGATACCTGTGATAGAATTGAGCGGTTTATGGGTTCTATGAGGATTGATGATTTTACAACGAAAAGAAGACTTTTGCGTGCGGGCCGGGATCAGATTATGGTACAAGAACCGATTCCTGATTATCAGAAGGCTGAAAATCAGGTGTATGCTTATAAGTGGAGATCGCAGGAATGCGAAACTATCTCATTTTTGCATATTTCATTACCAATATTAAAATTATGTATACCACTGCCTGATGAAACATTCCTGACTATATTGCCAATTATTACATTCTTGCAACCCGGATATTACCTGCAATAAAGAGACGCCTTGTGACAATCCCGACCTGATTACCTTCCATGACAATACAATTAAGTACAAAAAGATCATTCTTATACTGCACTTTATGCTGCGGTGGCCTAGTTGGTTAGGGCGCCAGACTCATAGGGTTTATTGCGTCGAGGCGTCTTATCTGAGACATCTGGAGGTCGCGGGTTCGGATCCCGTCCGCAGCATGGTACACGGGAACGATGACTTTTCATCGATTCACCCTTTTTTAAGGAGTTTTTTTACACACTTTTTTTATTTTCACGATTTACCTCTGGTGCGATCCCCGAAGAAGATCTCATGCACTGCGATTGATTCAATAGGCTCGTGAAACTCACATTCGTCAGATCTCACTTTCAAAATAATATTTTTCGTAATCTGGCCCAAG
>CAYRYR010000032.1:0-21764 GCA_964428385.1 uncultured Methanoregulaceae archaeon
TGGTCAGACGTAAGGCTGAGTCTCATAGGGTTTTTTATGAAAATTTTACTTATATTCAATGATAGATGAAAAGGATTATACGGCAGGTACTAAAACATGGGTGAAAGAGAATCAGATGTGTGATGGTGAGAATGATCCTGTCAGTCAATTGCCTAAGAGAACACGATGAGGGACAGTCAAAAAAAGAGGGATGATTATTCAGGCTCCCATCTGTTGTGCCTGCTCCAGTCCTTTCAGTGCTGATTCATACTGGGGGTCAATCATCAGGGAATTCTGAAACATCTGGGCAGCATCGGCATAGTTCCCCATCTTTAGCAGAGTAAGCCCGGTATTATACCAGAAGAGTGCCGAGTTCGGATTTAATTCAGTCGATTTCTGGTGGTATTTCAGGGCGTTTTCATAGTCCCCGTTCTGATAAAGAATATTTCCTGCTTTGCTCCACGCATCAGCAAGATCCGGCTGGATATCTAGCACCTGCGTATAGAGGTCAAAGGCACGCTTTGTATCACCAAGTCGTGTCAGGGCAAACGCCATATTGATAAGCGTATGGACATCCTTAGAATCAAGAAGTAGAGCCTGTTCATAGGCTGCTACAGCCTGCTCGTACTCTTTCATATCCACAAGATAAAAATCACCCTTCGTCTGGATCATCTTTACTGAGTCTGGATACTGACTGATGGCAACGTCAATGGCAGCGATAGCTTCAGGCATCATTCCCAATTTTGCATAGGCAAGCGCCTTGTTCCGCAATGCCTCCTCATGTGCCGGGTTCAGTGCGAGAGCCGTATCAAAAGCAGCAATTGCACCGAGATAATCGCCCTTGTCACGTAACAGTACTCCTTCATCGGTCCAGTCATCTGCGGTTTGTGGGACACTTGTAACAATTCCGGCAGACACTGCCTCAGATCCTGCCATCTGACCATTATCTTTGAGCGGCAGGTTGTCAACAACCTGGTTGGCAGTATAGGGAGTATCACAGAACCCATCGTTATCGGCATCGGTACAGACCTGGGAGAATCCCTGACCAGATGGAGAGGACCAGACATTTCCACCCAGTTCATTACCGTCAAGGATGTTTTCTCCTGCTTCGTGTTCGATGTTATAGAGGTAATTACTGTCAGCCCCGTCTTCAATCCCGACGTTCACGTCATTGGAGAAGTAATTGTTAAATATCAGATTTTTACTGTCACGGTCGACCCGGTACATGATAAAGATCCCTTGTCCACGGTTCTGTGTAATAAGATTTCCTGATACAACGTTACCTGCTGATGGCTGGAACATGATGGCAGAACCACGATTTGCGGTAAACTCATTGTTCTGGATCATGTTGTTATCTGACTGGTAGATATTTATTCCCCGCATATTGCCTGAAAAGGTATTTTCAGCAATCGTGTTGCCGGTACTGCCGTGAAGCATGATCCCGTTTAACTTGTTGTTCAGGAACTCGTTTTGCGAAATAATCCCGTCTTTTGCACTGATACAGTCAATACCATGCTCGCCGTTTTGCGAAAAAGTATTCTTTTGAATAGTAATTGCAGAGGTATCATGTTCAAGCAGGATGCCTGAATCGAGTGCTCCCTGGATGGAATTAGATGAAACCTCATTTTTTGAACTGCCATCAATGTCAATTCCGTTGATACCGCCATATATCTCGCTTGTTGTGATCTGTGATCCCGTTGTACCACTCTCTAAAATAATGCCGCTATTACCACTGTCGCGAATCGTGCAGCTATCAATCTGTACCGCATCTGAAGCTTGGACAACAATACCGTTCGTGGTATAATCAAGGGTGGATCCACTAATCGTAATATCTGATGCCGAATCAATCATAATACCGTTATACGCATCTGAAATTCTGAGATTTTGAAGCGTTACATCTGATAGTGATGAGTGGACCAGAACACCTGTCTGGAATATCGGATCTCCCATACCTGTTGAGAACGCCCGTCCCTTGATTACATGACCGCTTCCATCCAGTGTTACCCCGGAACATGCAATCTCGATGATGACTTCGCTTGTGTCTGTAATATCATTTGTAAGGCTGTACGAGCCGGGTGTAGTGATTACCACAGGTCTGGTTATGCCTGAAGATGCCTCTGCCGGTACTTCGGTTGGGGGAACGGTAATGTCTGGTGGCGTTATATCGACCGGTTCCTTTGGTTCTCCATATGTAACTTCAAGGTAGGTAGAGAGAGCTTCTGCATTGGCAAGACCATGGCCATATGCCTCATCCCATCCCGGATTTCCAAGATCAGTTGCCGTTGAAAAAAGGGCTTCTTTTACCTGATCAGCACTAAGATCTGAAAAGTTGCTCCAGAGAAGTGCGATTAACCCTGCAATATGTGGAGCGGATGCACTGGTTCCTTCAAAGATACCCTGAACGGGAGCACCAAAACCTCCTGCCCCTGAAACCGAGACAGTATCAGGAGCGGTGATATCTGGTTTCTGCCGGGTTGTTGCAGATGGATGAGAGATAGTTATCGTTCCCCGTGATGAGATCCCCTGGATCTCTGGTTCCGTTGGTTTACATGCAGCAACAGTGATGATCCCCGGGGTTGCACTGATCCCGTATATAGAATCAGCCGGGATAAGATGAGAATTATCAACAGATACGAGATTTGTAAATCCAATGAACAGTTCGATATTTCGTGCAGTAACATCATCATCGGCCCAGACTTGTATCTCTAATTGCTCTGTCTCCTCTTCTTTTCCATAATTCCCATATTGTATCCTTTGGTACGCACGTCCCCTCTGGCTGATATCCCGTTTTCCGACCCCAACTACTTCTCCACTATCACGATCCACTAGGTGCAGTTCATATTCATTTTCAGGGGAATTGTAAGGATCATCCCACTGTAAAACTACCTCCAGTTTTCCTTTTGGTTGAATATCAGCTGGGATTCCCGTTTCCCCGGAAAAACTATGGGTGCCGCCACTCTGGCGGGAAAATTCAGCCTGGTAATGTTTCGTTGCCAGGTTTCCTGCAGAAGCAATCAGTATCAGGTTTGGATTTTTTTCCATCAGATCTGAAAGGTGCAATGATACAGCATTGTCTTCAAAAAATGGCCAGTCAGAGCTTTCAAAGTCTGAGACAATGATATCAGCACCGGCAGCGACAAGGGCATCATACGCTCCCATCACCTGAGTATCTCCACCACATCCAAAATCATGAAAGAGAAGGGTGGCACCAGGGGCGATATCGTGAACGATCTCAAGTATTGCAGTCCCTTCATCCTTGCTGCTTTTACACTGGCTGGAAAGGATCTTGACAGTATCAGGGAGATCGCCAGACTGGACCGCCTGTGCATAGTTATCAGCACCGTCAGATATTACTCCGACAATGATGCCTTTGCCATCATTCGGGAGGATCTCCCTGACATCCTTCGTCTTCAGAAGGATATCTCCTTCGGTGACGGCTTTTCCTGCAGCAGACGCTGCTGATATCAGACAGGATCCGATAAGGATGATGCTAATCAGCAACGATATCCATGGAAATATATTAGATCTCATAGTTATCACACATAATAAGAGAAATTGGGTTTATTATCCTGATAGTACACTTTCTTTAACATATCTTACGAAAATCATTGATTCACCGGGATACCAGACCAGATATGCAGTACTCATTTGGGCTCGGACTTCCTGTTGCGTTCTTCAGGAAGCATTGTGCATCAGGATTCCCTTCATAACCAGGAGCAACGTAGGTGAATGCAACACAGGACTCTTCTTCCTGACACATCCTGGCACATTCGCAGGGATCAGGAGATAACAGGGTCATTGTACTGATATCATTTCCAGGTCTTTCAGTATTTTGTTCAAGATCTCCACATGCTGATTCTCCATCTGTCCCTAGCATGTAGTAAGACGCTTCCCATGGTTCATCTTCAGGTGTCAGTTCGGTTGGTTCATCCGTTTTCGGTCCTTCAGGTTCCTCCGGGAGTTGTGGATAGGAAGGATTCCATGGTTTGTCTTCAGGATTAAGTTCCGGTTGAGGATTACCTGCAGCGGCCTGAACAGTCCCAGTCTGTGCAGGAGTACTGGCAGCAGTATTCTTTTGAGGGTTTTCAGTGACCGTCCATCCTCCCGGGCTCTGACCTGACTGGGGAGCCTGTTGACTCCCGGAAGAGGAACCTGTGTTCTGAGTGGTTGCAGGGGTATAGGTACCTGCATTCGTTTGAGGATTTTCAGTGACCGTCCATCCTCCCTGTGTCTGACCTGACTGGGGTGCAGTCATTGCGTTCCCGGATAGCTTATCGGCATTGACAATTACTCCGGTTGTGATATCTAAAATAAGCCCCTGAGTGATGTCATAATAATACTGGGCAACCAAAGCCGTTCCACGTGGATCAGTGTAATATAGATTGATAAGGAACCATCCATGGGAAGGACTGTAATACTTGTTGAGATACTGGTCATATACCCAGGTTGACTTTGAATTCATGTCATAATAAACGCCGGTCCTTTGATCAAACGTCCATACGGCGGGTATGGGTTCTCCCTGCATGCCCGGTACTGGATCTGCCGGTGGCTGGTATGAGGCAGGGACTGCAGAGCCAACAGATGTAACAGAAGACTGCTGGGTTCCATAGGCAGTTGTACTTCCCACTGATGTTGAAGAATAAGAGTTGCCAGTACTTACAATCGACATGCTATTCATAGACAATGCCACTGCCGGTAGTACCAGTGCAACAATCAATATAAGCGTTACCAGATACCATGACCGTGTCATCAGCTTCTTATGTGTATCACCTGACATATGTCCCACCTTTGTTTCTGTTCGTTCCACTCGTTGCCCGGATATTTTACATACGGTTCACTATGTAATCAACATGTCGGATAAGATATAAGAAGAGATATGAAAGCAAAGGAACTGGAAAAGTTAATTTAAGTCTTCCTATTTTTCCTGATGTAATTCCGGGTTATTAAAGGCAGAGCCGCCGGGTACAAAAGAGGTTAGGAAAGGAAAATAAAAGTTCCTTTACCCTTATACCAATTCGTCAGATATTATAATATTTGTATTTGTTCCTTCTTGTAGAATCGGAGAATACACTGTGTCAGTTATCTCATTAGCGATAAGAGAGATATTTTCTGAATCTTTGATACTAATACCGTTTACCCCTCCCTCAATGGTATTACCTGTAATAGAAGTGTTTTTTCCGTCAAGAATGACAATACCCGTCGCTCCACTCGAAGATATCAGACATGAATCAACCAGCACCCGGTCAGACGCATCCACTACGATACCCTGTGTTGTTGCATCAATAGTACAGCTGTTAATCTGTACATCTGATGTTGAGTCTATCCTGATACCATCATAGGTTCCGGAAATAATGAGATTGGTGATGTGGATGTCAGAGAGCTGGGTGCCTGAATCAACAGCAATACCCGTCTGAAATACTGGATCATTCATGCCGCCAAAAAAGGTTCTTCCCTCAATCATGTGCCCGTTTCCGTCAATGGAAACGCCGGATGACCTGATATCAATAATTACCTCATCAGAGGCAATGATGTCAGAGGAGAGAACATAGCTGCCGGGTTTAGATAATACAACAGGACCTGATATCTCGGTTAATCCTGGTTGCATCGTTACAATGTCTGAAGTTTTTTTCAGGATTTTATCTCTAATAGATACCATGAGATTAAAGACCCCTTGAATGCTGTGTTCATAAATACTGCTGTATTGCGTATCCGCGGGGACATAACCCGGATTACCTGTTGTTTCTGAGTATTGCAGCGAGTGGTCTGGAAGGGCACTGATAAAAAGGAATGGCCCTGTTGGTACAGGGAATCCTGATGTATCGGGTGTTTTGAGATCATCATCAACACCTGAACCTGTTCCTTTTTGTTGTATCCGTGTAATGGTTACAAATTCAGGCTGTGTCATCTCCTTTACAGAACCTTTTTCCGGAAAGAAGACTATATCATTGATAAAGACGGTATTGGGAGTAATCCATGCTGACAGCCTGACATCTTCTGGCAAAACGTCAGATCCTGATTGCATCTTCAACTGAGATCGTACTATATCCGTTCCTGGGTTATGATAGGAGAGGATAGAAGAATAGGCACCGTCACTTCCGGTTGATTGTGTACCAAGACCCAGCTGCTTACCGGTATCACGGTCAATGAGATGTAAGTAGTATTCAGCTTTTTTTCCTAATGATCCTTCCCCACTCCAATCCAGGCTGAAATCGACCTTTCCCTGTGGGAGAATATCAACGTTACAGTTCTCATCATGAATTAATCCCCCAAAGGATACGTCGGGGTACTGGGACAATGTCAGCGATATCTGGTCAGATAATGCCCCTTTTTTCATGAAAGGTGAGTAGGCAGATCCGATATCTTCAACGATAATATCAATTCCTGAAGAGAGGAGTGAATGTATTGCCGTAGTACGGGCTGTATTGTCTGAGCTTCTGACAGGGTAAAAGGCAACCAGGCTATCAGGGGCATATTCTGATATTATCAGGAGATATGCATGTTCCTGTGCAGTGAGTTGTTCCTGATAAAGGGACAGATCTGCTACCCTGCAGGGAGAGGCAGGAGTGCAGATAGAGGAAGTTTCACTCAGGGGAGCGATAACACCGATAATTATCTGATCGTTATCTGCCGGGAGAGAAAGTCTGCCATTTGTAAGACTTTCTTGTGTTCCTGACATACCATCAGAGACACTCTCTCCTGCAGCATTTATCACGAAAAAAACAAGGATGAAAATAATCAATCCTGTATAAAATATAAATCGATCTTCTCTTTTTGATATCATGCAACACCTACCATTCCAAGTAATTTTTGTCTTTTTCTTGGTCTTCTTCTTTTTCTGTAGGACTAAGTAAATAAGCATAATGAGGAGTCCATGCCTCTTCATCAGGGGTGAGATTCGAAGTAACATTTCCAACAGGGGTGAGATTTGGTGTACCATTTACCGGTAATATATATGGGTACATCGGAGTCCACGCTTCTTCTCCAGGTTTTAGTTCCTGGTTATCATTCATCTCTGGCGTTGGTTCGGGAGTGTACTGCGGGGCCCAGCCTTCTTGTGCAGGATGAAGGTTATCCTCCTGGTTTGTATTAGAGATAGGATATTGAGGAGTCCAAGCCTCTTCATCAGGAGTAAGTTCCTCTCCGGTACCGGTAGGAGATGGTTGTGTTCCCGCTGCTGTTGGAGGAGAATAAGTATTCTGACCTGTTGCTCCTGGTTGTGGTGAATATCCCGGCTCAGAATCTGCCTCTGTTGGTTGACTTTCCTGTGTAGACGGGAAAGTTCCCTCTGAACCTGAAGGTGTTGCAGTTCCTGAAGGTGACGTTGCTGGTGTTCCAACCCAGTATGGTATATCAGTTTCTGTCTGTTCTGTATCGATTGCCGGCTGTACATTTGTATCAGTGTACATAGCAACTGATTGTGGCGAAAAACCGGTCCCTCCACTTCCAGCCCAGCACATATCAATGTACGAGTTTGTGGTGAGGTAGTAATAGCCACATCCCTGCTTGCAGTATACAACTACGCAATAGTAACACTTTTCACACGGATCAAACCATCCAACATATGCATTGGATCCTGTCATGGTATCACTGATATCAGCAGCCCCTGGTGGATAAGGTTCCCGGTTCTGGTAGACATAGAGATCAAAATCAGCAGTGCACTGTTGCTGTCTCCACCAGGATACCAGTTGTGGATTAAAAGCCACCACCGGAGCCATTCCCGGGGTGCAGCCCCCGTCTAATATCCACTCCATGTATGTCCGTTTTCCGGTCGTTGCGAAACAGTAGGTATGATACTGCCCGGCACAGAGGTAATCACCCACGGTACCCTGGCGGTACGGGACACAAAATGAGGAAAACGGAATTGTTGGATACACAGCACCAGGATAGGTCGGGAACTGGGCCCACTCGGGAATTGTCGGATTCATAACCCAGTCAGGAACATACGATTTTTCACTGTACTCTGATGAAGATGTACAACACCCATTTATACAGCTCTTCGATACCGAGTAGTATTCTGCATACGCAGTTCCGGTGAAAAGGAAGAGGATACAGAGCACAAAAGCCACAAAAACCATTATTTTTTTGTTAATTATCATTTGATCATCTCTTATCGGATACACAGATTATACAACAGAATAATTCGAATATGTTATTCTTAACGCTGATGAAGATAAAGCTAGTCGTCAGTGCACGAGTACAAAAACCAATGAAGTCCATTTAGAAATTTTATCGCAATGCAAGCTATTATTCAGGGATTTCATTATTATTACCAATCTATTCATGTGTACATCCTAAAACATTTCTCTGTGGTACTCATGATACATTCAATGGGGAGATGGTAGCTCTGGGATTGACGATTGTGAGTTGTGAAAAGGTATTATCCAGATTTTCAGAAAATCACAATATAGGTGGAGGAAATCAGGATCAGGATGGATTCTCTCTATACTGACACTCCTGACTGAAGCAGTGACATTTTACCAAAATGACAATCTCTCACTGGAGAGGATAATAAAAAGAGGGTTTAGTGAGATCCCTAGCAGATCTTAAAGTTAATTCTGGTTATTATTGCCGTTTGCTATCTGGTAATAGGGTGTTCCCCAGGCATCTTCTTCCGGTGTCAGTTCATCTCCGGGTGTGATTGTCGGCTGGACTGTGATAGTTGGCTGACTTGCAGGCGTGGGACCGCCGGAAGGCCAGGCACCTCCCACAACTTCAGTATATGCCTTAAGGATGACATTGGCATTCTGATATGCCGGATTAGCAGTGAGATCCTCCCAGTATGTTCCGTCAGAACTGACATAACTCTGTCCTGGTGCAGATGCAGCTCCTGATGTCATTCCCGGAATCATGTTCTCGATCGGGATGGGATAGTCATTGAATGGTTCCGTCACTTTCACAACTACAGAAAACGGTTCTCCTGCTGCAACGGGGACCGGATCGATTGGAATAGTGTAGTAACCGGGAATACTGATCGTGCCGGTTTTCTGGGATACTAACGTTCCGCTCATGGGCCCTGCTGCAGCTCTGGTAAAGACGTATATCTCATACGAAGACGGAGGGACAGGGAGTACCTGCATCTGTCCGCCTGTATTAACCACTTTATAACTTCCTGCTTCGCTGCAGACAAATCCGACTCCCTTTATCAGTTCATCTGCCTGAGCGGTATAGACATTGGCAAACCAGCCCACCGGAGATCCAAATCCCATGTTTCCGGTCCATCCATAAGGATCATACGAGTAGATCATGTCATAGTTCGCAACCGGCTCGGCATTATTAAAGAGGAAATTCTCGGTTCCAATATACTTATCATAGTAACTTGCCCAGAAATAGCCGTTGTTTCCCCAATCAGGGCCCCAGCTGTTTCTGACAAGGAATGCACCAGGTGGATACCCGGGAACCTGGTAGGCATCGTCCCATCCTTCAATAACAACCTGATGATTAGGCTTTTCATCCCCGTCATAGAAGTACCAGTCCCCGTTTCCTGCCTGCTGCCACTCCTTCGTGGCATACATGCGTGTCATGACACCTCCATAGAGCATCACTGCAAGTTTCAGGTTCATCAACCCTTCCGGACCCTGCTTGTCAGGGATTATCATGACCTCCTGGACATGAACTTCCGGGGCAACAGATACTGGATTAGAGGGTCCCGGATTATAGGGGTCATCAGCTTCATTGGCAGCACCATTCCACCGGGTCAGGTAGGCGAGTGAGAGCATACCATTTCCACCGTCACACTGTCCGCCGTCCCAGAGCCGGTGAGTCTTTAGATTATTTTCAGAGAGATCCAGCTGCTCACCAGGCAACTGGTTTGACTCGAGAGATCCCATCGTGGCAAAGATCCAACAGGATCCACAGTCTCCCTGGTCTTTTACCGGGGTGGATCTTCCTTCTTCAACCAGGCTGAACCGTGAGGGGAGGGAGAACGGGAAGAGACCTGCGATTGATTCATCAGTTCCACTCATCCCGGATGTGCCAGCAGTGCCAGTCATACCAGTAGTTCCTGCACTTCCTGCCGTCCCTGCTGTTCCCGTGATACTACTTGTCTGTATGATCTGACTGACAGCAGCGGTGTTATAACCTGCAGGAATTGTTCCCGGAATACCTGTAGCAATAAGGCTTCCAAAGTTACCAAAGATGGTCATCCCATTAAGATACGAGAGATCTACCGAAACGGGAACATATCCAAAATTATTCTCCATGTCAACTCCAAATCCTGGAAAACCAGCCAGTTCCGGGTTTAATGGAGCTTGTACCATCTCCGGAACCTGCCCTGATGCCGGGACAGGTGCCGTTTGGCAGTTTTGAACAGTCAGTTGTGCTGGAGGAGAGGCCTCTATATACCCATCAGAAAATGCAACGGTCTCGGTAAGGGTGTACGTTCCCGGGTTACTGATGGTATAGGTAACCTCAGAGCCGTAGAGGGTCTCTCCTGTACTGATATCCCACTTCCAGTCTACCGGAACGACCCCATTTGTTGCATAGGACTGATCGGCAAGATGGATAATCAATGGTGCACAATCACCTTCTTTTACCATGGTCGGGTTGACCGTATAAGTAGTGGTCATGGCCGGTGTTACCGGAGGATAGATGACTGTCGTTGTTGGCTGACCACAGTTTACCGGTGGGGCAAGGTGACAGTTTCGAAAGCATGTGCATCCATGACTACAACGACAGTCCGTCTTTGTCAGGGCTTTTGTATCCGGATACTGGTATACCGGCACCAGCATGTCATTTCCTCCGACCACGATAGAGGTGGAAATGGAGGTGATTTGTGAGGGAGTATAGGTAGGATGTGGATAATAATCATCATCATACCCATATCCACTATCATACCCTGCCAGGACGGGGACGGTCACAATACTAATTATCAATACCAATAATAACACAAAATCAGTTATTTTCATTATTCTTCTCCTCTATTTATCGATGAAAACAATTAATTTCTATTGGGGACAATCATAAAAAAAGTGATCCCAGGTGGTTCAAATGATAGTTTACTATCGTAGGTAATTATCAGATACCTATTACGAGATCCTGTCAGATTCTGGCAACTAAATTAGAGATGGTTTCGGATTGCAAACCATTCCCTACCGTGAGGGTAACCGGGTAGGTTCCCGGAGCTGCAAATGTCCAGCAGACAGACTGCCCGCTGGCATCGGCAATTCCGTCATTGGTAAAGTCCCAGGTCCAGGTGGTGGGCGGGGGAAATCCGGTTGATTTGTCGGTAAAGTAAATCTTTAACGGAGCTACTCCTGCAGTTGGCCAGTAGGTAAAGTCGCTCTGGATTGAGCTGATTAAAAAGCCATTCTCAAGCGTATCTGATAATCCATTTGGATTGGTGAGGATAACATCCCAGTTTCCAGTTGTTTTCCCAGTCAGATCAAAGGTACAGACAATTTTTGTATCTGATACTACCACTACACCGATTGCCGGGATATCTGTCTCTCCTGAACAGCTCAGTTTAACCGTGGCACCTGAAACAAAATTACTGCCTGCCAGGTTTGTTATGCTGACCGGGCCGCTGTTTAATCCTGATGAAGGAGTTATCCCGGATATATCAGGAGCGGGATCTTCAGAAATACCGGTTATCGTGATATCGAGCGTATACGGGCCAGATCCGGAGTAAGCATGTATCATAACATAATATTCACCAGATACAGGATTGGAGAGGATGACCTGTTCGTCTGCATCAGATTCATAGGGCCGCCAGTCCCAGTTGGATAACGTTGGAGCTCTTCCTCGTGCAACATAGAGATCGAAATCAGCTCCTGAAGGCCCGTCAAGGATGAATGAAACCTCTTCGGCACCGCTGGGGACAGTGTACGGGCCGTAATTCTGTTGTTGATTGTAAGCAAGTGTTCCTGCTTCATGGTAACTGGATGGTGTCGGATCGACATCACCGGTAATGGTAAATGCTCCTGTTTTTGTCCCGCTCTGTCCATCTGTATTGGTAACGACAACATCCCATGTCCCCGGCTGCTTTCCAATGAGATTCAAAGAACAGGTTATCTGCGATGACGAGACAACAACCACATTTGCTGCAGTGATGTCGCTATAACCACTCCGTGTCAATTTTACACTTGCCCCGCTCTTGAAATTGCTCCCGGCAAGGTTAGTGATACTCACCGTTTTGGTATTCTCACCGGTTGCCGGATTAATTGAGGTTACTGTCGGGGCAGGATCCGAAGTAGAGATAAACTGAACATTATAGGTATAATACATAGAATCAGGCAGGTTATAGTATTCATATCCCGGAACAAGGGCTGAATAATCTATATCCATCTCAAACCTGATAGTACCTGCAAGGTAAGGATCATCATTACGGTTTCCCCAGCTGTTCAGTACAACCCAATATCCGGTCCCGTCATTATTGGGATCCTGATACCCGATAATCGTCATGGCATGACCCCCAAAACTTCCTGAGGATCCTACTCCTGTTACAGGATTATACTCATAGGAAGCTCCCTGTTCCCAGGCATTGAAAAAGTCTGCATTGTTGTTGTACCAGTAAAACCCTAACCAGACTGCCTTATTTTGATTGAGTATACTCTTGATATTATTAATGGCTGTCAGACGGTTGACACCGGTGGTGGTTATCTGTTGGGTAGAGAGTGAGGTGATGGGATAATTCGGTGTGGTTGTTATCTGACTTGCCAGGCGTGCGGTAGACTGCCCACATGATTTCGCTCCATCTGCGTATGCTCCTCCTGAATTTGACGAGGGAATAAACTTGTTATTGCCGGTATTCCGATAAAAAGTTTCAAAATCTTCTGCAAATCCGCCACAACAGGCATAACCCGATCCCGATCCCCCATTATAGTTTGAATTAAGATACTGAACTGATAATTGATTCTTTATCCCATTCTGAACAGAATGCGCAACCTCAACAACACCAGTTCCTGCCCAGGCCCAGCAATTACCACAATATCCCTGATCACGAAGTGCTATATTGCTGCTTGTATATGGGACGTGACTGGAAAGGTTCACCGATGTCTGAAGATCTGCAGATTGGAATTCGACAGATGCTGCATCATTGTATGCTGATGCTTTATCCTGATTGTATGCCAGAGCGATGCGTTTCGCCATCACATCGTCGATCTGCATAATACCATGCGGAAATTCTTCATTTGCGTTTCGAGCACAGGAAGGGCAGGATTCCGTAAGATCTGATATTATCGTACCAGACAGGAGATCCCCGCTGGTAATGGGTATGTCATTATCAGGTCTGATAAAAAGGGAACCCTGTGGATCACCTACAGCTCCGGTAATAAACAGAATAATGAGCAGAAGGATGAAGGTTCCCTGTATTGAATTAATATGCATCATTATCACCCTATTATATCAAGGATCTCCTTACTGGCGTATAAGTATTGTTCCGATCAAGTCCATAATTTTTCATTCGATTACATAATTGTCATGAAATGCGATGGATTGCTATAAAAATATCAAATTGAGTAAAAATTCCCATTAGGCAATATGGATGGGGCTATTATTGGATGATTTTTGCAAATAAACAGAAAATAAGAACTTTAAAGAGAATGCCTAAAAATTATTGTATGCGCGTCGGCAAAGTAGATAATAATATTCACTATCGGAAGATAATTCTGTATGATTTCTGGTATCTGAAATGAATATAGTTAGGATCTAATGTTCACGATATTTACTGTAAAAAGGCTTATGTGCTTTACTTCACATTCCACCGATGAAAAACCGTTCCGTATTTTTACTGATATACCCGTTTTTCCTGCAATACATCAGAAAAACCCTGACTTTTTCTGCCGGTATAGATCATTTAGATGACAGATGTATTCCAGATTTGTTAATCCTTGCCTTGTAGAGGAAATTTAATGAATACATTCTGCATGAATAAGATTCTCTATAGCATTGATGCGGGAAACAGTATTATTTCCGTGTTAGAAGGAGGAGGTAATCAGTCGGGATAAACAGTCTTTTGGATTTTTCAATTTGATTAGTTTTGCGATGACCTACCTATCAGGTGTTCAATGTTACGAACCAGTTCAATATAGTATATATAAGGGAGAGAATACATGTCTTTATGTAAAGAGGTCTTTACATTTTATATGAAAAGACTCGAGGTAATATCATGAACACAAAAAAGATTATATTGATAATTGGTATACTTTGCATATCTGGTATCTTCCTTTCAGGAGGATGTGTTGCAGAGGAGATGCAGCAGGCTCCTCCATCAGGTGGTCCACAGGACTGTACAGATTATGCAGTAGCAGCAGCATCACTTGGCATTTCTGAAGAGACCTTACGATCAGCCATTCATCCGGGACCTGATTTTACTGCAGCAGCAGAAACTCTGGGAGTTACGGTTGAGGCATTGCAGTCTGCTATGGGAAACGCTGGTGAACCAGAACAACCCGGGCAGCAAGGTCAACGAGGTCAGGATTTTGCCACAGCAGCAGCGACGCTCGGTGTAACTGAAGATGCTCTTCGCTCTGCCTTTGGCATGGAGGATAGGGGACCACAAAGGAATATTGCAGCGATGGCTGCAGAACCTGGTGTTACTGAAGACGCTCTTAAGTCTGTGATGCCCACTCCGGGAGGCCGGGGTGAACCAAACCTTACTAAAGCAGCAACAACGCTTAATATTTCTGAGGAATCATTACAGGCAGCACTTGAAGCCGCAAAGACCTGCTGATATACAGTATCTATAAGGGTATGTTAATGACTCCCTCTTTGGGAGTCTCTGTTTCTCTCTTTTTTTTACTGTAAATAGGACCTGATTGTGCCAAATAGCAAATTCAGTTCTGATAAAGCGAGAGGAGGAACACTTCCTTTTACTATTTGGATACAGGGGTACCCGACCGGCAGAATAAACCGGGATTTTATAAGGTAGATATCATGGAGCATGTAAAAAAAGCATTTAACGGGTTTGCACAGGAATACGATGCCCAGCGTGAGTTCGTGATTCCGGAATTGCGACAGTTTTATGGGACAGCAGTCTGGGCTGCCGAGTCGGTGCAACATTCGCCGGCAATCCTTGACATTGGTGCCGGGACCGGCCTTTTAAGTGCGTTTATTCTAAAAAAATTCCCTGATGCAGGGATAACATTGATGGACTTTTCAGAAAACATGCTGGACGTGGCCCGGCAGAGATTTGCAGGAAATAAGAATATCCACTACGTGGTGAGCGACTATAGCCACAGTGATCTTGGCGGGCCGTACGATATTATCTGCTCGGCCCTGTCCATCCATCATCTTGCCCCTGAAGAAAAACAGCAATTGTTTAAGACAATTTTCACTGCTCTTATCCCCGGGGGTATGTTTGTCAATGCTGACCAGGCAGATGGTGAGACACTCTATTTCCGTGACCGGTATCTGGAATACTGGAATGAATTTTTGCAGGCCGGACCACTTAACGATCAGGAGCATGCAGAGATCCTCAAACGACGAAACAATCTGGATAAGAATGACAAACTGTCCCTTCAGCTCCAGTGGCTCCGTGATGCCGGGTTTTTGGATGTTGACGTGGTGTATAAAAACCTGACTTTTATTGTGACGGTGGCAAGGAAGTAAGATAGAACCATCTCCCCCCTCTGCTATGAAATGTCATGACATGATACCTGTAAAGGTTTGAAAGTATTTCTCTGGTTACTGCAGATTCAACTGAATAATTAACGATTTTTTAAAAAATCTGTAACTCTCTTACGATATACGATAATGCCATTATTGGGATCAATTTGGGATTCTTTTTCGAATCTTCCCTTACTTCTATACATTATCCTCCCCAATACTCCTGAACAAAGGAGTTTGTATGGAGATCACACCCACTATCCAGGCAATCAGGCACCAGTTTACGGTTCCGGTAGCACCTGGCATGGCTCTTGACCGGTTCGTGTACACGTATCTTATCTATGGTGAGACGATTACCCTTATCGACACGGGGGTAGCAGGATGTGAGGTGCAGATATTCGATGCTATCAGGTCAACCGGCCGCGATCCGTCTGAGATTGCGCTTGTCATTTTAACCCATTCACACCCGGATCATATTGGGGCTGCACGGGCTATACAACAGGCAACGAACTGCAGCATCGCGGCACATCCCGCCGAGAGAACCTGGATCGAGGATGTAGAACTTCAGAACCGTGAGCGGCCGGTGCCGGGGTTTGCAACGTTGGTTGGCGGATCGGTGCAGATTGATCATGAACTCGTGGACGGGGATTGCATAGAGATTGATGAACGGGATGCAAGGGAGATACAGGTGTTTCACACGCCAGGACATTCGCAGGGATCCATCTCGCTTTTCATGCACAGCGATGGAGTTCTATTTTCCGGAGATGCAATACCGGTGAAAGGAGACCTGCCTATCTATGATGATGCTCTCGTATCAGTACAATCAGTACAACGGCTTAGGAAGCTTACCGGCATCCGGACTCTTCTCTCGGCCTGGGATGAACCAAAGAAGGGCACTGATGTGTACCTGCAGATGGACCTGGCAGTAACCTATCTCCAGACAATCCATGAGGCTGTGTGTACGAATGCCGATACTGACTCCCCGAATATGATGGAACTCACCCGTAAAACCGCTGCTGCTATTGGCTTGCCCCCGGAGGTTGTAAATCCCATGTTCACCCGGACTGTTGCAGCACACCTGCGGGTTCGGGACAGGAAAAATCTGCTGGCAGGTTTCCCCTGATAAAGAGAGGAAGGATTATCGGCCCATGTTTAAAGATGATCTAATAATGATGTGAACACTCAAGCAACAATAAAGACCATAAGCATCAGAATGTCGTCACGATGTGCAACCGTATACACGAACTATCGGAATAACCGGGAAAAAGACGTTTATAACACTCAGGTATGAACCGGAGAAGTGTGATCGAGGTGCGTAGGATATGAAGGTAGCACCCCTTATTTTGCATAACTCTGCACATATATTCATAAAAATTCATTCATGAAATCTGTTTATATCTTCCGTTCCTTGTCCCTGTAATTTTTTTCCTTTCAGTATTTCAGCTTGTGTTAGTATTCGATCGAAATCACTTTCAAAAAGCCTGTCCTGCACGATACGGTATGTTTCAAATTCACTCTCTGCATACTCTTTTGCTATCTCTGCCGTGATAGTTCCACTGTTTTGTAGTAATTTCCGGTCGTCAAACTCCAGGAACATATCAAGACGCTTTGCCCAGTCTTCCATGGTCATCGGGATCTTTCTCTTTGCACGTTCTTCTGCAAGATCAAGCCAGGCATTTACGATACGGCCAAGCGATTCAAGTTCTTCTGCAGTCAGATAATTTTTGGCCACTGTAACATCGGTCTTCAGAATTTTTCCTTCCGGGCTCTTTTCCCACGTTATTAGTCCCATGTGCTCTACACTTTTATTTGCACGTTCCATAATGAGTTCGGCAGCAGTATGCCCGTGTATTGCGAAATGAAGTTTGTTCTGAACTTTCGCAAAAAAATTACGTGTTGTTGGAGCATCTCTGTTATAGTCCACGCTTGTGGTATATATATCCGTTATCTTCTGGTAGAATCTTCTCTCACTCAGTCTGATCTCCCGGATCTCTGAAAGAAGAAGTTCAAAGTAGTCCTCGCCAAGAAATGTGCCGTTCTCCATCCTCTGTTTATCAAGGATGTAGCCTTTTATGGCAAACTCTCGTAGAACCTGAGTTGCCCACTGACGGAACTGTGTTGCTCTTTTTGAATTTACCCGATATCCTACTGAGATTATTGCATCGAGATTGTAGTAATCAAGATTGCGCGAAACTACGCGGATGCCTTCGGTCTGAACTGTTAGGAATTTCCTAATAGTTCCATCACGGTTCAGTTCACCACTGTCATAGATATTTTTGAGGTGTTCGTTTATTGTGGGAACACTCACATCAAAGAGTGCAGCCATCATCTTCTGGCTCAACCAGATCGTCTCATTCTCGTACCTGACCTCAATGCTCTCTTCACCGGCACTTGAAGTAAATATCAGAAATTCGGCCGTGCTGTTCCTGATACGTTTCCTGGCATTTTTATTCATATTTCGCTCCCAAAGGTTATTTGATATATTTCAGCGTATTTCTTATGAATTCATGTATCGAAGAGATAGCATCGATGAAATCGGAGGAGATACAATACCCAGGCTCTCATATATATGTGGCATCAGCCAGTATTGCAGATCTGAGTTCTTCACGTAGTGCTCTTTTAGGAACGACATCAACGGTTCTACCAAACACATCTTCGAGATATATCTTGAGACCTGAGAGATCAAGGAGATCTGCTCCCGGCAAAAAGTCAACAAGGATGTCAATATCACTTTTATCAGATGCCTCGCCCCGAGCCCATGAACCGAAGAGAGCGAGACCTTCAACACGATACTGCTTCGTTATGAAAGGTTTCTGAATTCTCAGAATGTCCTTAATCGAATTTTGGTCCATTCGTGTCATAGTACTGGTTCTCTGGTAAGGTTAGTATTTGGGCGGTCGTACGAACACCATTATGATATGATGATGCTTGAGGTTTTTTACTGATACGATGTTTTTTAGATTCTCGATAAAACAGATATTATCAGATCTCAGGGTTTTACTTCATTGAGATTACCCTTCAGGATAAATCATCACAGATTCATAAAGTATTCTCCCTTTTTATACGGGCCCGTGGCTCTGCTAATTAAGGTATCCCCCTCGATATCAAAAAATTGCTAATGATTATTGTGCATTTCGCCGGGATCGAAGAGATCTTTTCTCGTATGAAATAAGACGAAAAGTTCAGAGTCTGTAGGGGTATTAAAAGATTCGCGGGACATTAGGAAAAATCGATTTTGATTATTTTGAGGAGTAAATTGGGAATCAACCTGGCATCCTGACGAAGATAAATTTTGACTGCCTGGCTACAATCAGTAAAAATCTTATTTGATAACGTTCCTTATATTTTTGGCGACTATGACAAACCTGATTACACCTGATGATATACGTTTCACCGAGCTTCTTCTTCACTATTTTTCTTGGTACAGAGAGCGTTTTTTCGATGGAAAAGAAAACTCAAAAGAATTGTCTACCCTTCGATCCACTGCATTTCAGGATAAACAGGCGATACTGCAGTATATAAATGAGCATGAGAACACAATTTCCAGTGAAGATTATGCCCTGATCCGGAGAATGGAACATTGCATAATTGGAAAATTTATTCTCATAGCTGTAAAAAAAGACTCAATACATCTCTTACATTCACAGGACACAGATTCTTACATCTTACAGGTAACGCCCTGGTCTTTGGAAGCAATTATGCATTTTTCTGAGATGCAATTACCACGTCTTGTTGAAGCGGCCCTGTTTCCTTCAGAAGGCAAAATTATCTATGATCTACTGAATGTTATCGGTGTGACCTTTGGGTCAGGTTTTAGAAAATCTATCAAAGAAGATACAGCAGCAGCAAAAGCAAAACATGGTATCATTACATCCCTTCCTATACCAATCTCTACCGAAGATGTCGATCTCATAAACCTTCGGGGGATGATGACAAATAAGGAGTCAATCTCTAACAACTGGGAAGAGATACAGGACATCATACAGGAAAAACCGGAATGTACTGAACTGTATTATCAGAAACTTGGAGCTGCCTATACCCGTGAACGGAGAAAGGATCTGAAACGTAATGGAATCTTTGGATGGTTTGCCTTGTATGGGTGGGTGGTTATTGCCGGCGGAAAGACCCGTGAAATTGCGGACTCAGCAGCCCGTAGTCTTCTGCCCCCGGAGCAGTATGAAAGACTTGTTTTCTTTGAAGTGAAAAAATAAGAGTGATTACCGGTAATTCAGGATGGATACCACTCTTTTCACAAAAAAACTAATTTGCTACCGTTTTATGAAGAACAAAGGTAAAATCAATTAGTATCCATTCTTTCTCTCCGATTAAGATGCACATCTAAAATCTAAAAATTATTACCCTCCGATTCGTTCCTCTTAAAAATTCAAAAATTACACATTCACCGAACCGGAAAGAACCGCAATTACTTTTTGACCCCGGATAATGCCTTGTAAAAAGAGATCGTGCATTCAGAGATCTTTAATCGTGCAAAAACAGTATATCCCTAAAAAGAACCTTTCTCTAAAGATACCCTTAAACACCTCCCTCTACAAATTGTAGTATAAGGGAACAATATGGAAAAGATTACGCTCGGCCCGATGCCGTATATGAGTGTCATGCCCACGGTGCTTGTGGGTGCACAAGTCAGGGGTAAGCCAAACTACATGACCGCTGCATGGGCTACGGTTGCCTGCATGGCGCCGCCGATGGTCTGCGTCGCAATCAATAAGACCCGGTATACAGTACAGGGAATAGAGGAGAACAAAACCTTTAGCCTGAACGTATCATCAACGGATCAGGTGACCGAGAGCGATTATTGTGGTATCGTCTCCGGTGAAAAAGAGAACAAATCCGGGGTTTTCCACTCGTTCTACGGGAAACTGGAAACTGCACCCCTTGCAGAGGAGTGCCCGGTCAACATCGAATGCAAACTTTTCAACTCCGTTGATTGCGGGAGTCACCTGCTAATTGTTGGTGAGGTTGTGGAGATTCATGCTGATAAGAACTGTGTAACGGACGGAAAACCGGATATTACAAAGATAAACCCGATTGTCTACGCCCAGTCAACGTATTATCGTGTGGGAAGTGAGATTGCAGCGGCATTTTCTGTAGGAAAACAGTATCGATAGTCACTCGTAAGCTTTTAGCGAAAAAAGATACTTTAAACGGATCGCGTGTCCCAAAAAGGGAAACCGCGTGCCTTGTATGGTTCAAACCTGATACCGGTCACCGATAATTACGAGCTGGACCGGACTGGTTCCTTTCGGCATACAAAGCATCGCATGTACACGGATGCACCACTGTATCGCAGGAAGGGAGATGGTTTTTAGGTCATGACCGGTGAACAGACGGATTGAGAAGAAAATTCAGAAAAATTTTTCGTCCTGCAGTAACGAAGAAAGATTTAACAGGGGAATCTGTGATAGAGTAGTATGGTGAGTATTCATTGCGTAATGAGTCAGTGATCTTCAGGCCGGTTGTGGTGATCATCTTTATTCTCATCTTTTCAGGAATCAATACCTGCTGTATGGGTCAGGATCAGGGGGATGCGGATGCCGGTTATGAGAATCCCAGTCCTGCAGCTGAATATCTCTCCAAAAATCAGTATAATGCCGGTTTTTCTCTGTATCATCTCCCTTTTACAGACAGCCGGAAGGATACCCGGATCCTGTCCGTTGCAGTCTGGTACCCTTCTGAAGATGCACCGGAGATGGTCACTTCGATTCCCGGACTGCCGGCAGGTTTGGTCTGTTCAGATGGCAGGCCGTCTGCCAAAGGCCCCTATCCCTTTATCATCTTCTCACACGGGTTTGGCGGCTGTGGTATCCAGTCAACATTTTTTACGAGTGCACTGGCACAGGCAGGATATGTTGTGGCGGCACCGGATCACCGGGATGCTGCCCTATGCAGTAGTGACCAGGATTATTCCTTGACAAAAACCAGCCTTTTTGGTCTCGTGCAGTTTCTGCGGCCCGGAACCTTTGATGATACCACATACAAGGACCGGAGAGATGACATCCATGCAGTCATTGACTGGGCATTGGAAGAGAATACCGATCCTGAATCAATCCTGTACGGGTTGATCGATCCAGATCGGATCGGGGTCTCCGGTCATTCCCTGGGGGGATATACCGCTGTGGGTATGGCCGGCGGCTGGCAGTCCTGGCGGGACGACCGTATCAGGGCTGCACTTCTTTTCTCACCATATATTCAGCCGTTTCCGTATGAGTCTCTGATTGACA
>CAYRYR010000032.1:21864-25675 GCA_964428385.1 uncultured Methanoregulaceae archaeon
ATATATTCAGCCGTTTCCGTATGAGTCTCTGATTGACAGGATAGAGATACCGCTTATGATTCAGGGCGGAACCGCAGATCCCCTCATTACTCCGTGGACAGCCCGGAAGAACGGGGCATACGATCTGCTACCTGCACCAAAGGTTTACATTGAGATAACCGATGCCAGTCATATGGACTGGAGCAATACGCGGTGCATCGGATATGATTCAATTGATGCATGTATCAGATCTGACGATAAAGCCAGGGTGATCACTGCATATGGCACTGCCTTCTTTGACCGGTATCTGAAGGATAAAGAGGATGCGATGGTTCTGCTGATCACCCGGGATCCGGCTCTGTCGGATATGAGATATGCTCTGTAACCGGAATTTCGCGGGTAATTCTGTGAGTTATCTACCATTCCAATAACCGGTCTTGCGAAAATTTTCGATACCTGCAATTCAGTAAAAAGCCGATCTTTCCGTCAGACAGATACTCTGAGTTTCCTGTTTTTTACCTGATGGAAAAGAAGAGATCATGATGATACACTGATTTTCCTTCCCATCCTTATGAACGTGCGTGAAACTTAACTATCTATCTGCATGAAAAAGCAGGATTTTTTTCCAAATTTTTTATTAAATCCCGCTCTGATACGTCCCATTCTTTATACAGTACATCCAGTATCCGCAGTATGGGCGTATTAATCCCATATTTTCATAATTTTCAGAATCATCATTGATAATCGGTTCTTCATACTGCTGACATGAAGTATTGTATCCAATTGCATACAACCACATATCGTTCAGGGAAAAAAACGTTTGCTTTGCTGAAACATCTCTTTTCGTCCACCCTCCTGTCAATGACCAACCGGCCGGCATCTGCCGGGAGACTCCGGTACTCATGTCTGAAAACCGGACCGGAACATTGGTCAGATCAGTTGAGTAGATCCAGTACCCGTGTAAGGGAACGATTGCATCAGACACAGAGAGAGCCTGGTACCCTGAGATGTCATTTCCATATGCAAGGATTGAATGCCCGGTTGCATTAACGCCGGCAAATATCGCTGCGGTATCATATCCTTTCGCAAGCTCTCCCGGTACTGATACACAGTTCCATCCCGGTTTTATCCGGATTGCATCTCTTTTTTTCAGAGAATTCAGGGCTGCAGAGAGATTAACTCTCGCTCCGGTTATTATCTTTTTCTGAAGTGAAGGGAGTGGATCAGCGGTATCCATAATTACCTGTTTTATCTCTGCAGCACTGAGATCGGGATTGATTCCCTTGATGAGACCTGCCATGCCCGATATCATGGGAGCTGCCATGGAGGTCCCGTTCATGTAAACAAACCGTGGTTGGATGACTTCTCCCCGGTATCCGATCCTGATATTTCGAATCGAGAAATCGGTGGTATATTCGTCATTAAACACGGAATATTCGTACCTGACAACGATTTCTGAATCAGGATATGCCTGATTGAGCGGAATGAATACCTGTTTGTAGTCATCCTCATGTACTTCATAATCGCATTCCCATACGGGTGACCAGTACTCACCATCATAGGATAATTCGATAACCAGATATCCGTCAAAATTTCCCTTGATATCCCAGACAAGATGAGGAACATCCCCGGTATCATCAGGGATGAGAACGTACCGGTTCAGTTCAATGGTACATGTCTGGTTATCATCATATGCAGGAATTACTCCATGTAAGGAAGGGAGTTCTCCGGGTTCTGTTCCCGGAACAAGGGTCCAGTTGCCGGTCAGGGTGAAATTTGTAGTCGAGAAAGCAGGATCAAAAAAAAGCGGAGAATAGGAATAGGATGAAAGACCGGTACTATATATGTCAGTGCCTGGAGCAGCAACATGGACTGTATTCGGTCCATAATTCGAGAAAGAGGAGAGTTCATCCCGTGCATCGGTTGCAGCAACAGCAATTACATTACCAAACTGGTAAGATGCCGGGTAAATAGGGAATGTCTCAAGATCACACCCATAGTTCCCTGCTGCACAGACAAAAAGTGCCGGAGATTGTCTGATGATATCTTCAATTATCCGGTTATAGGTTGTTCCAAACGAACAACTGATAACATCGGCATGATAGAGAGATGCATACGCCATACCGAGTGCAAGGTCAGATAATGTACCCCACCCCCGGTAATCAAGGGCTTTTATCGGTATTATTGTGACATTCCAGGCCACTCCGGTCCCCCCGATATCGTTACTGCCTATCATGCCGATTATTCCGGCACAGTGGGTGCCATGACCATAATCATCCCATGGTTCGACCGGAATATCTTCCATTACATTTATTCCGTGTAACACGGTTCCTGATTGTTCCTGACTCCAGATATTTCCTGCAAGGTCAGGGTGATATATATCTGCCCCTGAATCAATTACCGCGATAATGGTATTATTCGTGCCTGTTGCAATGTCCCATCCGCTCCGGGCACGTATGTCAGCGCCAGCTATTCCGGGAGGGGTATCTTCTTTAAAGGGAGATCCGGTATTAGAAAGTCCCCACTGTCGCCAGAATTCAGGATCTTCCGGGTTTTTCATGGCTGTGACATAATAATCAGGTTCTGCATAGGAAACAGACGGTATTGAAGAATAGTATGCAATTGCATCAGGAACAGACATAGTATCAGGGATTTTTACCAGGGAAAGTCCCCGAATCCCTGCACTGGAATAATCTCTCTGTACCGATGCTCCGATTGCAGCATGGATTGCAGAGAGGGAACATACTGATCCATCCGTTTCTTTTGCTGCCTGTACTAGCACGCTGTCTTTTACATACAAAGGATTAGGCAGGAAACGGTGAGGCAACGGTATCGGATTGCCGGTTTCATTCTCATCTGCAGAAACAAAGGTTCCATAACAACACACCAGTATTCCAAGGAACCCGAATATAGTTGCTTTTTGGATTATATTCATGGTTCTTCCTTATGAGATCATATGCATCTCCTGAATATAATTATCCTTCCTGACACCGGATACCGGTCTGATTCAGGTATCACCTTCCTGCGACCGGAATTTTTTCCAACATCATAGAACATTCAGAGCAGTAACCGGATTTTTCGGGGATTACCTGATGAGCTGATACAAATGGAGGATAATTGGGATACTGCTCAATCCGGGGAAGCCGGGATGTTTTTTGAGACTTCTGATCTTTTCATAAAGCCCTTTTATCGCACCATTCCAGATAAGGAATCGCATTATTTCTGGTTGATACCAAATTGCAGGAGAAAATAAACTCTGATGAGATGAAAAACGATTATTACTCAGGTGGGATTGTCAGGAGTACCCGGGATGATTTTTATCGGGCATGTAAGAATGGATGAATCTGGAATGGTTTTACCGCCATATTGCTGTCTTTTGTGTATGAAAAAGAAAAAATTGAGAGGATCTCTCTTACTCTTTCTGACGCGTTATGTACACGAAACAAACCGATCCCAGTAACAGAGGATATTCCCCTGTCCTTCATCTCTGCAGCACCGGTCTGTCTCTAACCAGTACCCTCCCGGACAGCATAACGGTTCATTTTCTGCTCTCTGTTTCTCTATCTCGAGGAATACCGTTGTATTCCCATACGATTCGCCCGGTAAAGAATCCAGTTCTACAAACTCTTCAGCAAGAGTGGTAAGCAGTTCCCCTTCATAGAAAGGCAGCGGTGCAACCTGAAGCGTCATTATGTTCTCTTCCTCTGATACCGAGAGGTTTGCTACCGTCACCAGGGAGACCGAATCTTTCTCGTCATCTGCAAAGAGAATTGCGGCATGTATTGGCCATGATACCGTGGTAAGATGTTCTAACGGCACCGAGTAGGTGGTA
>CAYRYR010000033.1:0-18349 GCA_964428385.1 uncultured Methanoregulaceae archaeon
TTATGCCGGGCATTATAATTAAATCCTGCCTGAACATGATTGTATGGTGTCACCTGTTTTTCAGACAGAGCCTGATATCTCGTAAAGATGATGCATTCATAAGAGGTTCTGATCACTCTTTTGTGGACTGTGCACTAATGTATATGGCGTGAGACTGGTCTTTGAACTTTCAGGGGATCACCCGGATTTGCCTCTTGCTGAGGCTACAAGCATTGGTCAGTTGATTGCCTATAGACCACAGGTTGCTCTTCTTGAAGTTGCTGACCTGACCCTTTTATCCCGACTTGCATTAACGCACACTGTTATGGAATATCTGGGTGAATGTGATGCACAGGCAGATGATTTTGGCAAAATGCTATCAACACTTGCTATCAGTTGTAACGAACCATTTTGTGGCAGGGTGAAGAAAGTTGTTCCGCATATGATGGATGCATCAACAGGTGAGCTTGAAAGAATGATAGGAAGTCTCATCCTCGGGCCGGTATCCGTATCAAGACCCTGTCAGGTGTTTCGAGCATTGATTTCCAATGACCGGTGTTATTTTGGACGTGTCATCTGGGAGCTGGATCGTGATCCGTATCACGCCAGAAAACCAGGGAATCGTCTGTTTTTTCATCCCGGGGTGATGATGCCGCGGTATATACGGGCTCTAATCAATATATCCGGAGTTGCTCGTGATGACCTTCTTCTTGACATGTTCTGTGGTACCGGTGGCACACTCATTGAAGCGACTGAGATGGGTGTCTCCTGCTTGGGAAGTGATGCGGATCCTGCTATGGTAGCAGGCACGAGGATAAATCTTCCTTGTGCACAAGTCTGTGTTGCAGATGCGACGTGTCTGCCATTTGCTGACACTTCAGTTGACCGGATTGTGACTGACCTGCCCTATGGTCAGTCTGTTTTTATTATTGGTGGTGATATCGAAAACCTGTATTCCGGGACTTTTAATGAGATAGCCCGCGTTCTAACCAATGAAGGGGTTGCAGTGGTGGTATCTCATCGTGATATTCGGGATATTGCGTCACACCATTTTCTCATTGATCGTTTTTTTGAGCACCGGATTCACCGGAGCCTGACCCGACACATTATGGTGCTGAAAAAAAGATAGATTCCCACAAAACCAGGGCTCTGTCTATTTTTCAAGTGATTGGAATAGTTACATTATATAGTTAATGGTTTACCTTTAGGAAGGTCTGCCTTAACCTATGTAGCGCGATCAGTGTATACGCCTTTAATAACGTCTGTTTTACTTTGATTATTCCATCACGTAATACTGGGAACTATAATTCACTTTTATGATACTTATTTTTTTATTTGCACCAAATTTCAAGGTGTTTAACCTGTGATATGGTACCAGGGGTGGTTTTTTTCATCTGGATTTTATTTCATTCGCAGGCAGGATCATCTCGATCATGTTATATTGTGTCATGACAGACCTTAGCATGGATGATAGCTGGATTACCTGAATTAACGGTTTTCGTTGTGGGTGGAGCATTTCTCATATCAGCAGTATTTTTTTTGGGATGGGCTCTTCTCTTTCCGGAGGGATTAGATGACTAATTTCCTTGAAGTCGGTATTGTTGCATTGTACTGCCTAGGTATGATTGGAATTGGTGCCTGGGCATCAAAAAAGATTCAGACGACATCTGATTATCTTATTGCAGGTCGATCACTGGGATTCTGGATGTTTACCCTTTTGATGTTTGGTTCGGTCTGCAGTGGGATGTCATTACTGGGAGTGCCGGGACTCGGGTTTAAACTGGGTTGGCCAACCATCTGGGAGCAGCTCTTTGTTCCACTCTCGATTGGTTTTTGTATCATCTTCTTTGGAGTGAAATTGTACCAGGTCGCGAAAAAAGAAGGATACATGACGGTGCAGGACTACCTGGCAGAACGGTATCAGAGCCCCCGGGCAGTTCCGGGTGTGAGTGCGGTTGCAGGCATCATCGTATCCATCATTTACCTTGCCGGACAGTATACGGCAATCAGTATTGTATTAATCTGGTTGTTTAATATCCCCCACTGGCAGGCGCTTATCATTGGTGCGGTTGTGGTCACAATTTATACTGTGATTGGTGGCCTGTATGCCATATCGGTTACAACACTGTTTCAGGCCGGACTGCTCATCTTTGGAGTACTGATAATAGGACCAATTGTCATTGGAAATGCCGGAGGGTTTACCGTCATTAATGAAGCAATGAGCACGGTTGGTATTGATATGGTACAACCATGGATGAGTAGCGGACCGGTGTTTACACCGGCGTATCTGGTCTCGTTTTTTTTGCTGCTGACGGTAGGTCTTGCCTGTGCACCACATGTTATTAATAATGTGATAGCAGTCAAGGATATCAGGTACTTTAAATGGGCACCAATTGTTGGTTTTCTCATTTACGGAGCTGTGATGCTGCTGTTAAAGATATCCGGATACGCCGGAATTGCCTTGCAACAGCAGGGATTAATTACGCTTCCCGATGTTTCCAATGCACAGGATTATATCTTCTTATTAGGCGTGGAACATGCCATGCCCAATATCTATGTCTGGGCCATCTTTGGTGTTATTGTACTTGCAGCAGTGATGTCTACAACTGATCGGCTCATGCTTACCATCGGAGCGATGTTCTCCTGGGACATCTATAAAAATCTCTTAAAACCTGCGGCACGTGATCGAGAGGTTCTCCGTGTCAGCCAGATTTCGGTTCTGGCATCGGGAATTATTACGATATTTTTGGTTATAAATCCCCCTGATATTCTTGCATTTCTCATCTGGATGGGTATTGGGGTAATGCTTTCAACTTTTGCAGTACCACTTATTGCAGGGCTTTACTGGCGTCGTGCAACAAAAGAAGGAGCACTTGCAAGTATGCTCTGTGGTCTAATCTTTGCAGGTGTCTTTGGATATTATAACAAATTTATCGGACCATTGCCGATGCATTTTAGTTTTTATGCCTTTGTAATTGCCATCGTTGCAATGGTTGTGGTGAGTCTTCTAACCCGTCCGGTATCAAAAGATGTTCTTGATCTGACACTGACCGGACCCTTTATTTATCACCGGAAGTAACCACTTTTTTTGTTCTCTCTAAAAATCGCTTAATTTTTTGAAATGCTACCTGAACAGATCCTATAGGTACTCACAAAGAGTTTTAATTCATTTTTTAAAGATTACAAATCCAGATAACCCCGGTGATTCAGGTATTTTTAGTCTTCACATATATTATTGAAAGAGCCCCTCTTTTCGGTCAATCATATATCATGCCACTTCCCATTATTATGAAGTGAAGACGGTTATTCTTGGAGGTGGATTGGCCGGGATTACCCTTGCCCGGCTTCTCACACAGAAAGGCGAGGATGTACTGGTTCTTGAACGCGAAAGCGTTATTGGGGGCCTCTGTAGATCACAGGAAGAATGTGGATTTGTATTTGATATTGGTGGTTCCCATATTATCTTTTCCCGTGACTCAGAGGTTCTCTCTTTTATGAACAGCATGATAGAGGGGAATTGCGAAAAACGAGAACGTAATACGAAGATCTACTATAAAGGAAACCATGTGAAATATCCGTTTGAGAATGGCCTTTCTGATCTTCCCCCGGATGATCGGTTTTTCTGTCTGCATGAGTATATCCTTAATCTCATTGCCCTGGAAAAAGGGGAAATTCCACTTCCAAAGACGTTCTTTGACTGGATCTACTATACCTTTGGTAAAGGGATTGCAGAGACCTACATGGTGCCGTATAATGAGAAGATATGGAACTATCCGCTGGATAAAATGTCATTACACTGGGTCGATGGAAGGGTTCCAAAACCACCAGTTGAAGATATTATCAGATCTGCAATCGGTATTGAGACCCTGGGATATGCACACCAGGCAATTTTTTCCTATCCTTCACATGGTGGAATAGCCTCACTGACTGATGCAATAGCACGACCGGTCAGGGATAAGATACGAACCGGATTTCAGGTGAGTTCAGTCAGAAGAGAGAGAGATATCTGGAAGATATCTGACGGGAAAGAGACGATTTTGGCAGACCGGTGTATCAGTACGATTCCGTTGCAGGTATTGTCAGCATGCATGGATGATCTCCCTGAAGTGGTCAGAGATGCCATCAGTTCGCTTGTTTATAACTCTATATGTAGTATTGGAATAGGGGTTAAGGGAGATGTTCCCCCCGTCTCATGGATGTATATCCCTGAGAAAGGTGTAACCCCTTCGAACCGGATCTCGTTTCCCTCAGGGTACTCTCCTTTTGTAGCTCCTCCCGGACATAGTTCAGTCCTGGCTGAGATTACCTACAATGCCGGAGATGAGACTGATCTGACCGATGACACTGTACTGACTGATGATATCATCACATCACTGGATAAGATGGATATTATCAGAGCTGAGAATGTGGTATATAAGACAGCATTCAGGAACCGCTATGCGTATGTGGTGTATGATTGTGCCTATCAGAAAAATATAGCCATAATCAGGGATTACTTTAAAGGTTGCGGTCTTTCGCTTGTGGGACGATTTTCTCAGTTTGAGTATCTTAATATGGACGGGGTCATCAGATCTGTCTTTGATTTTGCAGCAGGGAGATAATGAAGATAAATTTTATTGTCGAGGATATGCTTTTTTTTAAATATATCGGATGTGCCACTGCTGCCCGTTCATTATATCGGCACCTTTTTTCATCCTCTGATCTTGATCCAGTCTGGAGCATGTCTGATCTCTCGGCTGATATCTCACATTACCATACCTTTGGTCCACTTGCTCTTCTCCATGAGAAATGCGATCCAGGAATTCATATTCTGACTGCACACTCGACTCCCAGGATAAATATTGGAAATGTTGCTTTTTCCAAATACATCAATACAAAATATCCAAAGATCTATTCTCAGTTTGATCATGTTATTGCGATATCTGAGGCTAGTCTGTATGAAGTTTTAGAGATGGTTCCTGATATGCCGGTGACCCAGATTTCAAACGGGGTTGACCGGGATTTTTTTGCACCAGATGAGAAGAAAGGGGCAGAATTCAGGGAAATGTATGATATTGCTGAAGATGAGAGAATGGTTCTTACGGTTGCCCAGCAAAGTCCGAGGAAGGGGATTTATGATTTTTTTGCACTTGCGCAACAAAATCCTGATATGAAATTTGTCTGGGTTGGTGGATTTCCCTATGGCCCGCTTTCAAAGGATTATGAGAAGATTAGGAGGATGAGGGAAAAATGGTACGACAACGTCATCTTCACCGGGTTTGTGCAGGATATCAGAGCACCGTACTGTGCGGCAGATCTTTTTTTTATGCCGTCATATGCTGAGACATTTGGTCTTGTGATTCTTGAGGCCCTGGCATCCGGAGTTCCCGTCCTTGCACGTGATATCCCGGAATTTCGTGAAATTTTTGGTAACCGGATAATGTACTTTGATAAGGTAGAGGATGCAACCAGTATGATTCAGAATGAGATGTCAATACGGACCGCAGCTCAAACGGCTCGTGATAGTTCAATTCCGTATGATATCAGAACGATTGCACAACAACATCGGGATCTATATTGCGAGTTGATTGGTTCATGATTTCCATAGTTATTCCATCATTTAATGAAGAAGAGAATATTGCGTCCTGTCTTATATCGCTATCTAATCAGACAGTTTCGCGGAGTTCATATGAGATAATCGTGGTGGACGGGGGGTCAAAAGACCGTACCCGTGAGATTGCGAATGAGTATGCTGACCTTGTTTTTATTCAGGAGAGTGAACGGGTTGGTGGAGCACGCAATGATGGTATAAGAAGGGCAAAAGGTGATATTGTTGCAACAACTGATGCAGATACGATTCTCCCTCCTGACTGGATTGAACGGGTTATTGGACTATTTTCAGACCCTGATGTAGTCCAGGTATATGGTCCCGTGTATCCGGTTGAGGGTGGGATAAAAAATAACATCTCACTCTTTTTGGCGAATACCTTTGCGAGACTCGGGTATGTAACAAAGACCATCTACTTTACCCTTGGTTGTAACACGGCTTTTCGGCGTGATGTCGTTCTTAAAGCAGGATTATACCAGACAATTGATGCCGGTGACGATCTTGAGATTGCACGGCGAATGCGTCACTATGGTACAATTAAATTTGATAACCACCTGAAAGTGGGTTTTTCAATGCGGAGATACCAGCAGTTTGGGACGTTGAAATCAATCTATGAGTGGTTGTATATCGTAGCAAAAGGCGGAGTGTCTGAGAAGCATTCATATACACAGAAAAAGTACAAATAACCATTATATAAACTCAATGAGGGAACTCTGGTTTTCTTTCATTCTGTCATTTTTGTTTTTAATTCTTTTAAATCGAAAAGGCCGATGGAGAACCAGATCTAATTTTCTCTTTTTAGGTGGGGTCAAAGTATATGGGAAATAATCCGGGCATGGTTGTAAAGGAGGTACTCATCGTAGAGGATGATGAGATAATCGCAACACTTATTGAGCGGTTTATGCAGCAGCATGAATATCGTGTCACAAAAAAGGTCTCATCAGGGGAGGATGCTATCTATGCATGTGCCGAACATATTCCGGATGTGGTTCTGATGGATATTCATCTGGAAGGCCTCATTGATGGGATAATCGCGACAAAATTTATTACGGCTCTCTTTAAGGTACCGGTTATTTTCCTATCAGCGACTGATGATGATGAGACGCTCTCCCGTGCAGCAACCGTAGAGCCGGCAAGTTTTATTATCAAGCCCTTCAATGCAAAGGATTTGTACTCTAATATTGATATCGCCATCAGAAATGACCTGCTTTTAAAGAAAGCAAAAAATTTCAGCCATACGAAGGTGCAGAAACTTGCCCAGGCAACCCTGTCAGAGCTGGACGCTTATTTTATCCTCGATGAGCGCGGGAGAATACTGTTTCTCAACCCTTATGCAGAACATATCCTTAATATTTCCAGGAAAGACGCGATTACCCGGTCTATTAATTCATATCTGACCTTTTTTAATACACGGACGAATGAGATGTATAATGATACTTTTACCGATGTAGTGCGAGAGAGCCTTGTTATCGGTTTGAGACAGAATATTGCTGTTAAGATGAAGGATGAGTCATACCGGCATGTCTCGGTAAACGCGACTGCAATCCGTGATTCTGCAAATGAGACGATTGGGATGGTCATGATGCTTCATATGATGACTAAAAGGGAGATGTGAAGAGTTTGTGTTTTGGTATGAGTATATATTTATGTCATCAGGTGCAACAGGTAAAAGCACCCGATTATGTGTCCCGATAGGGTAGTGGATATCCTAGAAGCCTGCGGAGCTTTTGACCCGGGTTCAAGTCCCGGTCGGGGCGTAGTTACTTTTTTCGATGCGTTGGGGAATTTTAATTACATGCATTTACCTAGTTCCACCTGATCTTTATTCATATACTTTATACTCTCCCGGATACCGGATTAGGTACTTAATAGTAGTAACTAAGTATAAGGTGCGTTGGATTTTGCTATTAGGGACTGGATAAACCGGATCCACATACGTGGATATTTCTGGATAAGGTTTGGATCATGTTTCATCTTTGTATACGAGCATTCACGTATGTGTTCGGTATATTTGGAAAGTTTTCCAAAATTACCAACTCACATATAGAAGAATATTATTGCAGTTTAGTCATTCAGCCATAACAAGATATCAAAGAATAGAGAAGTGTCAATACCTGCCTTCTGATAACGGTTTTTTAAGTGGTTCCTTCTGACTCGGTGATAATTTTTTAAATGTTCCTTCTGGTATGCGGTATACTCAAATATCTGCTTAACCGTGAACCTGTTTTTTAATTCTGCATACTTTTGAGAAAAACGATTTCCAATAATTATTATCGGTATTCCCGATATGTATTGATTCGGCATGGTTGTCGTGTTCCCCCTCTACCTGGTCCGTGCCAGTATCGATATTACCCGTAATATCAGTATGTCCAGCGTTTGAATTATCTCTTCCAGTGCAGTATACGCGATTTAATAGATTCATCAGTTTTTCATATGGTGATAACGTGATCGTTCCTTCTATCCATCCTGTGAGTAATCCAGATACTAAACCTGATACCGTGATACCGTGCCCGGTCCTGTACCGTTGCATACAATCTTGGATCAATCGATATATTGATCCTGGTGTAATTTTCTGACAAATCCTTCTTCTTTACCATACCAGTAATACCGGTATGTATCGGCATGTACCAAGAGATTTGTTGCAGTATGAAAACTCCATACATCAAAGGGTTGTAATGATTCTGGTGGCATGTGAAATTCGGAACGGTTTTTATTTTTCACATTATCAACGGTTTGTTGAGTAAATCCAATTTTCATCGTCCAAGAGTAGTCAGGCGAACCTCACTTCGATAACTACATATCAGGTATCATGTTCACACTGATCTATGGAACAGCACCACCCCTTTCCATGGGGTGTCCTCATCATCGTCAGCCTGGCGGTATTCATCCTGGTCGTCGACACCACCACCATGGAAGTCTCCATCAGCGCCCTGGTGCATGATCTGAACGCCGATCCCTCGACCATCCAGTCCATTATCACCATCTATACTCTGGTGAAGGCCGCTTTCATGCTGGTCGGGGCAAAGCTCCAGGACCTCTTCGGGAGGAAGAGGACGTTTCTGGCCGGTGCTGCGATATATGGTATTGGGACTTTTACGGCCGCAATCAGCCAGGACGCAACTATGTTCCTTATGGGCTGGTCGGTAATAGAGGGGATCGGCACGGTGCTGATGATCCCGGCAACGGTAACGTTCATTTCCGGGACCTACCAGGGGAAAGAACGCGCATTCGCCTTCGGTGTATGGGGTGGAATCGCCGCGGCGGGCAGCATTTTTGGCCTTATCTTTGGCGGTTACCTGACCACCTTCTATTCCTGGCGGTGGGTTTTCGCCTTCGAGCTGGTTATCCTTCTCATCATCTTTGCTCTCCATAGGCTGCTAAAGGAGACCCGCCCAACGGAATCCTGGAAGAGCTTTGATATCGGAGGAGCGCTCCTTTCGGTCCTCGGCCTCATTACCCTGGTTTTTGGTTTCCTCCTAGTCAAAGAGCCGGCAGAATGGGTGACCGTTCCCTTCCTCATAACCGGGGGGATCATCCTTCTTGTCGGGTTTTACTTCTGGGAGCTGCGGCAAATCAGAACCGAAAAAGGCATCCTGGTCGATATGACCATCGTTTTCAAACGTTCATTTCTTGCCGGGAATGTAATCTCCATCGGCCAGAAATTTATTACAGCTGGTTTCATCTTCATCTTTCCCCTGTTTTACGAGATCATCGCGGGTGCCAGCGCTTATGAGACTGGCATTGCCCTTCTGCCTATGTCCTTTGCGATAGTTGTGTTCTCCATCCTCGGCGCCCGGTTCGCATCGTGGTTCGAACCAAAATACGTTCTCCTCGGTGGCATTACCCTCACCGGGGCAGGACTGGCGGCCCTTAGGGATGTCTTTTCCCTTACCACCACCGCCCATGACATCCTCTCCGGAAGTCTCCTGTTTGGGATCGGGATTGGCATCGTCCTTTCCCAGGTGACCAACCTCACCCTTTCCTCAATTCGGAGTGAGCGCCAGACCGATGCATCAGGTATTTATAACACCACCCGGCAGCTGGGAAGCTCTCTCGGGACGGCAGTCATCGGGTTCGTCCTGGGCCTTGGTTTCATCCGCGGGCTGTTTTCCGGTCAATCCTCGCTCCTCCCTCCAGGCCAGCCCCTGTTGTCTATCGGGTTCAGCGAGGCAGCCGTCAACCAGGGGATGGAATGGGCATTCATAGCAATGATCCTGGGGGTCATCGGCATGTTTATAGCAGCCCTGTTTATCCGGAAGACGGGGAAGATTGTGTAAGGCGGGAAGAAAAGAATAAGAAAACTCATGAAATGATGCTTTTTTCGCCAAAATTGACCCTGGCCTGCCTGAAACATCTTCTCTTGGACTTCAATCTCATTCGCTATTGTCTTTTGCGTTTCACAGTTAAGCCATAGATACTATACCTTCTCCTGCAGTATGAAAACTCCATACGTCGAAGTGTTGTAATGATTCTGGGGACTCTACAAATTTTGGAAAATTTTCTATATATTGTAGCCAATTATCAACTCGCTATAGAAGAACGCGATTGCATTTTAGGCATTTGGCCATAACATGCAACGGAAAGAGAAGTGCAAATACCGGCTTTCTATACCGGTATGCATGTGATAGTCTGGTTTTGTTCCCGGGTGAGTATATCAACATCAGGAAGGGACCGAGTGATTTTTAATTGTCCGATCTGGAATACAACGATAAGAGTGGAAATCAGGTCACGTTTTGGGATATGCCAATTTCCCCCTGCCTTCGTTGCTTCATTGCCTGCTGTGATGGTTAAAGCAATAGGTGGCAGTCCGGCTTTATCTCATCGGTCTGGGTTTTTATGACCGTATCGTATGAAAATAAACAGTCAGTAGTCTTCATGAACCAGCTGTTGTATTCCTGCTGATATCACCAACGGCCTAATGTTTTTCCGTCTTCTTCCAGGAATTCCCGGGATATTTAGTTAAAATTAGTATAATCATGTATGTGAGTGAATGAATACTAAAATATACTAATTTATGCTAAATTAGTATAAAGAAAAATATAGGTTTTGTGAGAATACAGATGAATAAATTACCAGAAAAACCTCCAGACATTATTCAACAGCCATTGAAAAATTCGGTGGTTACACACTATTTTGAGAATATTGAATTTAAAAACTCTGTTGATTCCTATAATGAGCGATATCTGTATTGGGATGATCTTACATATCGGGTAGTCGATGAGGAGGAAAGGTTACGAATATGGGCTGCAATGAAAATATTTCGCTCTCAAAAGATGGAGGATGCCCCATACCGCCCACTTAAAATGGAATATTGTATCACTCCTCCGATTCAAAAAAGCCTTCACCTGTTTGACAGGTATCTATCAGGAACCATACAAATTCAAAATAAAACTCTTCGGTTGGATAAACGGTATATTATATCATCCCTGATTGAGGAAGCAATTTCCTCTTCAATTTTAGAAGGAGCAGTGACAACCCGTAAAAAAGCGAGAGAGATGATTGAGCAGAGAAAAAAGCCAAAGAATCACGGGGAACAGATGGTTCTCAATAATTTCGAAACTTTGCAGTTGATAATTCAAAAACAAAGTGATATTCTCACTCCCGACCTACTTCTTGAAATTCAACGGACTGTTACTAAGAATACCGTTTACCCTGAGGATGTAGGTCATTTTAGGGAAAGGAATGATGTGCGGGTTGTTGATACTTCTACCAGCATAGTTCTTCACACTCCCCCTGATTATCATGAAATTGAAGAATATATTGTGAATTTATGTGAATTTGCAAATACCAATGATGATGAGAAATTTATCCACCCGATAATAAAGGCAATCATAATTCATTTCTTAATTGGGTATATCCATCCGTTCAATGATGGAAATGGTAGAACTGCCCGGAGCCTGTTTTATTGGTACTGTCTTTCTCATGGGTACTGGCTAATGGAATACCTCTCGATCTCTAAAAATATATTGAAATCACGAGGAAAGTATGCAAGAGCATATTTATACACTGAGTATGATGGATTTGACCTGACATATTTTATCCGATATCAAATTGATTGCATGAATGAAGCCTTGAATGATTTGGTATCATATATTGAAGAAAAACAGGAACAACAGAAGAAAGCTAGTGAAATGGTCAGATCAAACCCCAATATCACCCCAAGACAGGCAGAGATTTTATCAGAGATGATGGAGTCTCCAAACCAGGTATTTACAATTTTTCAAATATCTGATCGTTTCAATGTGGTTTATCAGACTGCAAGAACGGATCTTATGCATTTGAACGACATGGGATATATTGTGAAGGAAAAACGAGGAAAGGGCCTATTTTTTTATTTTAATGAGATGCCCAAATCTCCATAATTGCGGATTTCCCTACCTTTATGCTATATCATGAGTACAGCCTCGGAGTATTTTGTGATCTTTCTGTTAGACTTGATACACATATTCAGACATTTGTACACACCCTGAACAATCCTGATTCCTGTCATTACAGCATGAGCAACCGTTTATCTATCTAATATTTAAGGTCTGTTTTAAATTCAATCGATATTTCATCATTATTCATTTAGCTCGTTATAGATTACCCGGAATATATGATCCCTATGATTCACATGATCCAACCTGATCCATACCTGACCCATTGGATGGATAATATCTCTTTCGTTCTTCGTTTCTAAAAATAACTGAAATATGAAGTTTTCAGAGTATTGATATCATACATAATCCACTTTTCCTGGAGAGTATAAGGTGTTAGGCAGGATGGTTTTGTAATCCATGCTATTCCTTAAACGATAACATCAGAATCACATTGCAGGAACATACTGACTCCGGACTGGACATTTGTTTTATTTTGAAAGGTTATACAGAGGTACGAAAAAAGATCTGATTCGCTGGAAAGACCTGGTAAGCGGGTACGATAAAACCAATCATAGATAAATACTATCCTCTGAAACAGTTAGTCGAAGCCCGCAAGTACGTTGAAAGGGCACATGACGGGAAATGTCGCCATAACGGAGGAATAGGACAATAAAATAAACGGTGAAAAAAATGGAGAAGAATGAGAAAGATCCAGGGATTCCTTGCCAATGAAATCTCTCCTGGTTGTGTTTTCGTATCATCACAAAAATACGGAGAAGGTTGCTCAGGTCATTGCAAAGGTCCTAGATGCACAAATAAAAACGCCACAGCAGATTAACCCTGAAGAGCTTTTGGAATATAGTCTGATAGGCTTTGGCTCAGGAATATATGCAGCAAAACACCACACTTCTCTCCTTGACCTTGTCGATACACTGCCGGACGCGAACGGCAGGAAAGCCTTTCTCTTCTCAACATTTGGAGCCCCGGTCGCTTTGTATGATGGAAAACGGCTCAGGGAATTTGTTGCACAAAACCACTTGTTGCTCAGGGAAAAATTACAATCCAAAGGGTACACGATTATTGATGAATTTAGTTGTGCTGGTTTTAACACGAATAGTTTTCTCAAACTCTTTGGAGGACTGAATAAGGGCAGACCTGATGCAGAAGATCTCAGGCATGCACATGATTTTGCAGAGAACGTAAAAAGGCTCATCGGTATGTAGATCTAGGGCACAATAAGGGAAATGTCGTCATAGCTGTCGGACATGATTACCAAGACCTGACAAACCAGGAAAAATTAAAAAGAAAACCGTCGTTGACACAAGATAACGTACAAACTGCAAGAGTCACTGACTTTTCTTCTCTATTTCCTATGGTGACCAGCCTTTTTAGTTCAATTTTTTGGTTTTCTCTGTACAAAGAGAAGTAACAAAGCCAGGGTTTATATCTGATTTATCTGTTTATTTCAAGGTTTTTAAACGAATAACAAGAATATGAGAGAACACAACTCGTATCCTCCATTCAAAAAAAATGTTCTTAAACATAGCCAAAAGAAAGAAATGATCAAAATGAAAGATCTGTTTTAATCGGATACAAAAATAAATCTCTTCATAATAAGTATAGTAATCTGTTGGTAATAGTGACATCCACACAAACATCTTGGATAATCCTGAGTATTGTACTCATTTTTCTAATCGGTTTTGTTTGCAATGTAATGGCAGCAACAAATGAACAAACATATCAATTTGAAACAAATCTCATTGAAAACCTGAGGAACCAGACGGGACAGGCACATGGTCCAAAACCCTATGATCTCAGTATTCAGGTAAGTCCTTCAACGATTAATTTTAATAAAGCGTTACAACCGTATCAGCATATCCACCTTAAAGATGGATACCGGCTTGATGGATTTTTCCTTGTGAAAGGAGTAGGCTCCTTTTCAGTGCCCCTTGTTCTTCCGAAAGATGAACCATTAATCCTGACCTATACCAATGAAACCCCTGATGGGTATATTAATCCTCCATTTATCCAATATTATGCTGGAATCAGTAAGACGGGAAGGAATCTTCAGATCTATGATTCAGAAGGTGAAGAGAACAGTGTAATTGCCTTGCCTCTCCATGCTGATCGCCAGATCATGAACTACTTTGAAGGTGATGATTCACCTGAATCATACCTGGAAGCTTCAGTATTTCAACGTGAAATTGATGCAATCGATGCTGGCTGGCATGCGGGAATTGGATGGCCCATGGAGGATGTGATATCTTATAATTATACTCCATCTGTTACTCTCAACAGAACCCATGCCACCGTACGGATTACGACGACCCTAACATACTGCGGATCAATAACGACTCATCAGTATGAGGATACATACACCCGCCCGAATATGAGTTGTGTATCAGATATTATTTCTATTTCTTATGAGGATGATGAATGGGTTGGGGTATGTTATTAATAATCTATCTATAATCCCTGTATTTTTGAATACGGCACAATGAGAGGTTTTTATATATTTACGCTGGTTCCCGGGTGCTTAAGATATTCTCATCCATCCGTACAAGTTGAATGCGCAATGGGTGCGTCTTAAAAAAAGGTAAAAAATTAGATTTGTATCTTCCGGAACAAAAACGCCCCAAAAATAATCATCGCAACCGAAAATGAGAACAGTACGAGAAAACAGACGACTGGATTAATCTGTGAAACCCCGCTTAAACCGAATCGTATTCCCTCCACCCCATATGTTAAGGGATCAAATAATGTCAGGGACCGGAACAGGGGTGGAAGACTCTCAATCGGAAACATAGCACCTGAAAGGCCGAATATGGGGAAGATAAAGAAGCTCATAATTAGCTGAAACCCACTCATATCATCAATTCTCGAAGCAAGGGCAATACCAAACGAGGTAAAACCAATGCCAATAAGCGCCATAAATCCAAATGCTATCACAAGACTTAACAATCCCGGGACAGTAAGCCCGATAAACAAGGATAATACAAGGATAATCGTTCCCTGGATGATGGCCGTGGTGGCACCGCCTAACGTCTGCCCGAGCATTATCTCTGTTCTTGATATCGGTGCTACAAGAGTCTCTTTTAAAAATCCAAATTGTTTATCCCATATAATCTGAATTCCAGAGAATATCGATGTAAACAACACACTCATTGCCACAATACCAGGCACTAAAAACTCAACATAGTTACCACTAATATTTGAGATATTGACAACCGAATTCAGGCCGAAACCTAATATAATCAGAAAGAAGAGTGGCATCCCGAGGCTTCCAACAATCCGGCTCTTTGATCGGAGGTATCGTTTGACGTTTCGCAACCAGATGGTATAGATAACATCCATAATTAGTGCCTCCATGCCTTACGTGCCATCCGCATGTGATCTTTAGCCCCGGCCTCTTCATTCCTGATTGTCCGGCCGGTATAATGCAGGAATACATCCTCAAGTGTTGGCTTATGAATTGAAACAGAGGTAATCCGGATCTCATGTTCTATGAGCATCTTCATGAGTTCTGACAAATGTTCCTCGACATCATAAAGAGCAATTGAGAAAAAACCCTCATATTGTTCTATTTTCTCAATCCACGGGACATTGAAATCTGACAGGGTACCCGGGCAATCTGGCGATGTAACGGTGATAACATCACCCCCAATCTGTTTTTTCAGATGTTGTGGAGTGTCGAGGGCAACAATCCGCCCGTTATCTATGATACCTATTCGCCCACACAACCGGTCTGCCTCATCCATGTAATGGGTCGTAATAATAACGGTAATTTTCATCTCTGTACTTAATTTTTCGATATATTCCCAGAGATAATTCCTGGTCTGGGGATCAAGGCCAAGTGTGGGCTCATCTAAAAAGAGTACATTTGGCCGGTGCAAAAGTCCCCGTGCAATCTCAAGCCTTCTCCGCATTCCTCCGGAATAGGTCTTCACGAGGTCATTCTTTCTCTCTTGTAGTCCTACAAGATCTAACAGCTCAGTTATTCGTTCAAACCTGACTTTTTTAGGAATCCGATATAATCTTCCGTGAAAGTCCATATTTTCCCAGGCTGTCAGTTCTTCATCAAGGCTTGGATCCTGAAATACAATGCCGATTGACCTTCTGACACCGTCTTCATCCTTTGTTATATCATGTCCGTCAACCTCTGCCTTTCCTGAAGTCGGGTCCAGCATTGTTGCGAGCATTGATAATGTGGTTGTTTTACCTGCTCCATTTGGCCCTAAAAGGCCGAATATTTCACCTTCTTTAATATCAAATGAGATATTGTCAACAGCAATGAAATCACCGAATTTCTTTGTAAGATTGTTAACTACTACTGCATTCATCTAAATCCAGCCTCTGTACATCTAAAAGACATTTTTTTATTATTGCTTTTACGTCATCCTGTTTTTCAGGCGTAATTTTCTCTGTTACCATATGGATCTTCATAATATCTGCCATAACAGAATCAGATTCATCACTAAAAATTTCAAAAAGAAGATTTCTAAAGATAAACATTTTTTCTTTCTCTTCCTTCTTCTCAGTTACAATTTTTGTAAGTGTTTTCTCTCCTTTTTCAGTCAGTTGAAATATGTTTTTGGAGCGTTTTCCGGTTTCAGATATGAGTATCAGTCCTTCAGTCTCCATTTTAGTAAGCATGGGATACAGGGTCCCTTTGCTTGGCACCCATGCACCTTTTGTCTTTTCAGATATCTCCTTTATGAGGTCATAACCTGATTTGGGCTCGATTTTGAGGGAATGAAGAATATATAACTGGATCAATCCCCTGCTCCTGTTGCATCCTTCTCCGTTTTTATTTTCTGAAAATCTCAATGGACTTCTCATTGATATCGTACCTAATCTTACCTTGTAATATTGTGCTATCTCAAACGATTTATAAAGAAACCGTTCGTTATAGTACTATTGATATGCCATACTACATATACCTGTGGCTCATAAAGGGATGATTTTAGTAGTACGATAGTTAGATTGGGATCTCAATAATAAGGAGGATACATAGTCATTCCATCCCAATTTGGATTATTTTTACCTTCTGATAGTGTTATCAACAGGTACGGTTTTTATGCAGATTGATACGGTACTGACAGCCCATTACATACCAATTCTGTATGAAAAATTACCTGAGCACAAGGGACAAGAAAAAATAGTACCTGTTAATCAATCTGGCAATTAAAAATCAGGACCCCCTGAGACGGACTACTTGATAATTGCGGCAGCTTTTTGTTTTACTATCGGATGATAAAGTGCCTCTTCAACCGTGTTGATACTTTTTTTGGCACCATTACATGAATTGATCATCACCCGATTCAATATTCAGTGAATCGCAACTCCCGGGTTGTCTGTAATTCCTGGGTTGTTCATCCCGCTGGTTTTCAGATAAGAAAGCAGGTATACTTGTTTTTTTTACAATCTATCAAAAAAAAAATATATAACACCCTGCCAGCAACGCAACGGTCACGAATGACAGAGTAATCGTATGAATTCTTTTCTCAATCTGGTTTACGTTACCCTGATATATCCTGGTTTCTCAACTGAGTTTTTAAATTCTGGTCCTGATACCTGCATACTGACCGTATAGGTACCGGGAGTCGTATACTGGTGAACAGGTTCTTCTTCAGATGATATCCCACCGTCACCAAAGTACCAACTCCATGAATTCGGTTCCATTCCTGAGGATGTCCTACCGGTAAAGGTAACGGTAAGTGGAGCCATTCCTGATTGTGTACTTGTTGAAAAGTCTGATTCCATCTCATCCAGCATAAAAGTCCAGAGATCCCTATTCACATCGGGATTAGATACATCGCCATCGCGGGAACGTGTCTCCCCGGTAATGATATACGTCCCGTCTCCCCTGCTAATACCGCTGTATCCATCATCATAGCTTGAACCCCCAAAACACGTGGTCCATTTGATATTTCCATTTGTATCTGTCTGTATCATCCAGACATCACCATTTCCATGGTATCCGGTGACATCATCATCAGACGATTCTGTATACCCGACAAGAATATACTTTTCGTTATATGCCATAATATCAGAACCGTCCTCCTCTTCTGTTCCGCCATAGCACTTCTGCCAGAGAATAGTTCCTTCATTATCTGTCTCAATAAGGAAGAGATCCGTCCCGCCATGATTCCCTGACATATCACCATTATCTGATTCCGTGTATCCGGTCAGTAGGTACCCCCCGTTATAAGTCTTTATAATGGCGTTTCCTCCCTCATCTGCTGTCCCGCCATAGCACTTCTGCCAGAGAATGGTTCCCTCACTGTCTGTTTCAACAACCCAGATGTCACGTCCCCCATGATTCCCTGAAACGTCACCATCATCAGATTCTGTGTATCCTGTCAGAATGTACCCCCCGTTATAAGTCTTTATAATGGCGTTTCCTCCCTCATCTGCTGTCCCG